>NZ_JRZZ01000030.1:0-54747 GCF_002865965.1 Erwinia sp. B116
AGGCCACCGACGATAAACGGAATGCGCCACGCCCAGTCGCGCATCTCGTCGGCGCTGAACAGCGTGGTGATCAGGGTAACGGTCAGCGCCGCCAGCATATAGCCGAAGGTCAGCCCGGCCTGCAGCATACCCAGCGCCAGACCACGGTGCCTGGCAGGCGTGTGCTCGGCAACAAACACCCAGGCATTCGGCACTTCGCCACCCAGCGCGGCGCCCTGAATAATGCGTGCCAGCAGCAGCAGCAGCGGCGCCCAGTAGCCGATCTGCGCATAGCCCGGTAGCAGCCCCATCGCCAGGCAGGGCAGCGCCATAAACAGCACGGTGAAGTTGAACATCCGCTTGCGGCCGTAGCGATCGGCATAGTGGGCAATCAGCAGGCCGCCGAGCGGGCGGGCCAGATAGCCCACCGAGAAGATAGTCATGCTCTGCAGCAGGCGCACCCACTCCGGCGTATCGGCGGGGAAGAAAACGTCGGCGATCACCGCAGACAGGAAAACAAAAATAATGAAGTCGAACACTTCAAGCGCCCCGCCTAACAGCGACAGGCCGATCATCTTGTAGTCGTGGCGGGTTAACTGATGGGTTGTTGTAGTCACGGAGACATCTCACTGCCATGCCGCAGACGCCGTCAAAGCCTGGCGGCTGCAGATCGGTTATACCGTAAATGCCGACCGGACCGGGCAAACCTCAGAGGCAGCGCGGCGCAGCTGGCATTCATGAAGGGCGCACGCCCTTATCACCGCCCGGCACACTCCGCCGGACGGTGCAGCAGTCTGCCACAAAATTGTCTTAAGGCGTCAGTTATCCGTACCCGGCGACCGGATCAGGAGTACAGCGTCGACGAGGCGAGCAGTCGGCGGCTTAACCCGCGTGCTGCTCAACGAGTCCGTCCAGCGCGTCTTGCGCCAGTCCGGTGGCTTGCAGGATAGTTCCCTCATCCAGTCCCATCTGTAACATTGTTCGGGCAATGCCTAACTGAGCCAGGTGCTGGCCTTCTTTAATTCCTTTCTCTATCCCTTTCTCTATCCCTTTCTCTATCCCTTTCTCTATCCCTTTCTCAATCCCTTCCTCTACCCCATTCGCTATGCCTTTCTGATAGCCAGTAAGTTCAAATTGCTCAGCAAGCGTCATCATTTCATCACCTCGTTGCGGCATCCGCCGCTTCAGTTCAGCTAATACGGCCTGTGCATCAGTCGACTTACCCATTTTAATCATATAGCTGATTAACAGCCTGAACTGCTCCCTGCTGAGCAGGCTGGACTGGATGACGGTGGTCAGCCGGTCAATAAGCGTCAGGAGGTCACGCTGCTGCGCATGTTTCAGTATCAGCGTCAGCGCAGCCATGCGGCGATGGTGCATGATTTCATCGTCCGGAATCACCGTCACATCCACCAGCGGAAAAGCGCAGTTGTAGAGCTGTTCTGCCACATCGGGGTGGCGAAACTCATCCAGCCACTTAGTCGAGTGAGGGTAGCCCTTACGCTTACCGGCATAAAACAGGATGGGGATCACCAGCGGTAAGTACTTATTACCGGCATCAAGATGGCGCTGCATCGCGGCAACCGCGTAACGCATTAACCGGAAAGCCATATGTTTATCCGGTGTGCTCTGGTGTTCGATCAGCACCTGAATGTAGCTATCTCCGGCGATGGTTTTAAGGCTGTAGAGCACATCGCTGAAACAGGATCGCAAATCCTCATCGACGAAGGAACCCTGTTCCAGCCGGAGAGTGCTGAGATCGCACATTTCCTGCAGCCGGGCAGGTAGATGCAGCGCAATAAAGTCCCGGGCAACATCGGGATCGGACAAATACTGTCGGAAGGTCGCATCGTGCGGCGTGGGCGTACTCTGACTCTGTTTCATCATCCCTGCTCCTGAAGATAAGAAGAACTCAACTTATCAGAATTATTTTCCATAAATTACCTAAAGGTGCTTGTTATTGCAGCAGCCGCGCTTGCACACCCTATTGCACCTTTATGGTTCACATCAGTCATTAAAGAGGCATCAACCGCTCGATTCGTGCATATAAATACGGAAAAAAGCACAGCATCAGAACCAAATCCCTGTGTAATGCATATCCTGTGAATTGACAGAAAAAAATAATTCTCTCTGTTTTTCATCGCCTTGAGTCAAAACGATTACTGAATAATTCTGCGCTGGCCTGGGAATTGCAAATTCTCCTGCAGACAATTATCGATACCTTTGGGGAAAGACGTATGGGCACCAGTCAGTCAGCAGGTCAGCTGCAAAGAGGTTTGAAAAATCGCCATATTCAGCTGATAGCGCTGGGAGGCGCCATCGGCACCGGGCTGTTTCTCGGTATTGCACAAACCATAAAAATGGCCGGCCCGTCGGTGCTGCTCGGTTACGCCATTGCCGGCACGATCGCCTTCTTTATTATGCGCCAGCTCGGCGAGATGGTGGTGCACGAGCCGGTCGCCGGATCCTTCAGTCATTTCGCCAGCCAGTACTGGGGCCGCTTTGCCGGTTTCGTGTCGGGCTGGAACTACTGGGTGCTGTATGTGCTGGTCAGCATGGCCGAGCTCACCGCGGTCGGGATTTACGTGCAGTACTGGTGGCCGGAAATCCCGACCTGGGTCTCTGCCGGGGTGTTCTTTATCGCCATCAACGTTATCAATATGACCAGCGTGAAAATCTACGGTGAGGTCGAGTTCTGGTTCTCAATCATTAAAGTCGCGGCGATTGTCGGTATGATCGGCTTCGGTGCCTGGCTGCTGGCCAGCGGTCACGGCGGCCCGGAGGCGAGCGTCGCCAACCTGTGGCAGTATGGCGGATTTTTCCCTAACGGCATCAAAGGGCTGGTGATGGCGATGGCGGTGATCATGTTCTCATTCGGTGGGCTTGAGCTGATCGGCATTACCGCCGCCGAGGCCGACAATCCACAGCACAGCATTCCGAAAGCCACCAATCAGGTGATCTATCGCATCCTGCTGTTCTATGTCGGCGCGCTGGCGGTGCTGCTGTCGCTCTATCCGTGGCAGAAAGTGATCGAAGGCGGCAGCCCGTTCGTACTGATTTTCCACGCCCTCGACAGCAATCTGGTGGCCACGCTGCTTAACGCAGTGGTACTTTCGGCTGCCCTGTCCGTGTATAACAGCTGCGTGTTCAGCAACAGCCGTATGCTGTTTGGCCTGGCGAAACAGGGTAACGCCCCGGCCTCCCTGTTAAAAATTAACCGTCGCGGCATTCCTTTTAACGCACTCAGCGTCTCGGCGCTGGTTACCGCGCTCTGCGTGCTGCTCAACTATCTGATGCCGGGCAAGGCCTTTGGACTGCTGATGTCGCTGGTGGTCTCTGCGCTGGTGATCAACTGGGCGATGATTAGCATCACCCACCTGAAATTCCGCCGCGCCATGCACGCCGCCAGACAAAAAACTCATTTCGCCAGCCTGGGTTATCCACTGACCAATATCCTGTGCCTGCTGTTCCTGGCCGCTATTCTGGTGATTATGCTGATGACCCCGGGCATTGAGATTTCAGTCTGGCTGATCCCCGTCTGGCTGCTGGTGCTGACCGTGAGCTATCAGTTAAGAAAAAAGAAAAACACCGAACCAACAGGCAAAATTGTTGAAACCAGCCACCTCTGAGACAGGAACAAAATGAAAAAACTATTACCTTTGCTGTTACTGGCAGCCGCCGGGAGCGCCAGCGCAGAATCACATCTGCAAACCGTGGTTAAACAGGGCACGTTAAACGTCTGCACCACCGGTGATTACAAGCCTTACACCTTTCTCAAACCCGACGGTAGTTATGAAGGAATTGATACGTCGATGGCAGAATCGCTGGCGAAAAGCCTCGGTGTAAAGGTTAACTTCGTGAAGTCGACGTGGAAAACCCTGACACCGGATCTGGTGGCGGGCAAGTGCGATATCGCGATGGGCGGGATTTCGGTCACGCTGGCGCGTCAGAAGCAGGCTTTCTTCGCGGAAAAGATCGACGTGGACGGTAAGATCCCGCTGGTACGCTGCGAGGATGTGAAAAAATATCAGACGATTGCGCAGATCAACCAGCCTTCAGTGCGTCTGATCGAGCCTGCGGGCGGCACCAACGAGGCGTTCGCACACGCCTTTTTACCGAAAAGTACGCTGATCCTGTCGCACGATAACGCCGGTATCTTCCAGCAGCTGGTCGATAAAAAGGCCGATGTGATGATCACCGAGGCGTCTGAAGCGCTGTATCAGAAGAAGTCGCACCCTGCACTTTGCGCGGTGAATCCGGATAAACCGATGCAGTATGGCGAGAAGTCTTACATGCTGCCGACCGACGATATCAGCTGGAAGCTTTACGTCGACCAGTGGTTGCATCTGGCCCGCGCCACCGGCGAATACCAGAAGATCGTCGCCGACTGGATGTAAGTGCTACCGCAGTCGGTGGCATGTGAGAGGCCGGGGAGCCCGCCACGGCCAGTCGTCATCCACTAAAAAGGGGCCATCAGGCCCCTTTCGATTGTTGTACCTGAAGCGGCACAACAGTCAGTCTGAACGACATTCAGCCTCAGAACGGAATATCGTCATCAAAGTCCATCGGCGGTTCATTGTTCGCCGGTGCGCTGTTCTGCTGTGGCTGCTGCTGCGGGCGAGACTGCTGCGCGCCGCCGCTGAACTGGTTGCCGCCCTGTGGCTGCTGTGGCTGGCCCCAGCCGTTGTTATTGTTGTTGCTGCCGCCCTGGCCGCCGCCTGCCGGTGCGCCGCCGCCCTGGCCACGGCCACCCAGCATCTGCATGGTGCCGCCGACGTTCACCACCACTTCGGTGGTGTATTTTTCCACGCCGGCCTGGTCGGTCCATTTGCGGGTCTGCAGGGCGCCTTCGATATAGACCTGAGAGCCTTTACGCAGGTACTCACCGGCCACTTCGGCCAGTTTGCCGAACAGCACCACGCGGTGCCACTCGGTCTTCTCTTTGGTTTCGCCGGTTTGCTTGTCACGCCAGCTTTCAGAGGTGGCCAGAGTGATGTTGGCAACGGCACCGCCGTTCGGCATGTAGCGGACTTCCGGATCCTGACCCAGATTCCCGACTAAAATTACTTTGTTTACGCCTCTGCTGGCCATGTTGCTCTCTCCGGTTAATGATCTGCTTTAAGTCTAGGCGCAAAATTCTAGCATGACACCCCCGCAGATCCTACTTTCGGATCGCGATCCGCGGGTAACGGCCTGACGTGCAGCGTTACATGCCGCCGTGGAAGCAGGTTCACACGGAACGCTGCTTTCCTGCGCACAGGCCGACAAAGCACTGTATATCCATTCAGGTTTTTTTGTGCCATAATTACTCGTTTCGTTTCTGGCCATGCCGGGCAGGCATGGTGAGGTTTGTGCTAATCCGGGAAGTGTGAATGGATAAGATCGAAGTACGGGGTGCCCGCACCCACAATTTGAAAAACATTAACCTGACCATTCCGCGTGACAAGCTGATCGTGGTCACCGGCCTGTCGGGTTCCGGCAAATCGTCGCTGGCGTTTGACACGCTGTATGCCGAAGGGCAGCGCCGCTACGTTGAGTCGCTCTCCGCCTACGCCCGTCAGTTCCTGTCGCTGATGGAAAAACCGGACGTCGACCATATCGAGGGGCTGTCTCCGGCGATCTCCATCGAGCAGAAATCCACCTCGCATAACCCGCGATCCACCGTCGGCACCATCACCGAGATCCACGATTACCTGCGCCTGCTGTTTGCCCGCGTGGGCGAACCGCGCTGCCCGGATCACGATGTGACGCTGGCGGCGCAAACCGTCAGCCAGATGGTGGATAACGTGCTGGCACAGCCGGAAGGCCGCCGCCTGATGCTGCTGGCGCCGATTATTAAAGAGCGTAAGGGTGAGCACACCAAAACGCTGGAAAACCTCGCCAGCCAGGGCTATATCCGCGCGCGTATCGACGGTGAAGTGTGCGATCTCTCGGATCCACCGAAGCTGGAGCTGCAGAAGAAACACACCATAGAGGTGGTCATCGATCGCTTTAAGGTGCGAGAGGATCTGGCGCAGCGGCTGGCCGAGTCGTTTGAAACCGCGCTGGAGCTCTCCGGCGGCACCGCCGTGGTGGCGGATATGGACGATCCTAAGGCCGAGGAGCTGCTGTTCTCCGCCAACTTCGCCTGTCCGGTGTGCGGCTACAGCATGAGCGAGCTGGAGCCGCGCCTGTTCTCCTTCAACAATCCGGCCGGTGCCTGCCCAACCTGCGACGGGCTGGGCGTGCAGCAGTACTTTGACCCGGACCGCGTGGTGCAGAACCCCGAGCTGTCGCTGGCCGGCGGGGCGATCCGCGGCTGGGACCGCCGCAACTTCTACTACTTCCAGATGCTGCGTTCGCTGGCCGAGCACCTGGATTTTGATATCGAAGCGCCGTTCAACACGCTGGATGCTTACAGCCGCAAGGTGATCCTCAACGGCTCCGGCAAAGAGAATATCGAGTTTAAGTACGTCAACGATCGCGGTGATACCTCGGTGCGTCGCCATCCGTTTGAGGGCGTGCTGCACAACATGGAGCGCCGTTATAAAGAGACGGAGTCCAGCGCCGTGCGTGAGGATCTGGCGAAGTTTATCAGCAACCGCGCCTGCGCCAGCTGTGACGGTACCCGTCTGCGTCGCGAAGCGCGCCACGTATTTGTGGAAGACACCACGCTGCCGACCATCTCGGATATGAGCATCGGCCATGCGATGGAGTTCTTCCAGAACCTGAAGCTCAGCGGCCAGCGCGCCCAAATCGCTGAGAAAGTGCTGAAAGAGATTGGCGATCGCCTGAAGTTCCTGGTCAACGTCGGGCTGAACTACCTGTCGATGTCGCGCTCCGCGGAGACCCTCTCCGGCGGCGAAGCGCAGCGTATTCGCCTGGCCAGCCAGATCGGGGCCGGGCTGGTCGGCGTGATGTACGTGCTGGATGAGCCGTCGATCGGTCTGCATCAGCGCGATAACGAACGGCTGCTGGAGACGCTGGTCCACCTGCGTAACCTCGGCAACACGGTGATCGTGGTTGAACACGATGAGGATGCGATCCGCGCCGCCGACCACGTGATCGATATCGGCCCCGGTGCCGGCGTGCACGGCGGGCAGATCGTCGCCGAAGGCACGGTGGACGACATAATGGCGGTGGACGCCTCGCTGACCGGCCAGTACCTGAGCGGCAAGCGCGGCATCCGCATCCCGGAAGAACGGGTTAAAGGCGATCCGTCGAAGGTGCTGCAGATCACCGGCGCGCGCGGTAACAACCTGAAAGATGTGACCTTAACGCTGCCGGTCGGGCTGTTTACCTGCGTTACCGGGGTTTCCGGTTCGGGCAAATCGACGCTGATTAACGATACGCTGTTCCCGATCGCCCAGCGTCAGCTGAACGGTGCGACCATCGCCGAACCGGCCCCCTACCGCGACGTCAGCGGCATGGAGCATTTCGACAAGGTGATCGACATCGATCAGAGCCCGATTGGCCGCACGCCGCGCTCTAACCCGGCCACTTACACCGGCATCTTTACCCCGGTGCGGGAGCTGTTTGCCGGGGTACCGGAGTCGCGCACCCGTGGCTACACGCCGGGCCGCTTCAGCTTTAACGTGCGCGGCGGGCGTTGCGAAGCCTGTCAGGGCGACGGGGTGATTAAGGTAGAGATGCACTTCCTGCCGGATATCTACGTGCCGTGCGACCAGTGTAAAGGCAAGCGCTATAACCGCGAGACGCTGGAAGTGAAGTACAAGGGCAAGAGCATCCACGAAGTGCTGGAGATGACCATCGAAGAAGCGCGCGAGTTCTTCGATGCCGTACCGGCGCTGGCGCGTAAGCTGCAGACGCTGATCGACGTTGGCCTCTCCTACATCCGCCTTGGCCAGTCGGCCACCACCCTGTCCGGCGGTGAGGCGCAGCGCGTTAAGCTGGCGCGCGAGCTGTCGAAGCGCGGTACCGGCCAGACGCTCTATATCCTCGATGAGCCGACCACCGGCCTGCACTTCGCCGATATCCAGCAGCTGCTGGAAGTGCTGCACCAGCTGCGCGACCAGGGCAACACCATCGTGGTGATTGAGCACAACCTTGACGTGATCAAAACCGCCGACTGGATCGTTGACCTGGGGCCGGAAGGCGGCAGCGGCGGCGGGGAGATCCTCGTGTCCGGCACGCCGGAAACCGTGGCAGAGTGCGAGCGTTCGCACACCGCGCGCTTCCTGAAGCCGCTGCTGGCGAAGTAACTCTCTGGCCGGACCGGTTTGCTGACCGGCTGGCCACGGCGGGGCAGATTATTCTGCCCCGCTCACTTCTTATGCGTTCTCGGCCGTCGATTCTGCCCATTTTTCCGCGGGTTCGTCAGGGTTCAGCGACACGCCGGCCCCTTCTTTACCACGCTAACCGGCTTTACCAATGGCCCGCTTGCGCCGCTATCCGCTGGCTTGTTCCTCCTGCGTATTCGCCCACTGGCCGCAGACGAAAATTGCCGGGTTCAGCAGGATCAGGCAAGATTTAGCGACATACTGACATATCCCGGTCACTCTCCGCTGGCTATGCTTACTCCTCAGCTTTAACGGAACGGGTAACGCTTGCCTGCCCGCCTTCCTTCCCTGGCCTCAGCGCCATCTGTGATTAACCGGAGACACCGATGAATATTACGCACGCTTATGCCGCCCAGGACGCGACCTCTCCACTGGCGCCTTTCCAGTATCAGCCGCGTGAACTGCGCGAACATGATGTGCAGATTGACGTGCTGTATTGCGGCGTCTGCCACTCGGACCTGCATCAGGCGCGCAACGAGTGGCGCAACACCGTGTTCCCGGTGGTGCCGGGCCATGAGATCGTCGGCCGCGTCAGCGCGGTGGGCGCGCACGGCCATAAATATCAGGTCGGCGACCTGGTGGGCGTTGGCTGTATGGTCGACTCCTGTCGCACCTGCGACAGCTGTCAGGAAGATCTTGAGCAGTACTGCGAAGAGGGCTTTGTCGGCACCTATAACGGCCAGGATCGCCACAGCGGCGACATCACCTACGGCGGCTATGCCACTTCCGTTGTCGTTCACGAAGATTTCGTGCTGCGCGTGCCGGAGAACCTCGACCCGGCGGCCGCTGCACCGCTGCTGTGCGCCGGCATCACCACCTTCTCACCGCTTAACCACTGGAACGTGGGTCCCGGCAAAAAAGTGGGCATCGTCGGCCTCGGCGGACTCGGCCATATGGGCGTGAAGATTGCCCATGCGATGGGCGCGCACGTGGTGCTGTTTACCACTTCGCCGTCAAAGATTGAGGACGGTAAACGTCTCGGTGCCGATGAAGTGGTGATTTCGAAAGATGCCGACCAGATGGCGCAGCATGCCAACAGCTTCGACTTTATTCTCAATACGGTGGCGGCCCAGCACGATCTCAACCCGTTTATCTCGCTGCTGCGCCGCGACGGCACCCTGACGCTGGTCGGCGCGCCGGAGCACGACCACCCGTCACCGCAGGTGTTTAACCTGATTATGAAACGCCGCAGCGTGGCCGGTTCACTGATCGGCGGCATCAAAGAGACCCAGGAGATGCTGGATTTCTGCGGCAAACACAACATCACCTCAGATATTGAGCTGATTGATATCAAAGAAATTAACAACGCCTACGAGCGCATCCTGAAAAGCGATGTGAAATACCGCTTTGTGATCGATATCGATTCACTGCGCGGATAAGCCTTAAGGGTGGGCGTTAGCCCACCCTCACTCTGTCCCCCCCCTTCCTTCCCTGAATTGATACTAAAAAAGTATCGCCATAATTGAAATTCAGCGCGGGATCCCGTTGTGAAACAATCACCTTCCACAATCAGGAGGGATTATGCAAACCAGACACTTATCTCAGGATCTTCACGTTGGCGCGATCGGCTTTGGCGCAATGGGGCTGAGCGAGTTTTACGGCGAGACTGACGATCGGCAGTCGCTGGCGCTGCTGAATCAGCTGGCGGAACAGGGCGTAAATTTTATCGACAGTGCCAATCTGTACGGGCGTGGTCATAATGAGCGACTGATCGGCCACTTTCTGGCGAAGCTGGATAATTCTGTCCGTCAGCAGTTTAAAATCGCCACCAAGTGCGGCATCGATCGCGACCCGAATGCGGCCTATGCCCGCAGAATCAATAACCGCCCGGACTACATCGTCCAGTGCTGCAACGAATCGCTGCAGCGGCTGGGTATGGAGCGCATCGATCTGTTTTATCTGCACCGCGTCGATAGCGCTGCCTGCATTGAAGAGAGCATGCACACGCTGGGCGAACTGGTGAAGGCGGGGAAAATTGGCCATATCGGCCTGTGTGAAGTGTCGGCCGCCACCCTGCAGAAAGCCCACGCCGTGTTTCCGGTCACCGCGCTGCAAACCGAATACTCGCTGTGGACGCGGGATATTGAAGAGAGCATTCTGCCAGTGGTGAAAGCGCTGGATATCGGGCTGGTGCCTTATTCCCCTCTGGGGCGCGGTTTTCTGACCGGCAAATATCTTAACCACGCCGATTTTGGTGACGGTGATTTCCGCAAGCACAATGCCCGTTTCCAGCAGGAAAGCATCGAGCACAACCGCCAGTTACTGGATGCGATTACCCCGCTGACCGCAAAATACCGCTGCACCTCCGGGCAGATCGCACTGGCGTGGCTGCTGGCACAGTATGAAAAAACGGTGCCGATTCCGGGCACCAAAAATCCGCGTTATCTGGCGGAAAACGCCGCGGCCGCCGATCTGGTGCTGGATGCAGAAGATGTGCTGACGCTGAATCAGATCCACCAGCGCATGTCGATCAAAGGTAACCGCTACAGCGAGGAAGGGATGAAAGGGGTTAATGCGTAACGCCTGTTTTCTGTGAGTCACAGAGGCCGCAACGTTCTGCGCTGCGGCCTGCGGGTTTAACCGGTCTTCCTCTTTAACGACGCACCAGGCTCAGCGCCACCCCTTCACCGCCGCCGATGCACAGCGCGGCCATGCCACGCTGACGGTTTTCGCGGATCATGGTATGAATCAGCGTCACCAGAATACGACAGCCGGAGGCACCAATGGCATGCCCCAGCGCAATGGCGCCGCCATGCGGGTTGATGCGTTCGGCCGGCACACCGCAGCCGTGCACCACCGCCAGCGCCTGGGCAGCAAATGCTTCATTCGACTCCAGAATATCAACCTGCTCCGGCGACCAGTTCATACGCTTCAGGTTCATCTCAATGGCTTCGAGCGGCGCGGCCCCCATCATTGCAGGTTCAATCCCGCTGTTAGTGAAAGCCCCCACCGAGGCAAGGATCTCCAGCCCCCGTTGTTCGGCCGTTTCGCGGCGGCACATCAGTACGGCGGCTGCGCCGTCATTCAGTGACGAGGCGTTGCCGGCGGTGACGGTCCCCTCCTGCTTAAACAGGGGTTTCAGCGCCGAGAGTTTCTCAATACTGCTATGGCGCGGGCATTCGTCCTGGCTGACGATTTTGCTTTCACCTTTAGTGGTGAGCCCGCTGACCGGCACGATCTCTTCCGAGAAGAAGCCATCGCCCTGCGCTTTCAGCGCCCGGCGATGGGAGAGCAGCGCGTACTCGTCCTGCATACTGCGCGTAATGTTGTAGCGCTGCGCGATATTTTCCGCCGTCACGCCCATATGATAGTGGTTGAAGGCATCGGTCAGGCCGTCAGCAATCACGCTGTCCTGCAGCATCCCCTCGCCAAGACGGATGCCCTGTCTGGAGTTCTGCAGAAGGTGTGGCGCACCGGACATGCTCTCCTGCCCACCGGCAATCACAAACTCCGCTTCCCCCAGCGCCAGAGCCTGCATGGCCAGATGAACGGCTTTCAGCCCGGAGCCGCAGACTTTGTTGATGGTCAGCGCATTAACGGCAACGGCCAGACCGGCACGTAATGCTGCCTGTCTGGCCGGATTCTGACCGCACCCGGCGGTCAGCACCTGCCCCATTACCACCTGGTCGATCGCTTCTGCCGCCACCCCGCTCTCTTTGAGCAGCGCTTTGATCACAATACTGCCCAGGCTGGCGGCCGAGTGCCCGGACAGTCCGCCAAGGAAGGCACCGGTGGCCGTCCTTTTGGCTGCAATAATAACGATATCATTCATGGTGTAACTCTCCGGGAGGTAGAAACGAAAACAGCCGCAGAGGCGGCGGCGCGAAAAACAGTGAATGGGTTAACGCAGGCCGGCAGGCCTGCGTACACCAATAGCGGAATTATCATGCAACGCTCTCCTTCAGGGCGGCCGCCGGTTGGTTACCCGGGATAAACGCCACCAGCAGGAAGGAGATCGCAATGGCGAGGCCGGCGACGATAAACAGTGTCGGCAGCGACAATGCGGCAACCATCCAGGCACCGACGGAAGCACCGATACCGATGGCAGCATTAAAGAAGGAGACATAGATGGCCGAAGCCGGAAACGCCTGCTCCCCCGCGGTGCGCAGTACCCAGGTCTGGAAACCGACAAAGATGCCTGATACCGCGACGCCCCAGACAGCCATAGCCGCCAGCAGCAGCGGACGGGAAAGCGCCTGGCCCTGGGTGCCCAGCAGCACCAGCACCGCACCGATCAGCAGTACCGACAGCGCAACGGTGGTTTTGAGATGGCGATCGATGATGGCACCGGTCAGGAAGTTCCCTGCCAGCCCGGCCACGCCATAAACAAATAACACCAGCGGAATAAACGCCGCTGAGAGGGCGGGCTGGGTCTGCAGCCAGGGTTCAATAAAGGTGAAAGCCGCAAAGTGCGCGGTGATGGCCAGCAGCGTGGCCGAATAGATTTTCCACAGCGTGGACGATCGCAGCACGCTTTTCAACGCAGCCACCCCAATCGCACTGCGGGCGGTGACGTTAGGCAGCGCCCAGATCATCCCCACCAGCGCGACCACGCTCAGGGCAGACATCAGCCAGAACGCCTGTCGCCAGCCAAGGTTCAGGCCAATGTAGTTAGCCAGCGGCACGCCAAACACGCTGGCGGCAGAAACGCCGCCGAAGACGATCGAGGTCGCGGTTCCCAGATACCGGGCCGGTACCATTGCCACGGCCGTGGCGCCGATCATCGCCCAGAACGCCCCGTGCGCCAGCGCCCCCACCACCCGTGCGGCCAGCAGCGCGCTGAACGTATCCACCGTAGCCGACCAGACGTTGGAGATAAACAGCACCAGCGTCAGCGCCAGCAGCAGCATTTTTTTCGGCAGATTGCCCAGAAAGACCGAGGCAAACAGCGCACTCAGGGCACCGACCCAGGCATAGAGCGACACGGTCAGGCCAATTTCCGCTTCCGATGCCTGCAGGCCGCAGGCGATAGGCGTCAGCAGGCCCACCGGTGCCAGCTCGGTGGTGACAATGGTGAAGGTGGAGAGCGCCAGAATAAACAATGCCACCCAGATACGTAGCGTCATGGCCGACTCTTTAATAACAGCAGACATAATAACAACCTTTGTTTTCAGACTTTAAATGGTGCGCCAGCCCCTGAGCTGCGCATAATTCAGCAGCGCGGGATTTTCACCCACGCAAACCGGGTGACCGGTGGCTTCCAGCATCGGCACATCCGAGATGTCATCGCCGTAGGCATAGCAGTGCGCCGGCTGCAGACCCTGCCGCTGACAGAACGCCAGCAGCGCCTCTTTTTTGCCGTTGCCGATGGTCTGGGGGGTGCCAATTCCCCCGGTCAGGTACCCCCGTTCATTAATAATCAGCGGCGCGCAGAGCAGGTGTTCCACCGCTAAGCAGTCGGCGATCGGCTGCAGGATCGGTTGCATGGAACCCGATACAAACACCACCGTATCGCCCCGCTGCTGGTGCTGACGCAGCGCGCTGAGCCCGCTTTCAATAAAATGGCTCTCGTTCAGGCAGGTCAGGAACCAGCGCTGACCGAAGGTCACCAGCTCAGCGAGCGAAACGTTGATAAACTGCTGGTAATACTCCTGATTCAGCAGTTCCCGCCGCTTGCCCTCTTGCACATCCTGCTTAAAGCGGCGGGTGTATTCCTCGCGCTGTGGATTCAGCCCCTTCTCGTTGCACCAGTAGTCGTAGAAATGGAACATGCTTTTCAGGTTGATCAGGGTTTCATCGACATCAAAAAACGCCGCGACTGTGTTCACGCTCACTCCCCGTAACCCTTTCTGCGGCTTTTGACCGGGAATTCCGGGTCACTGCCCAGCACGCCGGCGTCGCACCAACGCGAGGGTTCCACCTCGCTTATCACCACCGAGATTTTGTCCAGCGGCGCACCGCTGGTGGTGTGCACCGCCAGCGTTACCGCCTCCACCATCGCTTTCACCTGGCTCTCATCACTCATTTTCCAGGTTGTGATTTGTACAAAGGGCATCGTTTTTCCTTAATCCTGCGTAGTGAACTCATCAAATGAGCGGGTTTTCAGTTTGAGCTGGGCGTGAATATCGCCGCCCAGGCCATAAAGTCCGATTGCGCCGCCATAGCTCTGGCGGGCGCTCATATACAGCACCACCACGTTGATAACGCGATTGCTCTCCTCACTGGCGGTGGGGAAAGGGTTGGGTAATTCAGCCCAGAAGCGGGCGCTGCCGCTGGCATCGGTGATAAAGACGTTAGGGATCCCCAGCGGCCCCGGCCGGGTCGGGTTCTCCGGGTGCAGGTCGCGCTCACGCAGGCTCATCACCGTATACAGGCTGTCCGGCACCAGATGGCTGAAGGTGAAGTCAAAGCGGGCGCTTTTCCGATCGGCCGCCACGCTGACCTGCAGCTCACCCTGCGCCTGTAACCAGTTGCCGAGGGTGATCGGCGCGGTGTGGCGCAGCCCGTCGCCGACGCGGTAATCCGCAATCCACCCCTGGTGCAACGGCAGGCTGTCGCGGCGATCGGCATGCGCATCCGGCCGCTGCTCCGGTGCAAACAGCATCGGATAGTTGTTCAGCGGGATCGGCAGCGGCAGCGTATACAGCACCGTGTCCTGCAACGCGGCGGGTGCTATGCCGTCCAGATGACGCACGATCTGATAGGGTGCAACCTGGCCGAATGCCGGCAGCGGGCTGTGTGCAGAGACCACCGCCGCCCCCCAGGACACTCCCTGCTCACCGGCGATCATCCCGACCACCACAAAGTTACCTTCGCTGTCCATCACCTCCGCAGGGGGGTACAGCGGCCCCTGCGTGGTGGCCGCCAGCTGATAGTGGCGGCGCTGTTCAGACACGGGTGGCCTCCTGCAGCGGGCTGTGTACGGCAGCAAGTGCGCTGAATGCGGCCTGGATCGCCAGCTCATGCTCTTTGTTGCTGATCACCTCGGACGGATAGACGGTAAACGACACCTCCATGGTGGCGCACAGGGTCTGCTGCTGCGTGACCCGGATTTGTGCTTTAAACCGCGCGCGGCGTTGGCGAACATCCTGGTCGACAATGTCGTAGTGGATCTGCGCCGGCAGCGGGAACAGGAAATTGCTGAAGTCGACCGCCATGCCGTTAATCACGTAGTACTTGTTGCTGTCACCGTTAAAGAAAAATTCTTCGGTCACGGCAATAAAGGTCTGTCGGCAGGCTTCCACCAGCAGCATGCCCTGGATGTGCTGCCCGGTCTGATGGTCTGCCATCAGCTCACAGCGCTCATCAATCAGCAGCGGCAGGGTATAGAGGGTATCGCCGACCTTCTCCGCGCTGCCAATCAGCACGTTATGTTTTAATTTTTTATGCGTGTGTGCGTTCTTACTGGTCGAGGCCAGTTTGTCTAATGACGCAAGATCTAACTTATTATTATGAATCTGATTACGCTTATGATTATTCAGCACTTTTCTGGCGTAATCGTCCCGGACACCCTGGCCTACGATAAATTCATGTTCATTATCGATAATTTTCGCCGGGATCTGAGTCAGTAATTCCAGCTGAGAAATAGTCAGTACATCTTTCTCATTACTGAATTCGCTAAATTTATCACCGACAATAAAAACTTTTTTATTGGACATATTCTTCTACTCTCATCAGGATAAAGCACGATAAATACGGGTATACAGACCTTCATTGCCGCCGGTGATGTAGTTATCACCGGCCTGCTGAATGATGTGCTGGTAGCGCGCGTTGGTGAATGCTTCTTTATAGGCCGCTTTATCACCGTTAAAGGCGGAGATAAACATCACGCCCGGTTGCCCGCTAATCAGCGAGTGGAACGCCTCAAAGCTGGTGATCTTATCCTGATGGTCGCGCACCACATTAAAAATGGTCTGGTCGCGCCACTGGCGGTACTGTGCGTAGTTTTCTGCCGGAACTTCAACGTGACGCAGCTGGATATATTGCGTCTGCGGCAGCGGCAGATCCGTCTCAATCGGTGCTTCTACATATTTCAGCAGCTCGCGACGAATATCACCGGACAGGTGGGCCGCCAGGTGATGAAACTCGGCTTCGAGTTCTCCCTCAACCCAGGCAATCTCTTTAATATCGTTAAAAGCGCGCAGCTCCAGTAGCTCATGAATATTGTCTTCTTCACAGATGAAAAGTTTTTTTTCAGCTGAAGATTTAAGCGTCCTGAGCTCGGAAACATTAGCGTTGCTTTTTAATGGGAAACGTGAAACCAGAATATATTTCGCTGACATGATTGTTGTTCTCTTAATTAGTGGTCTTCGGGAATGAATTTATCACCCCGATATTATTTGAGAATTGTTAATTTTGTAATACCTTTAAGGTATCACCGAACAGGGTATTACCAGCCTTGCGGCTGAATGTACAAAGCAGGTGGTGATAGGATAAAGTAGGATTGATCAGGAAAAGGCTGACAGATTCACCCCCCCAGCCACGGAGATGTTGTGGATAACCTCAATCGTAAATTGCCCAGTATTAAACAGTTGCAGTGCTTCCTGGTGGTTGCCCAGGAGCTGAACTTCAGGAAAGCGGCAGACCGCCTGCGTATGACGCAGCCGCCGTTAACCCGGCAAATAAAATCGCTGGAAGAGACGCTGGGCTACGATCTTTTTATCCGTAATACCCATGATGTCCGGCTGACGGAAAGTGGCGTGCAGCTGACTGGCCGGGCGGCAAAGCTGCTGGACGATCTGGGTAGTTTTATTGGCGATTCGCATCACGAGAAGGATCAGCTGCGTATTGGTCTGACCCGCACCCTCAATTTCAATAATATTCCGCAGGTCAGTGAGAAAATAAAACAGCTGATCAGCGAAGAGGAAATTGAAATACAGAACCAGACGTCTGCCCAGCTGCTGCAGTCGTTGTCTAAGGGCCAGATGGATATGGTGATAACCGGTGAGCGCAGCCTGCCCGGCGAAGAGGAGTTCAGCTTTTACTGGATTTACCAGGAACCACTGCTGGTGGCAATGCCCTCTGCCCACCCGGCCAGTCTGCAGGAGGAGGTTTCACTCGCGGATGTGGCAGACCTGCCGCTGTTCTGGTTTGCCCGCAATGCCAATCCGGCGTTCTACGATAAGTGCGAGCGTTACCTGCGCCAGCTGCCGTTTGTACTGAAACGGATTAAGGAACCGGATGACTCGCTGGTATTACTGGCAGGGGTGGCAAGAAGCAAAGGTTTTGCCCTGCTACCCCAATCGATGTGTACGTTTAATCAACAGGGGCTGTGTTACCGCAGGCTGAACACCACCGAGTCACAGTTGCTGAATATTGATGTCTATATCGCTATCCGCAAGCGGGAAAACCGGGAACGGGTGATTCATGGCATTGGAAATCTGACGGCAGAAGAGTGGGAAGAGCCGCAAGGCAGGCAGGCGCGTCGATCGTACTGAAATAACGGACGGGAATATCGCGGCGAGCAACCGGCGGGGTAAAAATGGCGAAAAACTGGCCGGGCTGCCCCGGCCAGTCAACATCAGACAACGGCCGCGATAGCTTCCGCCACCTGACGCACGTTACTGTGGTTCAGGCCGGACATGCAGATACGGCCGCTGGCGATCAGGTAGACGCCGAACTCGTTACGCAGGCGATCCACCTGTGCCGCGCTCAGGCCGGTGTAGCTGAACATGCCGCGTTGCTGCAGCAGATAGCTGAAGTCTTTACCCGGCAGCGCTTCCGCCAGCACGTTAACCAGCGTCTGGCGCATCTCAAGGATGCGGGTGCGCATGCCTTCCACTTCCGCCAGCCAGTTGGCTTTCAGATCCGCGTCGTTCAGCACGCATGAGACCACCTGCGCACCAAAGTTTGGCGGGCTGGAGTAGTTGCGGCGCACGGTGGCTTTCAGCTGGCCAAGCACGCGTGCGGCTTCATCGGCGTCGTCACAGACGATCGACAGGCCGCCGACGCGCTCGCCGTACAGCGAGAAGATTTTTGAGAAGGAGTTGCTAACCAGCGCCGGCAGGCCGGCCGCGGCGATAGCGCGGATCGCATAAGCGTCCTCTTCCATGCCCGCGCCAAAGCCCTGGTAGGCGATGTCGAGGAACGGGATCAGCTCGCGCGCCTTCAGCACCTCAGTGACGGCATCCCACTGATCGTTAGTCAGATCGGCACCGGTCGGGTTGTGGCAGCACGGGTGCAGCAGCACGATGCTCTGCGCCGGCAGGCCGTTGAGTTTTTCCAGCAGCGCGTCAAACTTCACGCCGTTAGTCTCCGGGTCATACCACGGATAGGTGTTAACGGTGAAGCCGGCACCGGCAAAAATCGCCTTGTGGTTATCCCACGTCGGGTCACTGACCCACACCTGCGAATTCGGGAAGTAGAACTTGAGGAAGTCCGCACCGACCTTCAGCGCGCCTGAGCCGCCCAGCGTCTGGATGGTCGCCACGCGGCCCGCTTTCAGCACCGGATGATCGGCACCGAACAGCAGCGGCGCCACCGCACCACGGTAAGCAGCAAGGCCTTCCATCGGCAGATAGAGCGAGGCGCTCTGCGGGCGGGCATTCAGTTCCGCTTCCGCTTTACCGACCGCATCCATCTGCGGAATTGCACCCTGTGCGTCGTAATACAGGCCAATGCTCAGGTTTACCTTATGCGCGCGGTCGTCCTGTTTGAAGGTCTCCATCAGGGAGAGAATTGGATCGCCGGCATAGGCATCAACGTTTTGAAACACGGTGCAGATCTCCATTGTATGTTCGGTGGTTCTGGCGATGCCGGTCGGGCACCGCCGCTATTTTTCAGCGGGGTTACACGTAGTAACGACCCGGACGGTGGTTCATGGCGATAATCAGATTGAGGATCACCGCACCGGCAATTGAGGCCACCAGCATCTCGCGCGACACCACAAACAGCGACGCCAGCACCACGCAGGTGTCGACGCCCATCTGCAGCTTACCGGCGCGGATGCCGTAACGGTCCTGCAGCCACAGCGCCAGAATATTGATCCCGCCCAGGCTGGCCTTGTGGCGGAACAACACTATAAACCCAATTCCGGTCACCACGTTACCGAACAGTGTCGCATAAAACGGATCCAGCGCCGCAAAATGAATAAACAGCGGGTGCAGCTGGGTAAACAGCGAGACCAGCGCCACCGCGCAGAAGGTCTTGATGGTAAACGCCCAGCCCATACGCTTCACCGCCAGCCAGTAAAACGGCAGGTTGATGGCGAAGAACGCCAGGCCAAACGAGCTTTTGGTCAGGTAGCTGATCAGGAAGGCGATGCCGGCGGTGCTGCCGGTTAACGCGCCGGCCTGCTTCATCAGCGTGACGCCGAAAGAGACCATCAGCGTGCCGAGCACGATAGCCATAACATCTTCGACCAGGCTGTGGGGGACTTTTGCGGGTTGTTCTACTACGTTATCCATCGATCGTGATTTCCGGTGATTAATGCCAGATGCTGGCTGACTCTACGCCAGACACTTTGCAAGAATCGCACCAGAAGCGGGCCCGCAGAGGGTTCTCTGAAAGATATAAGAATTAACTGATTGAATGCAGAACGCTTTAAATCGTGATTCTGTGCATGTATTTATTCATAAGCGCCAGAATCACGCATTAAAGCGGCAAATCACGCACAGAAAACGCACCATCCGCAGAGCAGGTGCACCATGATGGTGCGCCATTTGCGCTATCATGGTGCATAGCCGGTCAGGTGTGGGTCAGCACGCCGTTCTCTTTCAGCCGGTTCAGCACCACCGAGGTTTTAACATGGGCGATGCTCTGCTGCCCGGCCACCAGCTGGCTGATCAGCGCGCTCAGCCCGGCCAGATCCCCTACCGCCACCTTCAGCAGGTAGTCAGCGTCACCGGTAGTTTTATAGGCGTCCACGATAGCGGATTGCCCCGCCACCATGCGGTGGAAGCTGTCGACGTAGTCGGCGGTGTGGTTAATCAGGCGCACTTCAATCAGGCCAATCACCCCCAGCCCCACCGCATCCGGCGACAGGCGGGCGTGATAGCCGAGGATCATCCCCGACTGCTCAAGGCTGATGCGGCGGCGCGAGCACTGCGAGGCAGAGAGCCCCACCAGATCGCTCAGCTCCTGATTGGTCAGGCGGCCGTTGGTTTCCAGCAGGGTGAGAATTTTAAGGTCGAAATCATCAATCTGGGTCATCGTATTTCCGGCCGGTGTGAGGAACAAACGGCTGACAGATAACCGCATTTTTCCTGCGGATGTCCAACGTTATTTCAGGCAGCGTGCTGAAATGCACGGTGGATCCGCCCGTTTCAGCGGCTGAAACGGGCGGCAAAGGTGGGTTACTCGTCGTCGTACTGCGGGCCGGCATAGTTATCAAAGCGTGACCACTGGCCGTTAAAGGTCAGGCGCACAGTGCCGATCGGGCCGTTACGCTGTTTGCCGAGGATAATTTCCGCCACCCCTTTCTGGTCGCTGTTTTCGTGATAGACCTCATCACGGTAGATAAACATGATTAAGTCGGCATCCTGCTCGATAGAGCCGGACTCACGCAGGTCGGAGTTGACCGGGCGTTTGTCGGCACGCTGCTCCAGTGAGCGGTTCAGCTGCGACAGCGCCACTACCGGCACCTGCAGCTCTTTCGCCAGCGCTTTGAGCGAGCGGGAGATCTCGGCGATCTCCAGCGTACGGTTATCCGACAGCGCCGGTACGCGCATCAGCTGCAGGTAGTCGATCATAATCAGGCTCAGGCCGCCGTGCTCGCGGAAGATGCGGCGGGCGCGGGAGCGCACCTCGGTCGGGGTCAGGCCGGAGGAGTCATCGATAAACATGTTCTTCTTCTCCAGCAGGATGCCCATGGTGCTGGAGATACGCGCCCAGTCCTCGTCATCAAGCTGGCCGGTACGGATTTTGGTCTGATCGACGCGCGACAGCGAGGCCAGCATACGCATCATGATCTGCTCGCCGGGCATCTCGAGGCTGAAGATCAGCACCGGTTTCTCCTGCAGCATCGCCGCGTTTTCACACAGGTTCATGGCGAAGGTGGTTTTCCCCATCGACGGACGGGCGGCGACGATAATCAGATCCGAACGCTGCAGGCCGGCGGTCTTTTTATTCAGATCCTGGTAGCCGGTATCCACCCCGGTGACGCCGTCGTGCGGCGTCTGGTACAGCGACTCGATGCGCGAGATGGTAGCTTCGAGGATCTGATCGACGCTTTTCGGCCCTTCATCCTTGTTGGCGCGGTTTTCGGCGATCTGGAACACCCGCGACTCGGCCAGATCCAGCAGATCTTCGCTGCTGCGCCCCTGCGGATCGTAACCGGCATCGGCGATTTCGTTAGCCACGGCGATCATTTCACGCACCACCGCGCGCTCGCGCACGATATCGGCGTAGGCACCGATGTTGGCGGCGCTCGGGGTGTTTTTCGACAGTTCGGCCAGATAGGCAAAGCCGCCCACCAGGCTCAGCTCACCTTTGGTTTCCAGCGACTCAGAGAGAGTGATCAGGTCGATCGGTTTGCCCAGTTCCAGCAGGCGCTGCATTTCGCCGAAGATCGTGCGGTGCGGACGGCTGAAGAAATCTTTCGCCACCACGCGCTCCGAGACGTTATCCCAGCGTTCGTTATCCAGCATTAAACCGCCCAACACCGATTGCTCGGCTTCCAGCGAGTGCGGCGGCAGCTTGAGGCCTTCCATCTGTCGGTCGCGGGGCTCGCGGTTTTCCCAGGATTTGTTGGTGGGTTTATTTCCTGCCATAGTGATGCAATTACCGAAAATCGTGTGAGGGGACGGGCAAGTATACCCGTTTGCACCCTTTCCGTCCTCCTCCATTCAGACGCAATCCACAGGAGCTATGATGGCAAAACGTATAGAGTTTCATCAGCACGGCGGTCCGGACGTGCTGCAGCTGGTGAACGTCGATCCACGCGATCCCGCCGCCGGCGAAGTGCAGGTTGAGAACAAGGCGATCGGCATTAACTACATCGATACCTACATGCGCAGCGGGCTCTATCCGTCATCGCTGCCGGCGGCGCTGGGCAGCGAAGCGGCGGGTATTGTTACCCGCGTCGGGCCGGGGGTGGAGGTGCTGAAGGTCGGCGACCGCGTGGTTTACGCCCAGTCCGCGCCGGGTGCCTACAGCGAGGTGCATAACGTGCCGGTGGATAAGCTGGCGCTGCTGCCGGACGCCATCTCCTTCGAACAGGCAGCTGCCTCATTCCTCAAGGGGCTGACGGTTCACTACCTGCTGCGCCAGACCTATGTGATTCAGCCGGACGAAGCCTTTCTGTTCCACGCCGCTGCCGGCGGCGTAGGGCTGATCGCCTGCCAGTGGGCGAAGGCGCTCGGCGCACGGCTGATCGGCACGGTGGGTTCCGCTGAAAAGGCCGAACGGGCGCTGCAGGCCGGTGCCTGGCAGACCATCAACTACCGCGAAGAGGACATTGCCGCGCGCGTCAGCGAGCTGACCGATGGCAAGAAACTGCGCGTGGTGTATGACTCGGTAGGGAAAGATACCTGGGAAGCCTCGCTGGACTGCCTGCAGCGCCGCGGCCTGATGGTCAGCTTTGGCAACGCCTCCGGCCCGGTGACCGGCGTTAACCTGGCGATCCTCAACCAGAAAGGCTCGCTGTACGTGACCCGCCCGTCGCTGAACGGCTATATCACCACCCGCGAAGCGCTGGCGCAGGCCAGCAACGAGCTGTTCTCGCTGATCGCCAGCGGCGCGATCAATGTTGACGTGCCCGAGTCGCAGAAGTTTGCCCTCGCCGATGCGCAGCAGGCGCACCGCGCGCTGGAGAGCCGCAGCACCCAGGGCTCCAGCCTGCTGATCCCCTGAGCCACAGGCATAAAAAAAAGAGCCTCCTTGCGGAGGCTCTTTTTTGTTTCTTATTTTATTTTTTGTTTTCGCACTGGTTGTAGGGTCAGCGGCGATGAAGTCGTTTTGATTCAGTGCAGGCATCCTGACAGAAACAGGATGTAAAAAATATGTTTTATTGCCGATCGCGTCCGCCAATGTGCCACGATGTGATCCACTCCGCATTAGCTCAGCCCGCACCGCCATGCCGGGTTGATTTCAGCGTAAGAAACGGTCATGCCGCGCCGAATCGGGTTTAAAAAAGGTGCGGTACAGCCAGACGGCGGCCAGCGCCAGCAGCAGCCACGGCAGCAGTTTGATCACCATGGCAAACAGCCCGCCGACAAACATCACCAGCGTCGCCACCGCCAGCGCCGCCAGGATGCCCAGCAGCGAAATGCCGGTCAGCAACAGCATCATAAAAAAGCCAATGACAAACAGGATCTCCAGCATGTTGCTCTCCACAGAAACAGGGGGTATAGCAGGATATTACAAGAAGCGTGCCAGGTTGGGGGAATGCGTAACTAACTGAATTATCTGGGCAGGGATGACCAGGACAGCGGTTGCCCTGGTCAATTTAACGAAGGTGTGGTCAAAAAATCAGGCGATTACTCAACGTCCGCCGGCACGCGGTCAGCCACCAGCGCGAGGGCTTTCTCCACCACGTCGACGCCGGCGCCGGGCTTGTGCGCGTTCTCACTCAGGTAACGACGCCACTGGCGCGCGCCGGGAATGCCCTGGAACAGGCCAAGCATATGCCGCGTTACGTGGCCGAGGTAAGTGCCCTGCGACAGCTCCTGTTCGATGTAAGGGTACATGGCGCGCACCACGGCGATCGGATCCGCCGCCGGCCCGTCGCAGCCAAACAGTTCGCGATCCACCTGCGCCAGCAGGATCGGGTTCTGGTAGGCTTCGCGCCCCATCATCACCCCGTCCAGATGCTGCAGATGGGTTTTCGCTTCTTCCAGCGTCTTCACGCCGCCGTTAATCGCCAGCGTCAGCTGCGGGAAGTCGCGCTTCAGCTGATACACGCGCGGGTAGTCCAGCGGCGGGATCTCACGGTTCTCTTTCGGGCTGAGGCCAGAGAGCCAAGCCTTGCGGGCGTGGATGATAAAGGTGTCGCAGCCGCCCTGCTCCGCCACCGTGCGGATAAAGTCACAGAGGAATTCGTAGCTGTCCTGCTCGTCGATGCCAATACGGGTTTTCACCGTCACCGGGATCGACACCACGTCGCGCATCGCCCTGATGCCGTCGGCCACCAGCTGCGCTTCGCCCATCAGGCAGGCACCAAAGCGACCGTTCTGCACGCGATCGGACGGGCAACCGACGTTGAGGTTGACCTCGTTGTAGCCGCGCTGTTCGGCCAACTTCGCACACTGGGCCAGCGCCGCCGGATCGCTGCCGCCGAGCTGCAGCGCGATCGGCTGCTCTTCCGGGCTGAAGGCCAGATAGTCGCCCTTGCCGTGAATAATCGCACCGGTGGTAACCATCTCGGTGTAGAGCAGCGTCTGGCGGGTCAGCTGGCGGTGGAAGTAACGGCAGTGACGGTCGGTCCAGTCAAGCATCGGGGCAATCGAAAAGCGGTGTGCAGGGAATTTTTCAGTCATGAAACGCGCAAACTCTGTAGCAAAAGGGGTGACGATATTGTGCGCAATGATAGCACGCTGGTGGACAGGGATATAGCGTTCAGGCGCGGTTTGCCCGCCACGCCAGGCGGACGGTGGCAGCAGCGGTATGCAAACTCGGCGTTTTAGCACAGACGTGATAAAATAACGTTTCAGTCTGGCCTGAGGAGGGAATAATGAACACCACGACTACAGAAAATATCCTGACGCAGGCGGAAGTCATTTGTCAGCAGCGCAGCGTGCGCCTGACGCCACAGCGGCTGGAAGTGCTGCGCCTGATGAGCGTGCAGAACGGCGCGATCAGCGCCTACGATCTGCTGGACCTGCTGCGCGAGTCCGAGCCGCAGGCCAAGCCACCGACCGTCTATCGCGCGCTGGATTTCCTGCTGGAACAGGGCTTTATTCACCGCGTAGAGTCAACCAACAGTTACGTAGTCTGCCACCATTTCGAAGAGCACTCCCACACGTCGGCGATGCTGATTTGCGATCGCTGTGGGTCGGTGAGCGAACAACATGCCGACGGCGTTGAGGCGATCCTGACATCGCTGGCGCTGAAAACCGGCTTCACCCTGGGCCACAGCGTGATTGAAGCGCATGGCTTCTGCTCGGGCTGTGCGGAGATTGAAACCTGCTCTCACCATGAGGCCTGCGATCACGATCACAGCGCACCGGCGAAAAAACGCGGACGTTGAGTTCAGTTCCCCTGTATGCCGGGTGCGGATGCGATCGCTGGCAGGGTTACCTGTTGGATAAACGGGATATTTCTGCAGGCAGGTCTGTTAAAGAGAAAACGGGGTTAGTGACGACAGAGCTGTAGCCAGTACAGTAACGGGTCAGTACTCAGTGAGTCAGGGGATCTGTTACGGGGTTGGTGAGAGTTGGCACGATCCTTGTGCCTGGGGTAGGAGCCCAATTCTCAGAGGCAGAGATTACCAGCGGTGATCGTTGCGGGTTTCCCAGTCCTTCAGTTCTTTTTCGGCCTGATCTTTCTGGTAGCCGTAACGTTCCTGAATTTTTCCGACCAGCTGATCGCGTTTACCTTCCACGACCGTCAGGTCGTCGTCGGTCAGCTTGCCCCACTGTTCTTTCACTTTACCTTTGAACTGCTTCCAGTTACCGCTCGCTTCGTCTTTATTCATCATATAACTCCTTCAGCTTAGGTTTAGAACAGCCTTTAGCGTATTCGTCTTGTAAGTGCGCCTGATTACCAGATAAAAATCTGGATTAGCGCTGAACACAGAGTTAATTATAGTAGAAACGCGCGGATATGCGCTGAATGGACGATTTAAAGATAAAATCGGCTCTCCCGCAGGCAGAAAAACGATAAAAGTGAATGTAAATCAGAGACTAAGACTGGGCATCATGTAAGTAACTAAATATTTCCATTATCGTTCAGCGCTGAACCAGGTGTCCCGCCGCCAGTGACGCCGCCAGATCGCCCACAGCGCCAGCCGCCAGCCGCCAGAGCTGCTTATCGGCAACGGAAAGTAGTTTCATATTGGAGCGTTATCCTTGCCTGTGCGGAACCTGTATCTGGAACTTCACCTGTCACTGCCTGTCGACCCCTGACGAGCTGGACGCGTTCGCCGGGTCACAGGCATCGATCGGTCAGGGCTATATGTCAGCACGTCAGCACGTCAGCACAAAGGATATGATCGGTAAGATTGCTGATTCAGGCAGGCTGTCATGCAGCAGGAAAGCGTGCGCAGGAATTCAAAGGGGAAATGCGCAGCGGCGGGGAGGAGGCCGCTGCGTGATGAGCCGTGGTGGGTCGCGCTACTGCCAGTTGCCGTTGCGGATCACGCCCACGGCCAGGCCTTCGATGGTGAGCGTCTGCTCACGCAGGTCGACCACGATCGGCTGGAAGTCCGGGTTTTCCGGCAGCAGCTGCACGGTGTTGCCCTGCTTCTTCAGACGTTTTACCGTCACTTCATCGTCGATACGCGCCACGACCACCTGGCCATTGCGCACGTCTTCGGTCTTGTGCACCGCCAGCAGGTCACCGTCGAGAATACCGATGTCGCGCATCGACATACCGCTGACGCGCAGCAGGAAGTCCGCGCTCGGTTTGAACATTTCCGGGTCCACCTGATAGTGCCCTTCAATATGCTCTTCCGCCAGCAGCGGTTCACCGGCTGCCACGCGGCCGATCAGCGGCAGGCCGTTGACCTCTTCCATCATCAGGCGAATGCCGCGCGAGGCGCCGGAGACGATCTCAATCACGCCTTTACGCGCCAGCGCTTTCAGGTGCTCTTCGGCGGCATTGGGGGAACGGAAGCCGAGCTGCGAGGCAATTTCTGCCCGCGTCGGTGGCATACCGGTCTGGTTAATATGGTCGCGAATCAGGTCATAGACCTGCTGCTGCCGTGCCGTTAATGCTTTCATCCCGCCCCCTGGTTGTTTATACAGTCGACTGTGAGTATATACAGCTATTTCGCCCTTGGGAACCCAAACCCGCCCCGCTGGCGATCAATTTTGCATCAGAGGGGCGTTGCAGAGGTCGGCTGGCGCACTTTCGCCGCATGAAAGTGCCTTTTTTGGATAACTCATCGCAGATTCGGCAGTAACAACATGGCCCAGACAGCGATTGCCAGTAAGATGCTCAGCAGGACGGCGGCGGAGCCCATATCTTTTGCGCGCCCGGCCAGCGGATGCATTTCACTGCCGATGCGGTCTACCACCGCCTCAATCGCGCTGTTGAGAACTTCGACGATAATCACCAGCACCACCGAACCGATCAGCAGTACGCGCGTGACGGCATCAACATCCAGCCAGCAGGCCACCGCCACCGCGATAATCGCCGCGATCGCTTCCTGGCGAAAGGCCGCTTCATGCTGCCAGGCGGCGCGTAATCCTTGCCACGAATAACCGGCTGCTTTTACGATTCGTGTCAGGCCGGTGGCGTTATTTGCCATAATCAGGGAACCCTTTGAGAAGTTTGACGTCGGAGACGGGTGTAGCACAATTTGCAACACCACAGATTCTGTTGGCGCTTTCTGGTATGCTTGCGGCGCTTTGCTAACAAGAGGCTTCATGTTGTCTATGTCAGGTTGGCGTAATTTATATTATAACCTTTTGAATCTGCCAGTTAAATTTCTGGTAAAGAGTAAGGCAATTCCGGCCGAGCCGGTTGCTGAGCTCGGGCTCGATACGTCGCGCCCTATTATGTATGTGCTGCCTTATGATTCAAAGGCCGATCTCCTGGCGCTGCGTGAGCAGTGTCGCAAACAGGAGCTGCCGGATCCGCTGCAGCCGCTGGAGATCGATGGCACCCTGTTGCCGCGTTATGTGTTTATCCATGACGGCCCGCGCCTGTTCCCTTACTACGTGCCAAACCCGGATTCGGTCAAGCTGTTCCATGACTATCTGGACCTGCACCGCAGCCATCCTGACCTTGATGTGCAGATGGTGCCGGTGTCGGTGATGTTTGGCCGTGCGCCGGGACGCGAGGTGCAGGGCGAAAGCCAGCCGCATCTGCGGGTGCTGAACGGCATTCAAAAATTCTTTGCGGTGCTGTGGCTGGGGCGCGACAGCTTCGTGCGCTTCTCGCCGATGGTCTCGCTGCGCCATATGGCCACCGAGCACGGCACGGATAAAACCATCGCTCAGAAGCTGGCCCGCGTGGCGCGTATGCATTTCGCCCGCCAGCGCCTGGCGGCGATCGGCCCGCGTCTGCCGGTGCGTCAGGACCTGTTTAACAAGCTGCTGCAGTCGAAAGCCATCGCCAAGGCGGTGGAAGACGAGGCGCGCAGCAAGAAAATCTCCCATGAGAAGGCCCAGCAGAACGCCATCGAACTGATGGAAGAGGTGGCGGCCGACTTCTCCTATGAGGCGATCCGCCTGACCGACCGCATCATGGGCTGGACCTGGAGCAAGCTTTACCAGGGGATCAACGTCAACGGCGGTGAACGCGTACGCCAGCTGGCGCAGGACGGCCACGAGATCGTCTACGTGCCGTGCCACCGCAGCCATATGGATTACCTGCTGCTCTCCTACGTGCTCTATCACCAGGGGCTGGTGCCCCCGCATATCGCGGCCGGAATTAACCTGAACTTCTGGCCGGCCGGGCCGATTTTCCGCCGGCTGGGGGCGTTCTTTATCCGTCGCACCTTTAAGGGTAATAAACTCTACTCGACGGTATTCCGCGAATACCTCGGCGAGCTGTTTACCCGCGGCTATTCGGTGGAGTACTTCGTGGAGGGCGGACGCTCACGCACCGGCCGCCTGCTCGATCCGAAAACCGGCACGCTGTCGATGACCATTCAGGCGATGCTGCGCGGCGGCAACCGGCCAATCACCCTGGTGCCGATCTATATCGGCTACGAGCACGTGATGGAAGTAGGTACCTACGCTAAAGAGCTGCGCGGCGCGACCAAAGAGAAAGAGGGCTTCCTGTCGATGGTGCGCGGGCTGCGTAAGCTGCGGAATCTCGGCCAGGGCTACGTCAACTTTGGCGAACCGCTGCCGCTGGTCGCGTATCTTAACCAGCAGGTGCCGGAGTGGCGCGAGGCGATTGACCCGATTGAGGCCCAGCGCCCGGCGTGGTTAACCCCGGCGGTGAACGATATCGCCCAGAAAGTGATGGTGCGCATCAACAACGCCGGGGCGGCGAACGCCATGAACCTGTGCGTGACCGCGCTGCTGGCTTCGCGCCAGCGCTCGATGACCCGTGACCAGCTGACCGAACAGCTCGGCTGCTACGTCGAACTGCTGCGCAATGTGCCCTATTCGCCGGATGCCACCGTGCCGGATATGACGCCGGAAGCGCTGCTGGAACACGCGCTGAGCATGAATAAGTTTGAGCTGGAGCAGGACAGCATCGGTGAGATCGTGATTCTGCCGCGCGAGCAGGCGGTGCTGATGACCTACTACCGCAACAACATTCATCATATGCTGGTGCTGCCGTCGCTGATTGCCGCGATCCTGATGCAGCACCGCGAGCTGAGCCGTGATGAGCTGCTGCGCCAGGTCAGCGTGATCTACCCGATGCTGAAAAGCGAGCTGTTCCTGCGCTGGGATGCCGCAGAACTGCCGCAGGTGATTGAGCCGCTGGTGGCCGAGATGGCGCGTCAGGGCCTGCTGCTGGTGGAAGACCAGCATCTGCGCCTGAACCCGCCGCGTTTCCGCACCCTGCAGCTGCTGGCCGCCGGCGTACGCGAAACCCTGCAGCGTTATGCCATTACCTTCTCGATCCTCAGCGCGAACCCGGCGATTAACCGCGGCACGCTGGAGAAAGAGAGCCGCACCATGGCCCAGCGCCTGTCGGTGCTGCACGGCATTAACGCGCCGGAGTTCTTCGACAAGGCGGTGTTCACCTCGCTGGTGCTGACGCTGCGTGATGAAGGCTACATCAGCGATTCCGGTGATGCCCAGGTTGAACGGACCCAGCGCGTTTACCAGCTGCTGGCGGAGCTGATCACCCAGGACGTGCGGATGACGATTGAAAGTGCTGTGGCACCGGAGCCCTCCGCCGCTGCCGTGACGGAGAGCGCGATCGCGCCGGAGTAATACGGTGACGCGGTGACGGAGAGTGCGGTTGCCCCGGAGTCATGGGGCAACGCCCTGACCACCAGCCACGCCCGCGGTAAAAATCAGTTAAACGGCAACCCGGTGTTGCCTGCAACGAAAAGGCCGGTCGCACTGGCGCAGTAAATCATGGGGTTTCCCCTCTTTACTGGCTCAGCGCGACCGGCCTTTTTTTCGCCTGTCCCGGCGGGAGCCTGATGATGCTAAGGCTCGCCACCGGCGCAGAACACGGCTACCAGAGGCTGATAGCGATGCCGGCAAACAGCACCATACCGACGTAGTTGTTGTTAAGGAACGCTTTAAAACAGGCGTCCCGATCGCGCCCCGCCACCTGCTGCTGCTGATACACGAATAGCCCGGCCGCCAGCAGCATGGACCACCAGAACGCCCCGCCCAGCCCGCTCAGCCAGCCGACCAGCGCCATCAGCGCCAGCGTTGCCAGCTGCAGCAGTCCGACGATCAGCTTATCGAAGCGGCCAAACAGGATCGCCGTCGACTTGACGCCAATCTTCAGGTCGTCGTCGCGATCGACCATCGCGTACAGGGTGTCGTAAGCCACCGTCCAGCAGACGTTAGCAAAAAACAGCAGCCAGCAGACCAGCGGCACGCTCTCGCTGACCGCCGCCCAGCCCATCGGGATCGCCCAGCCAAACGCCGCGCCCAGCACCACCTGCGGCAGGTGGGTGTGACGCTTCATAAACGGGTACATCCACGCCAGCGCCAGGCCGCCGAACGACAGCAGGATAGTCATGCGGTTCATGGTCAGCACCAGCGCGAAGGAGACCAGCACCAGCCCGGCAAACAGCAGTTTGGCCTCACGGCTGGTGACCGCCCCGCTCGGCAGCGGGCGCAGCCGGGTGCGTTTGACGTGGCCGTCGATTTTGCGGTCGGCGAAGTCGTTAATCACGCAGCCGGCAGCGCGCATGGTAATTACCCCCAGCGTAAACACCAGCAGCACGTTCAGCGGCGGCACGCCGTCCGCCGCCAGCCACAGCGCCCACAGCGTCGGCCACAGCAGTAGCACCGTGCCGATCGGCTTATCGATGCGCATCAGGCGGCAGTACGCCGCTAATTTACTCATTGGCAGACTTCTCTCCACGTCAGGATCTCTGCTCTGGCGCCAGGCTGGCATACAGCGGCGAAGCGGGTAAAAACAGTTCGGTCAGCAGCAGCGGCTTGCCCGTGAGGCGCAGGCGCGAGCGCCGTGCCCACAGCGCGCCGTGGTGGCCGACGTCAATAAAATCGCGGGTCAGGGTTGAGCTGGCAAACAGATAGCGCCCCAGCGGCACGCTGCCCAGCTGCTGCAGCTTCTGCTCCGGCCCGACCAGCGTTGACTCCGGCACCAGCGTGCGCGCCACCAGCCAGGGTACGCCGTCGCCGCACAGCTCAATTTCACGCAGCCAGTAGCGCGGCTCGTCAGGCAACAGCGCTGACTCTTCCGGCCAGGCGTCTCCGCCGACAAAGCCTTCGCGCAGCACGTTGACCGTCACCTCACCGCAGTAGCGTTCAAAACGCCGGGTCATTGAGTCAACTTCCATCAGCCAGTCAAGCAGGGGGGCGGTCAGCAGGGGTGAGGATTCGGGCAGCCAGTCGATCGCGCGCAATGGCGACAGCGCGTTCTCAGCCATAACACTTCTCCGTAAAAATGGGGTACCCGAGTGTACCCCATTTTCTTACTCGCGTTTCAGGCGGTTACTGTTCGCCAGCCACAGAGTGCACACCAGGATAAGAATGGCGAAGGTGTAGGCCAGCGTATCCAGCGGATTTTTATGGTCGACGATAATCAGGCGGATAATCGCCGTGATGCCGATATAGACGAAGTAGCGTAGCGGGAAGTGGTAGCCCGACTGGAAGTATTTGACGATCAACGCGATAAATTCAAAGTAGAGAAAATAGATCACGATGCCTTCAATCAGCAGGTAAGACGAGGTCTGCTCGCCGGTGTTCAGCAGCACGTTGGCCAGGTGGATGGTCTCTTTACCGAGAAAAATCACCAGGATCACGGCCAGCGCAATCAGGCCGGCGTTCAGCACCATCTGCAGGGCAAAAGCCAGCCGGGTGGCCGGGGTGTTATGGGCGGGGGGAGTCATGGGTCATACCTCAACGTCATTGTTATCTGGCGGGAAAACCGCTGCTGATACTATGCTTGAGTGTGACACAGATCACAAGACACCCCGCCGGATGCGGGGCAATAGCGGGGTCAGCGCCGGCCCGTACGGCTAACCGTGGCGGGCCGGCGCTGGCAGGATCAGCGGTAGTTAATATCGCGATCGCTGGTCAGGTCATAGAGGTTGTACTTACGACCCAGCTGCTGGCCACCGTCACGCGTCAGCGGTGTCCAGTTGATCTGGGCGCGGCCGCGGATCGGGTCGAGGCTGAACAGATCCATCGGGATGGAGACGTAGAACCCTTTGGTGAAGTCCCCTTCGCCATACTCTTCCGACGAGACGTTGGTTTTGGTGGCGTAGACGCCGACGGCCACGCCGCTGTCGAAGCGTTTGGAGACGTCAACGGTCACGCCCTTATCCTCCGCCAGATACTGCCCGACGCTGGCCTTGACCAGCACGCCCTCGAAGAACCACGGCTGCCAGTAACCGGTCAGATTGCCCACCTTGGCCTTGTAGTTGGTGAACTTCATCATGTTGTCCCAGTCACGCTGCTTAACGTAGTTGGCATCGACGCCAATCGCCCAGCTGGCGTCCAGCGGACGATAGAGCAGTTCACCGCCGACGCCGCCGTACATGGTCTCCAGATAACCACCGTACACCTGGCCGTAGAAATCACCGCCGAGGTGGCGCATGTAGTTGGCCTGCAGGTTGTTGACGTAGGCGTCGTTTTCCACGTACTCGCGGATGTGGGTACGCACCCGCGGCAGGCTCGAGTCGCCCGGCGCGCCGTCGTAGTTAAAGCGGTTGTAGTTGTTGGCCACGTTGACGAACACGCTGCCGTCAATCAGCAGGTGGTTGGTCAGCCAGTAGCTGGCGTTAGCCGACACGCCCACCTGGTACATGTAGAAGCTTTCCGGGCCGCCAACCGACTGGTTGAGCACCGGCGACAGGCTGTAGTCGAGGCGATCGCCGTCGATGTAGAAGCCCTGCTCGGCGTTCTCCGGCAGGTGCGGGTTGATACGCACCTGACGCAGCGTCTCTTCATGCCCCAGCGGATAGCCTTCCAGCTGGCGCTTCAGGCTGACAACGTCGGTTTCGGTGGTCACCTGCGGCATATTATTGCGGATCTCGGTGACGCGGATCTTCTCTACGCCTTCCGGCAGATGGTTGGCGAGAATCACGTTTGCGCGCTCCACGCCGCGAGCGGTGTCGCGGTATTTGGTCTGCTCACCACTTGCGTACAACGTGTCGCCTTTCACCTGAATGCGCGGCGCGTCGAAGCCGGCGTTGTATTTCAGGTCGGTCAGCTGCGCGGCGGTGGTGGTCGGCTCGAGGAACCGCTCCTGCGGCTGCGGGTTGTAAGCCGGTACCGGCTTATCACGCTGCACCTGGGTATTGTCGTTAAAGTTGGTGCGCAGGGTGAAGCCCGCCATAAAGGTGTTGCCACGCTCGTAGCTGACGTTGACGTCCGCCCAGTCGGTGACGCGGTAAATGGCTCCGACGTTGAACTTACTTTTCTGCTCCAGCTTGCCGGCAAAGTCACCCTGGTAATCGTTGCCTTCGTATTCGGCCTTCAGGCGCAGCGGCTGCCACGGCGTCTGGTATTCGATACCGCCGAAGATCGCAGCCGGACCGTGGAAGGCGTTGCTGATGCTGACCGACCCCGGCGTGCCGTTGCTGCCGTCACGGTAGCAGTATTTATCGCTGGCCCGGCAGAACGGGTTAGTCACGTTGCCGCTGTTGCCCAGGTAGCCAAAGCCCATGCCGAGGGTGAAGTCAAACGGCCCCCAGGCCTTGGTCGCCACCAGGTATTCACTGTCAAACAGGCCGGTACCGCCCAGATCGCGGGTGCCGACCGCCACTTCCGGCAGCCAGAAGCCCTCTTCCCACAGGCGCAGCTTGAGGTCAAACGCCTTGTCTTTGTAGCTCTGATTGCCGCTGAACTCTTCCGAGCCGCTGTATTGACGGGTACGGACGTCAGTGTAGCGCACGGTCGCTTCCAGCCACGGGAACAGCGCTACCGAAGCCGAGTAGAAGCGATACTGATCGTTGTTACGGTAGTTGAGGCTGAACTCGCCCTCTTTCGCCATCCGCGCGGTCGGCACCTGCATCAGGCCGACGCCGCCGAAGTCAGACTGTGACGGACCGACAGGTTCCGGGTAAGAAGCCGCCTGTGCCTGCAACGCGCAGGTGACAGAGAATGAGAGCAGGCTGAGAAGGTAACGTTTTTTCATCAGTCAGGGATCCGGTGCGTCAGAACAGATACGATCTGCTGGTTAAGATCGGCCAGGTCGCGCGGCAGCGTCCAGGAGGAGAAGCCTACAAAGATAATGCTGCCCGCGGCGGGCTCAACGTGGCGGCGGTTCCAGTAGGCGACCGGCACCTCGCTCACCTGCCCGTCCGGCGTTATCAGCTGCGCCGTATTGCGCTCCGCGCCGCGCACATGGTCACGCGGCTGCAGGTAGTCAGCCACGCTGCGCCCGGCCGCCCACGGCGTTGTTCCGGCACCGTCTACCGCACCGAACAGGGTCACGGAGGTCGGTTCGGCCAGGGTGTAGACGCTGTAGTCACCCACCAGCCGGCGGTTGGCGGAGGACGAGAGGCGAACCCGATCCGGGTCGAGGGATACCAGCTGACGGCCGGTAACCTTCAGCGCGGCAACCTGCTGACGCACGTTCTCGACCACCGCGGCCTGGGCGGCATCATCATCGCCGCGCAGCGCATCACGCCAGCCCGCCAGGCGTGCCAGCAGCTGCTGCTGTTGCTGCAGCGCCACCGCAGTGGCCTGTTTTTCAGCAATGACCGTGCCGGGCCACCAGGTTTTCCCCTGTAGCGCCGGGCTGGCCACCAGCTGGGCGAGGTTAGCGGCGTGGCTGACCTGTGCGGTCTGCTGCTGGCCGGGATAAAACACCGTAACCTGGCTGTCGGCCAGGGCCTGCAGCGACAGCGAGGCCGCTATCCCTGCGCATAAAGCGATCAGTTTTTTCATGATTTTGCCGGCTTCAGGATAGTGGTGGTCACGGGAAGATAGTCTGCGCCAAGGTCTTGCTCAGTTTTACGCACCTGGCCGCTGGTGGTATCGATCCAGAAGGTATTGCGCCAGGACTTACCGTTGCTGACCATAGAGACCTCTTCCTGCCAGACGCGGCAGGCGACCGGCTTCCCGGCTAACTGCAGCACCTCATCCTTCAGACGGGTAAAGCGCGAGACGGCTTCGCCGGCGCGCAGCTGGCCCTGTTCGGTCCAGCTCAGCGTTCGGGTCCAGCCGGCCCCCTCGGTCAGCTGCAGCGGATTACGCAGCGGATCCTGCTGCAGGTTGCTGACCTGGTTCAGGTTGTCGCTCAGGCCCAGGGTTTTGATTACGCGACCGTTCTGCGTCACCACCATCGCTTTATCGCTGGTGATCCACTTCTGCTGGCCGTTTTCATTGAAGCCCAGTACCACGAAAATTTGCTGACCGTCAGCGACACGCAAATACATGCTGGCATAAGGCAGCGCGTTAATGCGTTCAGCGGTCACCTGAATATCATCGGGGCCAAGGAAAGCCTGGGTCGCGGCGTCACTCAAGCCTTTTTGAGTGGCGGTACAGGCCTGTAACAGCAGGCAGATTAGCAGCAGAGGTAGGTTTCGCACCGGTTAGGATCCCTGAGCAAATAGGTGACGTAAAAAATAACCACACGGACGTGTGGTTATGTTTAAAAGTGATACTTAGCGGGTGGTGCTGGTGGTGGTAGTAGTGGTGGTTCCGGTATTAGAACCGTTACTGCCACCTGCTGCACCGACTGCAACGCCAGCAACAACGGCAACAACGCCGACGCCGATTGCGGTTGCAGCACCAGAAGACAGCGCGCCAGCTTCAACGCCAGCAGCGTCACCAGGTGCAGCAAACGCAGCAGAAGCACCCACTAAATACACAGAGGCTGCAGCAGCCCATAACAGTTTTTTCATTGCACTTTCCTTCATGAAATGAATGAACACCGGGGCCAGAATGGAACCCGGCACTCATAGTATGGGGAATAAAACTCCAGAAATCAGCGGACTAATAATAGTCGCTTTAGCCGGTCAGTTTCACTAATCCATGCTCAACAAACCGCTTTTTTGCACATTAAATTATGCAAAATAGCCATTTTACGAAACTTAATGCCAATTAAAGGCGGCAACAACACCCTGTTATGGTAAAAGCGCCTTAAATCAGATTAAGCACGACATGATGGTAATAATTAGTCATTTTTGCAAATAAAAGTTTATAAAATCATCCAGTTAAACTTTACATTAGCGGACATAACTAGAGATAAACGCGGGATATTTTCAAAAAAATCGGCGTAAAATGCGAGGAAAAAAAACGCATTTTAAGATTAATCCTAGAGAGGAGACGCACAGTTTCCACACGCCGATGCTGGAAAAAACGAAAAAAGACGACTGTTAAAAAACCCCGGTTGCCCGGGGTGGTGATGCGGTTCTGCGATAAGCCCGATTAACGCCAGGACTTATAACGGTTAATCAGGCCGTTAGTTGAGCTGTCGTGGCTGGTTACCTCTGTACCATCGGCCAGTTCAGGCAGAATACGGTTCGCCAGCTGTTTGCCCAGCTCCACGCCCCACTGATCGAAGGTGAAGATGTTCAGAATCGCACCCTGAGTGAAAATCTTGTGCTCATACAGAGCAATTAACGCGCCGAGGCTGAACGGCGTCACGTCGCGCAGCAGGATCGAGTTGGTCGGACGGTTGCCTTCAAACACCTTGAACGGCGCCACGTGCTCAACGGCGCTGGCGGCCAGACCGGCATCGGCAAACTCTTTCTCCACCACGTCACGGCTCTTACCAAAGGCCAGCGCCTCGGTCTGCGCGAAGAAGTTGGACAGCAGCTTATTGTGATGGTCGCCCAGCTTGTTGTGGGTGATCGCCGGCGCGATAAAGTCGCACGGGATGAGCTTGGTGCCCTGGTGGATCAGCTGGTAGAACGCGTGCTGGCCGTTGGTGCCCGGCTCGCCCCAGATGATCGGGCCGGTCTGGTAATCCACCGGGTTGCCGTTACGGTCAACGTACTTGCCGTTAGACTCCATATTGCCCTGCTGGAAGTAGGCGGCAAAACGGTGCAGATACTGATCGTACGGCAGGATCGCTTCGGTTTCAGCACCGAAGAAGTTGTTGTACCAGATGCCGATCAGCGCCAGCAGCACCGGCAGGTTCTGCTCAGCCGGGGTATTGGCGAAGTGCTGATCCATCGCGTGTGCGCCGCTCAGCAGCTGCTCAAAGTTGTCATAACCGATGGAGAGCACGATCGACAGGCCAATCGCCGACCACAGCGAGTAGCGGCCGCCAACCCAGTCCCAGAACTCGAACATGTTGTCGGTATCGATACCGAACTCCGCCACCGCTTTGCCGTTGGTGGACAGCGCGGCGAAATGCTTCGCGACGTGCTGCTGGTCGCCGGCCGCTTTGAGGAACCAGTCGCGCGCGCTCAGGGCGTTGGTCATGGTCTCCTGGGTGGTGAAGGTTTTGGAGGCCACGAGGAACAGCGTGGTTTCCGGGCTGAGGTCCTTCAGCGTTTCGGCGATATGGGTGCCGTCCACGTTGGAGACGAAATGCATATTCAGGTGGTTTTTGTACGGGCGCAGCGCTTCGGTGGCCATAAACGGACCGAGATCCGAGCCGCCGATGCCGATATTCACCACATCGGTGATCGCTTTACCGGTATAGCCTTTCCAGTCACCGCTGATGATGCGCTCAGAGAAGCCCTTCATCTTTTCCAGCACCGCGTTGACTTCCGGCATCACGTCTTTGCCATCGACCAGGATTGGCGTGTTGCTGCGGTTACGCAGCGCAACGTGCAGTACCGCGCGATCTTCAGTGCGGTTGATCTTCTCACCGGAAAACATTGATTTGATTGCCGACTGCAGGTCAGTCTCTTTTGCCAGCGCCTGCAGCTTATCGAGGGTCTCGCGGGTGATACGGTTCTTGGAGTAGTCCACCAGGATCTGATCGTCGAAGGTGGCGGAGAACGCGGTGAAACGGGCGCTATCCTTAGCAAACAGGTCAGCAATTTGCACATCTTTCATCTGTTCAAAATGCTGCTGCAGATCCTGCCAGGCAGCGGTTTGTGTCGGATTGATATTTTTCATAGCAACACACTCTTTTTATTTAAGAATCGTAAATCAGCCGGACGACAGTGTACGCGTTCGTCGCGCGACGCTGACCTTTTCCTGTAACAGGCACGAGCTATCATTGCGGCGTCGTCCGGGCGGCATCGTTATGCTAACTGCGGATGATTCGCACTAATCGTTTCAGTATGACGGCATCAGGCTGAAAATTATAGTCCGTGATGTGCGCAGAAAAATTGATGTTTTCGCCCAGACGGGCGTTTTTTTTGCCGCTGGCGATTAGCAGCGGTAATACCGCCAGCCCCTTCAGGAATATCAGTAATCATCGGCCGACTGTCGTTGACAGCGGGGGGATAAACCGATATTTCTATGCGCCTGTTTGCGCACCCGTGCGCAACCTGGAAGAGGCGCGTCGCCCAGGCAGTGTGTTGGAGGAACCGTATCCAGCGAAGGCATATGATGGGGTGCGACGCCGAGGTATTACCCACGCGGAGTGGGACGTATCGACCACAGGGGCTGAATCCTCTGGGTTGTCACCGGAACGTCTGATGAACAGACGTTTTGCAAGGTGGGGCGCTTCCGGGTGACTCGTAGTTTCTACGTCTGACCCGTTCCTGCTCTCCCCCTTGTGCCAAGGCTGATGGAAAATATCCTGACACGAGGTAGTCATGTCTCAAAATCTGATCGTAGCGAAGTTTGGCGGCACCAGCGTGGCCGATTTTACCGCTATGAATCGCAGCGCCGATGTGGTGCTGTCCAACCCGGACGTGCGTCTGGTCGTTCTCTCCGCCTCTGCGGGTGTAACCAATCTTTTAGTGACGCTGGCTGAAGGTAAACAGCTGGAGGAACGCGCGTACCTGCTGGACGATATCCGCCGCATTCAGTACGCCATTATCGACTGCCTGCAAGAGCCCGGCGTAATCAGCGATGAGATCGACCGCATGCTGGAGAATATCGCCATGCTGGCCGAGGCCACCGCGCTGGCGACCTCCACCGCGCTGACCGACGAGCTGGTCAGCCACGGCGAATTGATGTCGACCCTGCTGTTCGTTGAAATCCTGCGCGAGCGCCAGGTTAACGCCGAGTGGTTTGACGTGCGTAAAGTGATGCGCACCAACGATCGTTTTGGCCGTGCCGAGCCGGAGATCGCTACCCTGTCGACGCTGGCGTCGACCCAGCTGCAGCCACGTATTGCCGAAGCGCTGGTGGTAACCCAGGGCTTTATCGGTAGCGAAGATAAAGGCCGCACCACCACCCTTGGCCGCGGCGGCAGCGACTACACCGCTGCCCTGCTCGGCGAAGCGCTGGGTGCCAGCCGTATTGATATCTGGACCGACGTACCGGGCATCTACACCACCGATCCGCGCGTGGTGTCTGCCGCCAAGCGTATCGATGAGATTACCTTTGAAGAAGCCGCTGAGATGGCCACCTTCGGAGCCAAAGTGCTGCACCCGGCGACCATTCTGCCGGCCGTGCGCAGCGATATTCCGGTGTTTGTCGGTTCGAGCAAAGACCCGTCCGCCGGCGGCACGCTGGTGTGCAATAAGGGCCAGAACCCGCCGCTGTTCCGCGCGCTGGCGCTGCGTCGTCGCCAGACGCTGCTGACCCTGCACAGCATGAACATGCTGCACGCGCGCGGGTTCCTTGCCGAGGTGTTCAATATCCTCGCGCGCCACAGTATCTCTGTGGACCTGATCACCACCTCAGAAGTGAGCGTGGCGCTGACGCTGGATACCACCGGGTCGACCTCGACCGGCGACAGTCTGCTGACTCAGGCGCTGCTGACCGAGCTGTCATCGCTGTGCCGGGTGGAAGTGGAAGAGAACCTGGCGCTGATCGCGCTGATCGGCAACAAACTCTCCCAGGCCTGCGGCGTAGGCAAAGAGGTGTTTGGCGTGCTGGAAGGGTTCAATCTGCGGATGATCTGCTACGGTGCCAGCAGCTATAACCTGTGCTTCCTGGTCCCAGGCCAGGACGCGGAGCAGGTGGTTCAGCGGCTGCACCGCAACCTGTTCGAGTAATCGGGTCACTGAGTCATCGCGAAACCGGGCCTGGCCCGGTTTTTTTACGCCCGGAATAAACAGGCGGTCTCTGGCCCGCGCCTCGCCCCGCGTTAGCCGATCGCACTGCTTTCACCGCACTGACTTAGCTTTTTCTGCTGATATTCACCGCAGGTTTGCTGCTTTTTCACCCCACTTTTAATGCTATGATCTGTTCCCGCCGTTTCTGGTAACGGCGCCGTCTGCTATGGCAAATTGGGTTTACCGTCTTACCTGCGGAGTTTACACGCGGGATACATACAACATGATAAAAGGAAGTCTGGCTATGCTCGCCACCGTAACGCGACTGTTCCCCCTGTGGGCGGTCCTGCTCTCTGCTGCCGCCTACTATACGCCGGATACCTTTACCGGCTTTGGTCCGTACGTCACTTATCTGCTGATGCTGATTATGTTCGGCATGGGCGTGACGCTGAATATTGATGATTTTAAGCGGGTGCTGACCCGTCCGGCACCGGTGATTGCCGGGACGTTTCTGCACTATCTGGTGATGCCGCTGGCCGCGTGGGCGCTGGCGAAGCTGTTTAATATGCCGCCGGATCTGTCGGCGGGGATGATTCTGGTCGGCAGCGTGGCCAGCGGTACCGCGTCGAACGTGATGATCTATCTGTCGAAGGGCGACGTGGCGCTGTCGGTGACCATCTCTTCCGTTTCGGCGCTGGTCGGGGTGTTTGCCACGCCGCTGTTAACCAAATTCTACGTTGATACCCATATTCAGGTGGACGTGGTGGGCATGCTGTTGAGCATCGTGAAGATCGTGGTGGTGCCGATTAGCCTCGGTCTGGTGATCCACCATACGCTGAACGGCGTGGTGAAGCGCGTGGAACCGTATCTGCCGGCGTTTTCGATGGTCTGTATTCTGCTGATTATCAGCGCGGTGGTGGCGGGCAGTCAGAGCCATATTGCGTCGGTGGGTCTGGTGGTGATTATTGCGGTGATGCTGCATAACGCCATTGGCCTGCTGGGCGGTTACTGGGGCGGTAAGCTGTTCGGTTTTGATGAGTCAACCTGCCGCACGCTGGCGCTGGAGGTGGGGATGCAGAACTCCGGTCTGGCGGCGACGCTGGGCAAGCTGTACTTTTCACCGCTGGCGGCGTTGCCGGGCGCACTGTTCTCGGTGTGGCACAATCTGTCCGGGTCGCTGCTGGCGGGGTACTGGTCGGGTAAAGAGATTAAGGACGAGAAGAAGTAGCTTTCTCTCTTCAGGAAGAAGCCGGGGCGGGATGCTCCGGCTTTTTTTTGGGCGTTGCTGCTAAACCGGAGCCTCTGGTTAGGGGCATGGCTGCTAAACCGGCGCCTGGCTTATCGGGGCTGGGGCTGGGGCTGGGGCTGGGGCTGGGGCTGGGCGCAGATGATGGGTTGAGTTGGGTGCTTTTCTGATGCTTTCGTGCTTCTGGTTAGGGGCGTTGCTGCTAAACCGGCGCCTGGCTTATCGGGGGATGATGCGGAACGCGGACACGCCGTAAACCCGTCCCTGGGGGCTTGGCATCGCCCATCCATGGGCGCTGACAGTCCGCTTATCCGCATCACCCCCCGATTGCCTTTTTGCGATTGAATCGCTTTATCGGCATTCAAGCTTTGGGGATCATATCGTTCCCGACGAGCTGAACACTGGAATTAGCAGCGAAGCCCTTAACAGCAACAATGCAGCCTAAAAGGGAGTCCGTTGGGGGACAGGTTAGCCGGGCGTACGGCGCACGGATGCGCCGTCCGAGCCCCCAAGGAAGGGTTCACGGCGACCCGGCGATCTGCCCGCAACGGGCGACCCGATCGCCGGAATCAGCAGCGATGCCCTGGCAGCAAATAGGCCGCCGAACCAGGCACCTGAGTACAAAGCCACAGCCAGACAGGAAGTCCGTTGGGAGGCAGGTGACGATTTATCCCCGATCGTCATCGTTCTTGTCATCGTCCGGCTGCTCCAGCACGCTGTAGGCCACCGCGCAGAACAGCGAGTTCAGGCGTTTCATATCCCCCAGCAGGCCGAGATGCAGCGAGCTGGTCTCAATGCTCTGCACGTTCTGCTGGTGCAGCCTGTCCACGTGGGCGTGGGAGAAACGCCGGTTGGTGATGCGGAAACGGTGCTTGGCGCGGCGCAGCCGCCGGGCGCTGGTGATATCACGGGATAAAAATACCGACAGGCTGAGGCGCAGGTTACTGCCCAGCAGCTCCAGCTGCTCGTCCAGCTCCTGCAGCCCTTCCACGGAGAATGCCCGCCGCGCGGTCAGCGACTTACTCGCCACGTCGCCGCCCATACGTTCAAGAATATCGCCGGCCATCTCCAGGTTCAGCGCCATCTCGATAATCTCCGCCCAGCGGCGGGAATCCTCCTCGGCCAGATCCTCCTTCGGCATCTGCGCCAGATAGAGCTTGATGGCGGTATACAGCACGTCGACGTCATCATCCAGCTTGCGGATCTCGCGTTCCTGGCGTACTTCGCCGTGGATTACCTTACTGAACGACGCCAGCATCTGCTCCATAACGTCGCCCATCCGCAGCGTCTCGCGGGAGGCATTCGCCAGCGCCAGCGTCGGCGTATCCAGCGCGGAGGCATCGAGATGGCGCGGTTTCAGCCGCAGGTCGTTTTCCGGCTCTTCACGGATCAGCCGTTCGCACAGCGCCGCCATCGCGCCGGCAAACGGCACCATCGCCAGGCAGCGGATCAGGTTGTAGAACACGTGGAAGAAGATCACCAGCTCTTCATCATCCACCGGCAGCCGGTCCAGCCACGCCGCCAGCGGCTCAACGAACGGCAGCACGATCAGCAGGCCGATAAATTTAAACAGCAGGCTGCCCAGCGCCACCCGCTTGCCGGCGGCGTTGGCGGTACTGTTGTTAAGCATCGCCAGCAGCCCGCTGCCGAGGTTGGCCCCGATCACCAGGCACAGCGCCACCTTAAACGAGATCACCCCGGTGGCGGTCAGCGTGGCGGTGATCAGCACCGCCGCGAGGCTGGAGTAGCTGATAATGGCAAACACCGCGCCGATCAGCGCATCGAGCATCACGTCACCGGTCAGCGACGAGAAGATCACCTTCACCCCGGAGGCCTGGGTGATCGGCGTGGCGGCGGCGACGATCAGCTGCAGGGCCAGCAGGATCAGCCCCAGCCCGATAAACACCCGCCCCACCTGCCCGGCGCGGCTCTGTTTGCGCCCGAGGAAGAACACCACGCCGAAGAAGATAAACAGCGGCGACAGCCACGAAAGATCGAAAGTCAGGATGCGCGCCATCACCGCGGTACCGACGTCGGCACCGAGAATGATCACCAGCGCCGGGGTCAGCCCCACAAGGTTCTGGGCGACAAACGAAGTGACCAGCAGCGTGGTGGCGTTGCTGCTCTGCACCAGCGCGGTCACGCCGATACCGGCCATAAAGGCCATCGGTTTTTTGGCCACGCTGTGGCTCAGCACCCGGCGCAGGTCGGCGCCGTAGACGCGCATAATGCCGGTACGCACGATATGGGTACCCCACACCAGCAGCGCCACGGCGGATAATAAGTTCAACAGGGTTAACACCGTTCTTTTACCTCACTTCTGTGCTGCCGTCCGACCGACGGCACGTTTTCAATCATAAACCTTCAGGTGAAAGTTTAGCTGCTAAATCAAAAATCAGGTTTTTAATCAGCATGATATGTGTGAGTAAGGGGCAAATGCAGTAAGGATTTTGCTGAAAATGTGAGGGTTATCATAGCGGGCCAGGTGCAGCTCAGACGCGCGGTCGGCAGCCGTTTACGCAGGCTGCCGACCGAACTAGTGGAGTGCCGATGGTGGGTTAGTCAGCGTCATACCCGAGGTTCGGTGCCAGCCAGCGCTCGACCTCGCTGACCGGCATGCCTTTACGGCGGGCGTAATCTTCTACCTGATCGCGCTGCAGCTGGGCGACGGCGAAATATTTACTGTCAGGGTGGCTGAAGTACCAGCCGGAGACCGCCGCGCCGGGCCACATGGCGAAGGACTCGGTCAGCTTCATCCCGGTGCGGGCTTCCACGTCCAGCAACTGCCAGATGGTGGCCTTTTCGGTGTGTTCCGGGCAGGCCGGGTAGCCGGGTGCCGGGCGGATGCCCCGGTAGTTTTCGCGGATCAGCTCCTCGTTGCTCAGGCTCTCGTCCGGTGCGAAGCCCCAGATCGTCTTACGCACCTGCTCGTGCAGGTATTCGGCAAAGCCCTCCGCCAGGCGGTCTGCCAGCGCCTTAAGCATGATTTTGTTGTAGTCGTCGTGCTGCGCGTCGTACGCCGCGGCCAGCGCATCCTCTTCCAGGCCGCCGGTGACCGCAAAAGCCCCCAGGTAATCGGCTTTGCCGCTCGACTTCGGCGCAACAAAATCGGCCAGGCAGTAGTTCGGGAAGTCCGTTTTCTCTGTCTGCTGGCGTAAGTGATGACTCACTTGCAAAATTTCCGTGCGCGACTCGTCGGTGTAGATTTCGATATCGTCATCCACCCGGTTAGCCGGGAAAAGACCAACCACCCCACGCGGATTGAGCGTGCCGTCGCGGCTCAGCTGGTCGAGCATTGCGTTGGCATCGGCAAACAGCCGCTGCGCCTCTTCGCCCACCACCTCATCCTGCAGAATGCGCGGATACTTGCCGGCCAGCGACCAGGTCATAAAGAACGGCGTCCAGTCGATGTAGTGGCGCAGGGTTTCGATGTTAGCGCTCACTTCGATGACGCCCTGCTGCCGGACAGGGGGTGGCGTGTAGTTTTCCCAGTCAATTTTCGTGTCGTTGGCGCGCGCCACAGCCAGGCTGACCGGCGGCGTGCGCGGCTTTTTGCGCGCGTGCTGGATGCGCACGGTGTCATACTCTTTGCGGGTGCGGGCAACAAACTCGTCGTGCTGGCCGGCAGAAAGCAGCGCGGAGACCACGCCCACCGTGCGCGAGGCGTTCTGCACGTAGACCGTCGGCCCGCTGTAGTTCTGCTCAATTTTTACCGCCGTATGCGCCTTCGAGGTGGTGGCTCCGCCGATCAGCAGCGGCAGGGTAAAGCCCTGGCGCTCCATCTCCTTCGCCACGTTGACCATCTCATCCAGCGACGGGGTGATCAGCCCGGAGAGGCCGATAATGTCGGCGTTGTGCTCGCGGGCGGTTTTGAGGATTTTCTCCCCCGGCACCATCACGCCGAGGTCGATAATTTCGTAGTTGTTACACTGCAGCACCACGCCAACGATGTTTTTACCGATGTCGTGTACGTCACCCTTCACCGTGGCGAGGACGATTTTACCGTTGGTGCTGCCCTTCTCTTTGCTGGCTTCAATATAGGGCTGCAGCCAGGCCACCGCCTGCTTCATCACGCGGGCCGATTTCACCACCTGCGGCAGGAACATTTTACCCTCACCGAACAGGTCACCGACCACGTTCATACCGGCCATCAGCGGGCCTTCGATCACTTCAATCGGCCGCGCAGCCTGCTGGCGGGCGGCTTCGGTGTCTTCTTCAATAAATTCGGTGATGCCCTTCACCAGCGAATACTCCAGCCGCTTCGCCACCTCCCAGCCGCGCCATTCGGCCTGCGGCCTGGTGCTGTCGTCGTCGCCCTTGCTGCCGCGGTATTTTTCCGCCAGCGCCAGCAGCCGTTCGGTGCCGTCGTCGCGGCGGTTCTGCACCACGTCCTCCACCGCTTCGCGCAGGTCGGCCGGCAGGTCGTCGTAGATCGCCAGCTGGCCGGCGTTAACGATGCCCATATCCATGCCGTTGCGGATGGCGTGATAGAGGAATACCGCGTGGATCGCCTCGCGCACCGGCTCGTTGCCGCGGAACGAGAACGAGACGTTGGAGACGCCGCCGGAGATCATCGCGTGCGGCAGTTCGCGTTTGATGTCCTCACAGGCGCCGATAAAGTCCACCGCGTAGTTGTTGTGCTCTTCAATGCCGGTGGCGACCGCGAAGATATTCGGGTCAAAGATGATGTCTTCCGGCGGGAAGCCCACCTGTTCGGTGAGAATGTTGTAGGCGCGGCGGCAGATCTCGATTTTGCGTTCGCGGGTGTCGGCCTGGCCGACCTCGTCAAAGGCCATCACCACCATCGCCGCGCCGTAGCGGCGCACCAGCCGCGCGTGGTGCAGGAACGGCTCAATGCCCTCTTTCATCGAGATCGAGTTGACGATGCCCTTGCCCTGGATGCACTGCAGGCCCTTCTCGATCACCTCCCACTTTGAGGAGTCGATCATAATCGGCACGCGGGCGATATCCGGCTCGCCGGCAATCAGGTTAAGAAAGCGCACCATCGCCGCTTCGGCGTCGAGCATCCCCTCATCCATGTTGATGTCGATGATCTGCGCGCCGCTCTGCACCTGCTGCAGCGCCACGTCCAGCGCTTCGTTGTACTTCTCTTCTTTGATCAGCCGCTTAAATCTGGCGGAGCCGGTGACGTTTGTGCGCTCGCCGACGTTAACGAACAGCGTTTCCGGGCTGATGGTCAGCGCTTCCAGCCCCGCCAGGCGGCAGGCGACCGGGATGGCCGGCAGCGGGCGCGGTGCCACGCCTTCCACCGCTCTGGCCATCGCCGCAATATGTTCCGGCGTGGTACCGCAGCAGCCGCCGACGATATTCAGGAAGCCCGCCCGCGCCCATTCGCCAATCTGCTCCGCCATGATGGCCGCGTCGAGATCGTATTCGCCAAAGGCGTTGGGCAGCCCGGCATTGGGGTGCGCGCTGACGTAACCTTCGGCAATACGCGACAGCTCGGCGACGTACTGGCGCAGTTCGTCCGGGCCCAGCGCACAGTTCAGGCCAAACGACAGCGGTTCAGCATGGCGCAGCGAGTTATAGAAGGCTTCGGTGGTCTGACCGGAGAGGGTACGGCCGGAGGCATCGGTAATGGTACCGGAGATCATCAGCGGCAGCGTCACGCCCAGCGCCTCAAACTCGCTCTGCACGGCGAAGATCGCCGCCTTGGCGTTGAGGGTGTCGAACACCGTTTCAATCATGATGATATCGCAACCGCCCTCGATCAGCGCCCGCGTTGATTCACGGTAGGCCTCCACCAGCTGGTTAAAGGTGACGTTACGGAAGGCGGGGTCGTTGACGTCCGGCGAGATCGAGCAGGTTCGGTTAGTGGGCCCTAACACACCGGCAACGTAGCGCGGGCGCTCGGGCGTTTTCGCCGTCCACGCATCGGCGCAGGCGCGGGCCAGCTGTGCGGCTACCCGGTTAATCTCCGCCGACAGCGATGCCATCTCATAGTCGGCCATGGCGATGGTGGTGGCGTTAAAGGTGTTGGTTTCGAGGATATCGGCACCCGCCGCGAGGTAGCCGTTATGGATATCGCGGATAATGTCGGGTTGGGTCAGCACCAGCAGATCGTTGTTGCCCTGCAGATCGCAGGGCCAGCCGGCGAAACGCGTACCGCGAAAATCGTCCTCCTGCAGCCTGTAGCTCTGGATCATGGTGCCCATACCGCCGTCCAGCAGCATAATGCGTTTTGCCAGCTGCTGATGCAGCGCTTCAGTCCTGTTGCTCACCGTTCCTGCCTCTTCGCCATCGCCTGCTGGCCCCAGCGCCAGTAAGCCATACTGGCACAACTTTTGTACGGGTAACAGCAATCGCAGTTGAGAGTTGTTCAGCTTGTGCCCTGCTGGTCAGACCTGATTCGTAGCCGTTGCATTATTAGCCAATAAAACGAAAATGATTTCCACAGGATGAAACGTTAAGGAGTTCGTTATGGCTACCCCCGTCGTGGCTAAACGCGGCAAAAAACCGCGCCAGACCACCGCGCAAGGACCTAATGCTACCGGTCAGGTGCAGTCGCTGACCCGTGGTCTGACGCTGCTGGAACTGATCGCCGAGTCCCACGGCAGCGTGGCGCTGACCGAACTGGCCCAGCAGGCCGGGCTGCCCAACTCCACCACCCACCGGCTGCTAAGCACCATGCAGCAGCAGGGCTTTGTGCGTCAGGTGGGCGATCTCGGGCTGTGGACCATCGGCGCGCACGCCTTTGTGGTCGGCAGCAGCTTCCTGCAGAGCCGCAACCTGCTGGCGCTGGTGCACCCGATGCTGCGCACGCTGATGGAGCAGTCGGGCGAAACCGTTAATCTGGCGGTGCTGGATCTCAGCGACCATCAGGCGGTGATCATCGATCAGGTACAGTGTACCCAGCTGATGCGCATGTCGGCACCGATCGGCGGCAAGCTGCCGATGCACGCCTCCGGGGCCGGCAAGGCGTTTCTGGCCAACCTGAGCGAGCAGCAGGTGACCGGGCTGCTGCACCGCCAGGGGCTGCATCACTACACGCCAAAAACGCTGATGTCGCCGCACAGCCTGAAAGAAGATCTGGCGCGGGTGCGCAAAAGCGGCTACGCCTTTGATGATGAAGAGCACGCGCTCGGCCTGCGCTGCGTGGCGGCCTGCATCTACGACGAACACCATGAGCCCTTTGCCGCGCTGTCGATCTCCGGGCCGATCTCGCGCATCACCGATGACCGCGTCACCGAGATCGGCGCTCTGGTGATCAAGGCAGCGAAAGAGATCACCCGCGAATACGGCGGCGTGCGCTGATAAAAAAAATCGTCCCGGGCCGCGCCGTCACGGCGGCACCGGGAGCCTGCCCCACCTTACTTTCATCCTCTGGAGGATAAATATGGATAAGGACGTTCAGGACCGCCGTCCGGTCAAAACGCGCGACGCGCGCTGGGCCACCGCCGCCGCGCGTTGGCTGCAGCGCGCCGGCGCCACCCCTAACGGAATCTCCGTCGCCAGTATCGTCTTTGCGCTGCTGGCCGCCGTCTGCTTTGCCGTTGCCTTCCGTGGCGACGGCGACGGGCTGACCCGGCTGGCGATGGCCGGTGCCATTATCGGCATTCAGGGCCGGCTGCTGTGTAACCTGTTTGACGGCATGGTCGCCGTTGAGGGCGGGCTGAAGAGCGCGGTGGGCGCAATCTATAACGATATGCCCGACCGCATCTCTGACTCGCTGATTCTGCTTGGCGTCGGCTACGGCCTGACCAGCCTGCCGCTCGGCCCGACGCTGGGCTGGGCCGCCGCGCTGCTGGCGATGATGACCGCCTATATCCGCCTGCTGGGCGGCAGCTGCGGCCTGGCGCAGCGCTTCGCCGGGCCGATGGCCAAGCAGCACCGTATGGCGCTGCTGACCCTGGCGGCGGTGATAACCCTGCTGCTGCCCGGCTGGGGCCAGACGCTGTTGAGCATCGCGCTGTGGCTGATTATCGCCGGTACGCTGGTGACCTGCGTGCGGCGTACCCGGCTGGTGGCCGCCGCGCTGCGTAAGGAGGTGCCACATGAGTAAGCGCCGTTTATCCGCACGGTTGGTCAGCAGGCTGCTGGTGACGGCGTGCCGCCTGCTGACCGGTATCCGCTCGCGCTGGCACAGCGAGCCGGACGCCGGTAAAAACCGCATCTACTTCGCCAACCACAGCAGCCACCTCGACGGGCTGGTGATCTGGGCCAGCCTGCCGAAGCCGCTGCGCGATACGGTGCATCCGGTGGCCGCCGCCGACTACTGGCTGGGCTCCCGCCTGCGCCGCTATCTGGCGCTGCAGGTGTTCCGCGCGGTGCTGGTGGAGCGCCGCAGCGCCGCCACGGCGCAGGCCGGTGCTGCGGTGCGCCCGGATCCGCTGGAACCGCTGAAACAGGCGCTGGCGCAGCAGCACTCGCTGATCCTGTTCCCGGAAGGGACTCGCGGCGACGGTGAACAGCTGAACCGTTTTAAAAGCGGGCTTTATCATCTGTCGAAAGCCTGGCCGGAGGTCGAACTGGTGCCGGTATGGCTGGATAATCTCAACCGCGTACTGCCGAAAGGCTCGCGGCTGGTGGTGCCGATCATCTGCAGCGCCACCTTCGGCAGTCCGCTGCCGGGCGTGCAGGACGGTGAAGATAAGCAGGCATTTCTGGACCGAACCCAATCCGCGCTGGAGGCGCTGGCACCATGACCCAATGGGATGATTCTCTGATCTGGCTGCTCAGCGGTCTGTTTGGCCTGCTGCTGTTCGCCAGCATCACCGGCGGCATCATCGCGCGCTTTAAGCAGAACGCCACCGTCAGCAACCTGAACGCCCGCATCCGCGCCTGGTGGGTGATGTGCATTATATCGGTGCTGGCGATGCTGATCGGGCCGATCGGCTCGGTGGTGCTGTTTATGCTGATGTCGTTCTTCGCCCTGCGCGAGTGCATCACCCTGCTGCCCACCCGCCGCAGCGATCACGAGACGCTGTTCTGGTGCTTCTTTATCATCCTGCCGCTGCAGTATCTGCTGGTGGGCGTGCAGTGGTATGGGGTTTTTGTCATTCTGATCCCGGTGTATGCCTGGCTGTTTATTCCGGCACGGCTGGCGGTGGCCGGTGATACGCAGCACTTCCTGGAGCGGGCGGCCAAGATCCAGTGGAGCATGATGATCGCCGTTTACTGCATCAGCCACGCCCCGGCGCTGCTGATGCTGCAGATCCCCGGCTTTGAGCAGCAGAACATCAAGCTGCTGCTGTTCCTGATGATTGTGGTGCAGATCTCCGACGTGCTGCAGTACGTGTTCGGCAAGCTGTTCGGTAAGCGGCCAATCGTGCCGAAGCTCAGCCCGAACAAAACCGTCGAGGGCTTTGTCGGCGGCATCCTTTCCGCCAGCCTGGTGGGAATGGGTCTGTGGTGGATCACGCCGTTTGCCCCGTGGCAGGCGTTTCTGATCTCGCTGCTGATCACCCTGCTCGGCTTCCTCGGTGGGCTGTGCATGTCCGCCATCAAGCGCGATCGCGGGGTGAAAGACTTCGGCGCGATGATCGAGGGGCACGGCGGCATGATGGATCGCATTGATTCCCTGTGCTTCGCCGCGCCGGTATTCTTCCACGTGGTGCGCTACTTCTACACCTGAGCCGTCACGCCGCTGCCGTAGCGCTGAGCAAAGCGCTGACGGCGGCGGTAGGCAAACACGTCCTCAATATGACCGTCGCGGATGCGCTGCTGCAGTCCGCGCCAGTACGCCGCGCTGAACAGTTCGCCGTGCATCTCGTCAAACAGCGCGGCAATCGCCGGATCGGCGCAGAGCCAGTGGCGGAATTCGGCGGGGAACACGTCTTCCGGCGCCACGCTGTACCAGGGTTCGGCGCTCAGCTCATCTTCCGGATAACGCGGCGGCGGCACATCGCGGAAGTTCACCTCGGTCATATAGCTGATTTCGTCGTAGTCATAGAACACCACCCGACCGTGGCGGGTGACGCCAAAGTTTTTATACAGCATATCGCCGGGAAAGATGTTGGCGGCGGCCAGCTGTTTCACCGCGTTGCCGTACTCTTCGATCGCCTCACGGCGCTGCAGCGGGCTGGCCTGCTCCAGCCACAGGTTGAGCGGCGTCATCCGCCGTTCCATATACAGGTGGCCTATCACCAGCATTTCACCCTCCTCACGCAGGATCGACGGCACGTCGCGCTGCAGCGCCGCCAGCAGCGGCGGGCTGATGCGGCCGCGTTCGATGGCAAAGTGCTCAAACTCCTGGGTGTCCGCCATGCGGCCAACGCGATCGTGCTCTTTGACCAGCTGATAGCACTGGCGCACGCGGGCCGGCGTGACCTCTTTCTGCGGCGCAAACTGGTCCTTAATCACCTTAAACACCCGATCGAACCCCGGCAGGGTAAACACCAGCATCACCAGCCCCGGCACGCCGGGCGCGATAACAAAAGCCTCCTCGCTGCCCGCCATATAGTTGAGGTACTCGCGGTAGCTTTCGGTTTTACCGTGCTTCTGGCAGCCAATCGCCATATACAGCTCGGCGGTGGTTTTGCCCGGTAAGATCTCGCGTAGCCACTCTACCAGCGCGGCGGGCAGCGGCGCGTAAACCATAAAGTAGGAACGGGCAAAGCCGAACACGATGCTGGCTTCGCGCGGCTGGGTCAGGCAGGTATCGATCCACAGCTCGCCCTCGTCGCTGCGATGGATCGGCAGCAGAAAGGGGAAAACGCCGGAAGGCAGGCGCAGTTTGCCCACCAGCCAGGCGGCCTTGTTACGGTAAAACAATTCGTTAGCCACCTGCAGCGTGGCCTGCTGCAGCGCCGCCGCCGGGAAATGCTCCTGCAGATGCGCGAGGATAAAACCGACGTCGCGCGGCAGATCCTGCCACGTCAGGCGCAGCGGCAGGTCGGCCAGCAGCGCCGCCAGCAGCGGCCGCCAGCCCTGCGCGGCGTTAAAGGATTTCGCCAGCGGCCGTGGGATAGTACGGAAACGACGTTCAGGCTGTGAGCTGAAGATAAACAGCCGCTCCTCGGTCAGCGACTGATGGCTGAACAGGCGGCAGTAAACCGAGTTAAAAAAGCTTTCGGCAATTTCAAAGCGTGGATAGTCCGGCAGCAGGCCGGTGTAGACGGCTTTGACCTGCTGCAGAAAATGCTGGTCCGCCACCTCCGGCCCGGCCATGCAGCGCAGCTGCTCGGTCACCAGCCCGACGTGATGGTCGTAGAGGTGGATACGCGCCTTCATCGCCGCCTGTACTGCCGGCCAGTCGGCCTGCTCAAAGCGCTGCTGCGCCCCGGCGGTCACCTCCAGAAAACGCCCGTACTGGGCGTCAAATCCCTGCAGAATCGTCTGTGCAATCAATGTTTCTGAAGCCATCGGCTACCTCCACCCGCTATGACATCAATGATTTAGAGCATCCTGCTGGCGCGATCGCTCCAATACGTTAGCCCGTACACCCTCCGTTCCCCTGCGTTCAATAAGGCATCAGAGGAACACCGTTAGCCTCTCTGCTGGCGCGACCGCCCCGCTGCGTTGGTCCGTGCGCCCTGCAATCCCGGCGTTCAATAAGGCATCAGATGAGCGCCGTTAGTCTCTCTGCTGGCACGACCGCCCCACTGCGTGAGTCCGTGCGCCCTCCAATCCCCAACGCTTAATAAGGCATCGGAGGAACGCCGTAAGCCTCTCTGGCGCGGTCTGCCGACGGTGCGACTCAGAACTGCTGCTCTTCGGTGGAGCCGGTCAGTGCGGTGACCGACGAAGCGCCGCCCTGGATAGTGTTGGTGACCCGGTCAAAATAGCCGGTGCCGACCTCCTGCTGGTGGGAGGAGAAGGTGTAGCCGCGCTCGATGGCGGCAAACTCCGGCTGCTGAACCTTTTCCACGTAGTGGCGCATCCCTTCCCCCTGCGCGTAGGCTTTTGCCAGGTCAAACATGTTGAACCACATGCTGTGGATGCCGGCCAGGGTGATGAACTGGTATTTGTAGCCCATCTCCGCCAGCGCCTGCTGGAAGCGGGCGATGGTGGCGTCATCGAGGTTCTTTTTCCAGTTGAACGACGGCGAGCAGTTATAGGCCAGCAGCTTGCCGGGGAAACGGGCGTGGATCGCCCCGGCGAAGCGCTGCGCCAGCGCCAGGTCCGGGGTCGAGGTTTCGCACCACACCACGTCGGCGTAAGGGGCGTAGGCCAGCCCACGGGCGATCGCCTGCTCCACCCCGGCGTGGGTGCGGAAGAAACCCTCGGCGGTGCGTTCGCCACTGATGAATTCGCGGTCATACGGGTCGCAGTCCGAGGTGATCAGGTCGGCGGCTTCAGCATCGGTGCGGGCAATCAGCACCGTCGGCACGCCCATCACGTCGGCGGCCAGCCGGGCGGCGACCAGCTTCTGAATCGCCTCCTGGGTTGGCACCAGCACCTTACCGCCCATATGGCCGCACTTCTTCACCGACGCCAGCTGATCTTCGAAATGCACCCCGCCCGCCCCCGCCTGAATCATCCCTTTCATCAGCTCAAAGGCGTTGAGTACGCCGCCAAAGCCCGCTTCGGCATCGGCGACGATCGGCAGGAAGTAGTCGGTATAGCGCGGGTCGCCCGGCTCAATGCCGGCGGCCCACTGGATCTGATCGGCGCGCAGGAAGCTGTTGTTGATGCGCTCCACCACCGACGGCACCGAGTTCGCCGGGTAGAGCGACTGATCCGGATACATGCTGCCCGCCAGGTTGGCATCCGCCGCCACCTGCCAGCCGGAGAGGTAGATCGCTTCAATGCCGGCCTTCGCCTGCTGCAACGCCTGGCCGCCGGTCAGCGCGCCGAGGCAGTTAACGTAGCCTTTGCCGGCACCGCCGTTAAGCAGCGCCCACAGCTTTTCCGCCCCCTGCTGCGCCAGCGTACAGGCCGGATTAACCGATCCGCGCAGCTGCACCACCTCTGCCGCGCTGTAGGGGCGCAGGATGCCGTTCCAGCGGCTGTCGCGCCAGGTCTGTTCGGTCTGCTGAATCTGTTCGGTACGAGAAGTCATCATGGTGCTCCTTGTCAGGGTTCAGGGTTCAGGGTTCAGGGTTCAGGGTTCAGGGTTCAGGGTTCAGGGTTCAGGGTTCAGGTTCAGGTTCAGGTTCAGGTTCAGGTAAGCAGCTCGTAACCGGGCAGGGTCAGAAACTCAACCAGTTCGC
>NZ_JRZZ01000031.1:0-50369 GCF_002865965.1 Erwinia sp. B116
CAGGTTGCTCAGCGCCGCCTGCGAGTTGGCGCGGATTTTCAGGTGCACGTTCAGCGTCTGGCCGACCGCGACCTGGCTCACCGGCTTGCCGTCCGCGTCGGTGTAGTCACGGGCGATCTCCAGCCCTTTGGCGATCGCCTGCTGTGGCGCGTGCAGGTCATAACCCGCCTGCGTCACCACGTACCAGGCCGGGGCCTTGTCAGGGTTGCTGAACTGCAGCGAGGTGGCCGCTGAAGTGAACGTTCCCTGGGCAAACTGGCCGTTAAGCGAGGAGATCAGCGCTGCCGCCTGGCCGTTGCCCGCCTGCTGGGTAATGGTCAGCCGCTCGGCGCCGCCCGCCTGCTGCGCGTAGCTCTCCAGCGCCAGCACGCTCATCGCCGCCGAGAAGGTGGTGTAACGCTCTTCGCGCAGCGCCTGCAGCATATTCTCCAGCACCTGTGGCGGGATCTCCGCCACTTTTTCCGGGAAGGCGCGGGTAATCAGGTACAGTCGGGTGGCGTCCTGCACCAGTGGATCGTAATAGTTGTTGTTCCACCAGCCCTTATCCCACGCCCTGCTTAATGCCTGCCAGCTCGGCTGCAGCAGGCGATTCGCCTCGTCATCGGACTTCAGCAGCTTCCACGACGCCGCCAGGTAGAGCGCGCTGAGGTCGGTCTGCCACTGCTCAGGATAACGCTGCTGCAGCGCCTGCTGCACCGCCGCCAGCGCGTTAGTGGTCACCTCGCCCTGGCGGGTCAGCAGCCACACCGCCCAGCTGCGCAGGCGCAGCTGATAGAGATCTTCACCGCCGCCGGCCGCCATCACCCGCAGCGCGGCGTTGGCATCGTCGAGCATGCCGGCTGGCAGCGCGTAACCGGCCGCTTTCGCCTCCAGCAGGTACTGCACCACGTATGGCGTAACGAACGGGTCGGCCTGCGGCGAGGCCATCCACAGGCCGATCGCGCCGTCGGCGTTCTGCCGCGCGCGCAGCACGTCCATCACGCTTTTCACCTGCTGACGCACCTTATCGGCCTGCGGCCCGCCGCGCAGCTCCGGGTGCAGGCTCTGCAGCAGCAGCGGGATCGACTGGCTGACGATCTGCTCGGAACAGTAATACGGGTAGTTTGCCAGCCAGCCGGCCAGCCCGCGGGTCAGCACCAGCGGCGAATGTGACACCGCCGCGTCGCGCTGTGCATAAGCGCTGAACATCTGCCGCAGGTTGCCGACCTGCTGCTCGCTGCCGTTCATGCGCCCCATCACCGTCTGGGTGCGGAACGGCATCGCCGGGCGCACCGAGGTGCTGATGGTGCGCTGGCTGCTGCTGCCGTCAGCGTACGTCGCGGTAAAGCGCAACGGCGCATCCCCCGGCTCGCCGCTGACCTTCAGGCGGAAGTTCACCACCCCTTCCCGCTTAGCCGCCAGGCTGAGCGTCTGCGCGGCCGCACCGACCACCGTCAGCTGCGCCGGTGGCGTCAGTTGCACGTTAATCGGCAGCGGCTGGTCGCCCTGGCCCTCAAGGTTGTTGCTGACGCCGACGCTGACGTCGAACTCGTCGCCCGGTGCCACCATCGCCGGCACGTTCGGCGTCAGGATCACGTCATCACGCACCGTGGTGGCGCTCTGCGCTTTGCCAATTTTGTCCGCGGTCACCGCGATCGCCATCACGCGGATTTTGCCGTTAAAGTAGTCCGGCACCGGATAGCTAAACTGCTGCTGCCCGTTAACCTCGGTAATGCCCGACCAGTACGCCACCGGTTTATCGCGTTTGCGCTTGAACGGGTTGAGGTGCAGGTCCATCCCCTCGCCGCCGTCGCCGCCCGGTGCCGAGGTCAGCGCCATCAGCTTGCTGAACGACGGCAGGATCAGATCGAGGATTTGCGAGCTCTCCACGCTCAGCTCGCGCTTGCGGAAGAAGTAGTCCAGCGGATCGGTCAGCCGGTAGCGCGCCACCTGCAGGATCCCCTCGTCCACCGCGAATACCGCCACCTGCTGCGGCCCCTCGGTGGTAACGTCGATCTTCAGGTCCTGACCCGGCTTCATCACCGCCGGGCTGCTGAGGGTAAAGCGGTTCTGCCGGTGCGCGTTGCTGATTTTAAACGGCATCACCCCGTAGCTCAGCGGGCTCATAAAGATCTCGTCGGAGTTGATGTCCCGCACGAACTGCACGTTGATATAGGCGTTGCCCTCCAGTCCGGCGGGGATGCGGATCTTCTGCACCGAGGCGGTGGTTTCAGAATGGAACCACTGCCAGCTGTACACGCGATCCTTCTCGATGGTGATCAAGCCGCTGCCGGTATAAGGCGCGTTGATCGCCACCTCAATCTCACCGCCCGGCGCATACTCCGCCTGGTCCAGCTTCAGCTTCAGTTCGGCGTTACGGTCCAGCGAACGGCTGATATTGCCCTGCCCGGCCACGCTGTAAGCGATGCGGTTCAGCACCTCACCCTTTGCGTTCTCCACCGCCAGCACGAAGTCGCCCGGCTGGTCGGTGGCCAGCGCCAGCGAATGGCCGGCGGCGCTGAGGTCGAGTGGCGCAGAAGAGAGCGGGATCTCCTTCAGCTTCGACTGATACTTATAGACGCCGGACTCCTGACGCGTCAGCACCGACAGGTATTTCTGCTGCAGCAGACGCAGCGTCAGCCCGTTGACCGCGATCTTCTCCAGCGACGGATTAATGGCGATCAGCTCAAGGTTGCGCTGCGCATTCTGATGAATATAGCCGAGGTCGCCGTCGGCCTTCGCGCCGATCAGGTAATCATACGGCGACACCAGGGTACGGGCGGTCGCCGCCACCGAGCGCCCGCCGCCGGCGACAAACGCCTCTGACAGCAGCTGCAGCTGGTACGTTGACTGGCCGAAGCCGCTGAGATCCAGCACGATCGCCGCACGGCCGTCATCGCCGGTGGTACTCTCTTCCAGTTCGGTGTCGTAGCCGTCGCTGGCGGAACGGGCTTCGTAGAAGGCGAAATCCGGGTAGCGGTCAAAGGCCGGCCACACCGGGCGCAGCGTCAGTTTTGAGGTCACCCGCCGCCCCTGCGCCGGGGTGCCAAACAGGTTCTGCACGTCGATGCTGGCCTGCAACTGATCCGGCTTCACCCAGCCCTGCTGGTGATCCGGGGTCAGCGTCAGCTTCACCTTCAGCTGATCAGGCTCAAACTCTTTCACGTTTACCGCCACGCTGCCGAGCAGCCGGGTGCCGTCTTCATCTTTGCCCGGCAGGTAGAGGTACACCGTCCACTCGCCGGTCGGCGAGCTCTCTTCGGTGGTAAAGCTCAGCTCGTTAAAGCCGCTGGCGCTGAGCGTCAGCGGCACGGTGCGCATCAGTTTATCGCGCGGGTCGTGGATCTCGGCCCGCACCGGAATACCGGTGACCGGCACCGCCCAGTCGGCGGCGCGGGTGATCAACCCGATATTAAAGGTGTCGCCGGGGCGATAGACGCCGCGATCGGAGAACAGGTAGCTGCTGAGCGTGCGGGTGTCCTGCGGCGTGGCGTCGCCCCAGACGTCAAAGCGCGAGAAGTCGAGGCCGCGATCGCTGTTGCTGCTGGTCGGCAGGAAGGAGACGTCACCGGCTTTTTCCACGAGGAACATCACCGGCTGGCGCTCGTTGTTATAGACCTCCAGCGACGGGAAGCTGACGTGGCCGTCGCTGCCGGTCTGCCGTTTCAGCAGCGGCTCGCCGTTTTTCGCGATCACCGTCACCGTCGCCCCGTCCACCGGCTGCCCGCTGGCGATTGACTGCACAAACAGGTCGCGCGTCTGGTCCTGGGAGCGTTTAGCGATAATCCCCAGGTCGGTGACCACCACAAAGCGCGAGTCCCCCGCCGGCGGCGCGTCGCTCTGCTCGTCCTGATACTCGTCGCTCTGCGGCGCGTCCTCTTTCTGCCCCGGGGTCCACGGCGACAGGGTCAGCAGGAAGATGCCGCGATGGGAGTCGGCGTTGGTGGAGAGGTAACGCCCGAGATCGACGCCCTGATAGCTCACCTGGCCCGGCCGGGCATTGGCGATCGCCGTCTGATAACGGAAACGCTCGGTAAAGTACTCGTCGTTAAGGCGGTTAAACTCAGTGGAGGCAAACTCACCGCTTTTGAAAGAGACGATATGCTGCAGCTGGCTCGGGATCACCCGGCGAATATCCACCCGCAGCCCCGGCACGTTTCGCGCCGCCACGCTGATGCGCTTATCACCGTTGACCGACAGCAGCGCCCCCTCGGCGGCAAACTGCAGCAGCTGCGGATAGTCCGGCACCTGCACCACCCGCCAGACCTTCTCGGCCATTTTATAACCGCCGGAGGAGGTCAGCGCCGGGTTAATTTCCACCAGCATATAGCGCTGCACCGGAGCGCTGAATTTGAAGCTGAACTGCGGCTGCCAGCTCTCTTCGGCTTCGTTCTGCGTCAGCGCCAGCGGCTCGGCGCGGTCCAGCACCGCCTGGTCGAGGTTATCGAGATCCCAGGCAGCCGGTTCCTGTTCCGCCTGCTTCGGCTGGCGCGGATCGTACTGCGGCAGCAGCCACGCCTGCACCGACCGGCCCAGCTCTTTATCGCGCACGGCATCGCTGAAGCCGATCACCAGCGCGTGCTCGCTCTGGCTGCCGGGCTTATCCACCACTTCGGCGGCCACGTCGCTGACGCCCAGGCTGTAGAGATTCGGTACCGTCACCCAGGCTTCCGCCTTACGATCCGCCACGTTGCCGGGGTGGGATGATTTCAGCCCCTTGCCGACCTGCAGATGCACCACGCCGCCGTGATCCATCGGCTGCAGCGGTTCTGAACGCACCCAGGCATTCAGCTTTTTCTCATCCCAGTTCAGGGTAAATTTAAGCGGCTTTTCGGCCTGGCCTTTGGCGCTGGCCAGCCCGAGCGTCAGCTGCTTCTCCACGCCCTGCACGTCGGCCGGGGCGCTGAAGCGCAGGTTAAAGATGGCGCTGTGCTGGCTGCTCTGCTCGGGGTTCTGATAGTACTCGCCGGAGGCGATCTGCCAGTCAAAGGCCGGTACCCGGAAGGTGTATTTCGTCTGCTGCAGGCGGATCTGGGGTGCCAGCAATACCTCCGGCTGCAGGGTAACCGCATACTCCGCTCCCAGCGGCAGCGGCTGCTTTGGCGTAAACAGCAGCGTGTTGGCGCTCTGCCACTGCCACTCGCCCGCAAGCGCAGGCTTCAGGCTGATGCCCTGCTGTACGGTTTTGCCCACCTGGGTGACCGGCGCGACCGAGCGGTTAAAGCGCAGCGTTAAGGTCTGCAGCGCCGGTTTCGCCTCGCTGTAATCGACCGGCGGCGGATTAATGACGTCCGCGCGGCTGTTCTCAACCGCCAGCGGTGCAACCTCGATCGGTTGCGGCCGGTTCTGCCACGCGTGCCAGCCGTAAACGCCAGCCACCGCCGCCACGCAGAGTAACAGCAGGCCACCCGCCACCTTTTTCGGATGCCGGGCTGTTCCGCGCTCCATGCGCCGTAGCCCTGCCCCCAGCGCGCTGCCCCAGCGCGGCGCACGCCAGTTAACTTCACCGAACAGCGGCCGCAGCAGCCAGGCAAGACCGCGCAGCAGTCCGCTCAGCAGGCGCCACAGCGCAAAAATCAGCATAAAAGGCAGGCGCAGAAACAGTTTAAGCACATCCATCGGCAGGTTCCTTTTGTCCATCAGGGGGCGTGGCGAAACACGCTGTTACAAACGTCTTAAAATAGTAAACGCTCGGCGGCTGTTTATCTATCACTTGCAGGGGGCAATTTGCCAGCGGTTTCGCAACCGGTGCAGCAAACGGCGCATTTAGTCTTGTACCCGCTCACAAAATCGCTGACACTCAGCCCTACTATGCGAATGACGAGGCTGCTATGACCCCTTCTGCCCTTTTTGTTACCGCCGACTGGCTGGCGGAGCATCTTACCGATGACAACCTGCAGGTGATTGACGCGCGAATGCTGCCGCCCGGCCAGGAAAAGACCCGGGATATCCAGGCAGAATACCTGGCCGCTCACCTGCCGGGTGCACCCTTCTTTGATATTGAAGCGCTCAGCGACCATACCAGCCCTTACCCGCATATGATGCCGCGCGCGGAAACCTTCGCGGTGGCAATGCGCGAGCTGGGCGTCAGCGCCGACAAACACCTGGTGGTGTATGACGAAGGCAACCTGTTCTCCGCGCCGCGCGCGTGGTGGATGCTGAGCAACTTTGGTGCCGGGCAGGTATCGATCCTGGCCGGTGGCCTGGCGGGCTGGAAAGCCGCAGGTAAACCGCTGGCCAGCGGTGCGGTCAGCCTGGCCGACGGCGAGTTCGAAGCGCGTCAGCCGGACCCGGCGGTGATCAGCCGCGTTACCGAGGTGCTGCTGGTCAGCCATGAGGGCGGCGCGCAGATCGTTGACGCCCGCGCCGCTAACCGCTTCCACGGCGAGGTGGACGAGCCGCGACCTGGCCTGCACCGTGGCCGCATTCCGGGCAGCCTTAACGTGCCGTGGAATACGCTGGTTGCCGACGGCGCGCTGAAACCGGCCGACGAACTGAAAACGATTTTCAGCCAGCAGGGCGTCGATCTCTCCCGGCCGGTGATCGCCAGCTGCGGTTCCGGCGTGACCGGCGTGGTGGTGGTCCTCGCGCTGACCAGCCTCGGCGTAAGCAACGTTACCCTGTATGACGGCTCCTGGGGCGAATGGGGCAGCCGCAATGATTTGCCGATTGTGAATGACAGCGTGGGTGAGGCAAAGGCGTAGAAAATGCTGTAAACGGCATCGGGATAACTTCTCACCTTTTCACCTCCGCACCTCGCGTAAATCAAACCTCACCGGCAGCGTGATGCTGAACGTCTCCTGCCCTGTCGCCATCTCTGCGGGTGGCGCGGGCACCGGTGAGGCGCGCAGCGGCAGTTCGCTGGCTTCTTTATCCAGCGCGCTTACGCCGCTGGAATTCAGCAGCTTTACCTTCAGCACGCTGCCCTGGCGGTTGAGGGTGATACTTATCTGCGCCACGCCTTCTCGTTTCTGACGTAATGCGATACCCGGATAGCGCTTAAAGCGGCTGAGGTGTGCCAGCAGCGCGCCGCTCCATGCGAAGGTATTACGGCTCGGCTGCGGCGCGGCCTGATTATGCGGTGCAGCGACCCTTTTGCCCGCCACCGGCGGCGGCGCGCTGGTATCCGGCGCAGCGCTGGCCTGAGAAGGCGCGCTATCTGACTGGCCCGGCTGCCGCACCGGCTTTAGCTCTGGCTTCGGCCTGGGTTTTACCCGAGGCCGGTTATCGGGCCGGGGTGAAGCTGCGGCAAGCCGTTCGGTGCCCTGTTCAGCCTCGGGCAGCTCTGGCGCGGCCTGCGGCGGCGGCGTGGCCTGAGTCTGCGCCACCGCCTGCCGTTGACGCACGCCGACCGGCATCTTTTCACTGTCCGGTAGGGATTCAGCCTGCTCTGCCACCGCCAGCATCACCATCGGCTGAGCGGCAGGCAGCGGCGGCGGCACCGCCGCCCGGTAGCAGAGCCAGGCCAGCAGCGCGCCGTGCAACGCCAGCGTCAGCAGGCTGGCGGTGACCAGACGGCATCTTTGCCGGGGTGCAGGGAAGAGGACGGCAGGCAGGACGAGGTGGTTTGACATAAACAGCGTTACCCGGAATAGCGATAAGAGGTGCCCGATAAGCCTGATAAATATCGGGGAATTACTGAGAGGTCACCCACCGGCGCGGAATCGGGTAGTCGGAAGGCAGATTACAGAAGAATACGTGTCATAAACTCATTGGTCCGGAATTAATCGCCAGGCTAAAACCCGTCGAACCCTCTGTGCAGAGTTTCATACCAGACTGAGAGAAAGGTACTGAACCGGAGCGGATGCCATCGCGGCCATCATTTCCGCAGGCCGGCATCAGGCGGTTACGAAACGCTGATCAAGTATGTCGACAGGATATCGATCTGCACCGGTAAAGTGCCGGGCAGCGAAGCGACTATGAAATCATGATCAGGTACGGCGATACGGAGGCGATCCGCACCGGCAGGGTTCCCGGCAGCGAGGCGATAATCGCCCCGGTATCGTTTAGCGGAAACGCCCCCGACAGGCGCAGCCCGGCGACCCGCGAATCACAACGAATAATGCCGTGCCGGTAGCGCCCCACTTCGGCGAGAAAATCATCCAGCCGCATATTGTCCGCCAGAATCATTCCCTGCTGCCAGCCCGGCTCCGCGCTCACCCGGTGCTCGCCGCCGTAACCCGCCGCGCCAAGCCGTCCGCCATAGCCCGCCCGGATCAAAATGCTCTGCGCACTGGCCGGTGAGTGAACGTTTACCTTACCGTGGTATACCGCGATATCGCTGAAGGCATCCCATAACCGCACGCTGAACCGCCCCTGCGCCACCAGTTCACCCTGCGGCAGCACCAGCCCTGGCGGCGGGCTCTCCGGCGCGGTGGTTACCATCATCTCTCCGCTCAGCAGGGTCAGCCGTTGCGGCATAACGCTGACCGCCGTTTGTGTATTGAGCAGCAGCCGCGTGCCGTCATCCAGCATTATCTGACGCTGTTCACCGGTCGCCGTGCGGTAATCGGCCAGCCACGGTCGCCAGGGGAGCGCCCCGGCACCGATGCCGCAGGCACCCACCACGCCCAAACCAGCCAGGCTGCGCAGCAACCGCCGCCGCCCGCGATCGGGCAGATGTGACAGGCTGCGCTGCGCCGCGCTGCCGTTCAGCAGTGAAAAACGCGATGAGAAGGTGGCGATGTGCTGCCAGGCACGCTGGTTTTGTTCGCTGGCCTGCAGCCAGCTCTGCCAGTGGACGTTGTCTTCGGCAGTCGCATCCTCAGACATCAGTTGGGTCAGCCAGCCGACGGCTTCGCGGGCGCTTTGCGGATCGATATCCGCAGCGGCTGACGGCGTTCGGGAACCGATCATGCTGACAGCGCAAAGAAGCAGTGCAGGTTGGCTCGCTGCAGATACTGTTTTACCGAGCTGGCTGATACCCGCAGGCGCTCGGCAATATCGCCGTAACGCATCCCCTGCAGGTGCGCCAGCAGGAAGGCTTCGCGGACATGGGCAGGCAGGCCGTCCAGCGCCTGGTCCAGCTGTTCCAGCATCTCAATCGTCTGCTGGCGCACTTCCGGCGAGGGTACGCTGGCCTCCGGCAGCTCGCTGAGCGCCTGCAGGTAACTCTCCTCGATTTTTTTACGCCGGTAGAAGTTGGCCACCAGCCGCCGCGCCACGGTGGCTAAAAACGGTCGGGGTTCCCGAATCGCCAGCAGCTGCGGGCTGACCAGAATGCTGATAAAGGTGTCCTGCGCCAGATCTTCAGCATGATGCGCACAGCTGACCTTCTGACGTAGCCAGTGGCACAGCCAGCCGTGATGCTCCATATAAAGCTGTTGGGCAAAACCGTGAGAGGTCGCGATCTCTTTGCTCGCCATCGGGAAACACTTGGTCTTAATGAGAGTGAAAATAACAATCATTATTATTTAGAAACTGTTACTCAGGGTCAAGCAGTTGCTGGGTTTTAACGCAGATTGCTGCGCCGGAAGACGATTGACTGGGGGAGATAAAATGCAGATTCGGGTTCGGATTGTGGCTCAGGGCAGAAAGGAGTGACGTTACGCCGCCGGTCACGCTGTGGTAACCGGCGGCGGTTCGAGGCCAGTCGGCCCCTGTTCAGGATGGCGTCAGAAACGCTGGCTGACGCTGAACTTGAAGTTACGCCCAACGCCGGAGACCGACTCACCGAGATACGGGTAGTAGTCGTGATTAGTCAGGTTATCGACGGTGACTCTGGCTTCCAGACCTTTCCAGAAGTTCGGCTCCCAGGAGGCAAACAGCCCGTACAGCGCATAGCCGGACGTTTTAGGCAGCGCCCAGACTGACGCCATCGGATCGCCGTCTGCCGGCGAGCGGTCCTGTTTACGCACAAAGTCGGCGGTCATGCCGAAGGCCAGATTCGCCTGCGGCACCTTCATCCCCAGCATCGCGTGGGCGGTGGTCGGTGGGATCTCGGCGATCCAGGTTTCATTAGCCCAGGGGTCACGCGGTGACGCATCGCGCTTGCCGCGAATGGAGGAGAACGACAGGCTGCCAAACGCCCGCTCGCTGTCGTAGAACGACTCGATCTCAACCCCTTCAATCGTGTAACCCGGCAGGTTGCGGTAGTTGGAGAGCGGCTGCCCGCAGCTGCCGCCCTGGCTGGCCTCGCCACACAGCACGCCACGGCGATAGAAAATTTCGTTCTTGCCGCGATTGCGGAACAGCGTGGTGCGGATCTGCAGGCTGTCCTGTTGGGTCAGTACGTCGTTAAAGTCCAGCACCGCCCCCAGCCGGACGCCGTCGATGCGCTCCACCTGCAGGTTACGGCTGGTGCCCGGCACGCTGGACGCGGCGGACTGCACCTCATACTGCTCGTCAATCACCGGCGCGCGCCAGGTGCGGCTGAGGTCAGCAAACAGCGAGACATTCTTCGTCGCTTTCCAGATGGCGCCGAGGTGCGGCGACCAGCCGGTATAGGTGACGCTGCTGTAGTCATGCCCTGCCAGTGGCGCGCTGTCGTTGTAGCGTGGTGCAGAGTTCGGCCGACCGGTATTGGTGACGTGGTCGTAGCGGACACCCGGGGTAATGGTCAGGTCACCCCAGCTCACCGCATCCTGCAGGTAAACGCTGCGGGTCTCCTGTTCGCCGGCCGGCATATAGTACGGCTGGAAGTACCCGTAGTTGTAGCTGGCGTTACCGGCTCCGGTCGGGTAGTACATCAGCGTATCGCGGTGGTGTTTGTGCACCTGTGCGCCCAGCAGCAATTTGTGTTCCAGCGGGCCGCTGCTGAACAGGCTTTCATTACTGATATCCAGCTGACGATCGGTATAACTGACCCAGCTCTCGTTACCCAGGGTGCCGAGATAGCTCGACTGCGAGGCGGAGTCCGGCCGCTTATCGTGCTGCTCGGTTTTCGAATACGCCAGCGCAATGGTCAGGTTGACCAGCGGCTGCGATTCCGGCATCAGGTTCCATTTTGCCGTGTAGTTGCTGTCTTTCTGGTCGCGGTAGACCAGAATTCGCCGCCAGGCTTCGTCGTAGCCGTAGCGGTCAATATTGGCCTGACTCGGCGCGGCGATATCATCACGCTTGGCGGCAAACGGCTGCCAGCCGTCCGATTCTGAACGCATCGCAGACAGGGTTAAGGTCTGCGAGTCGGTCAGGTAGAGGTTGGTCTTGAGCAGGTATGAGGCCTGATCGCTGCTGGAATAAGCAAAGCGCGTGCCGTCCGGGCGCTTAATGCTGCCGCCGTCACGCCTGCTGGCGTAGATCAGCCCGTCGGCAAACCCCTCTTCCGTGCGGCCATACAGCGCGCCGCTGTAAATGCCCTGGCGATCGTTGGTGTGGTAGCTGTACTTCACCAGGCCACCAAGATCTTCCCCCGGCCGCAGCATATCGCCCGCGTCTTTGGTTTCCATGGTGATGGTGCCGCCAAAACCGCCGTTGCCGTTCTGAATATTGTGCGGGCCCTTATCAACGCTGACGCGCTTTAACAGCTCCGGTTCGATAAACACCGAGCCCTGGCGATACTTTTCGAAGCCCTTTGGCGCGCCGTCCAGCACCACCCTGACGTCCTCCATATCGCCCATGCCCCAGATATTCAGGCTCTGCCCGCCCGGGCGCGGCGAACCGGCCATCGAAACGCCCGGCAGTTTGTCGAGCAGCGCGGCGACGTTGTCGGCCTGCACGCGGTCGATATCCTGCTGATCGAGCGTGGAACGCCCGGCGGCGGTGCTGTCGGACAGGCCGGCCACCACCGACAGCTCCGGAATGGCCATCACCGCGTCTGCCGGGGCGGTGGCCGGGGAAACGCCGATCAGCCGGTAACCGCCGGCGGTCGCTTCGGCCTGCAGCCCGCTGCCCGCCAGCAGGATACTGAACGCCTGGTCAACGCTGTAGTTGCCGTGCAAGCCCGGGGTCGTTTTACCTTCGGCCTGCCCCGGCGTGAAAATGATCATCACACCGGCCTGGCTGGCGACGCTGCGCAGCGCTGACGCGAGTTCACCGGCGGGGATCTGGTAAGCGCGTGCGCCAGGCTGCTGTGCGGCCGCCGCTGCGGCCAGTGCACCCGGCACCATTGCCGAGGCCAGCACGCCCGTCAGGGCAATGCCAGGCCAGACGGCCGCGCGTTTTTTAGCGGATGAGCGGAGGTGTTGCGATGCGCTGGCTGAATGGGACGTGCGCCGCGCGCCGCCCTTGTTTTTTATGGCCATAACGGGTTTCCCTGAGTGTATTGTCTGAAAGCTCACTACAGAGGTCACGCGAGGGGAAAAAACGGGCAGAATAAAAACAAAAAAACCGGCGGCAGCCGGTTTTACATGACAACTCTCCGCGAACTCACGCGCTTAGTCGATATTCTTCACCTTGAAGTCGCGCATGAAGCTGCCCCAGCGGCGCTCGTAGAACGGGGTGATATGGGCGATAAAGAAGTGGCTGATGCCCTTTTCGCCCTCCACCACGTGGCAGATATCTACCGGTTCATCCTCCAGCAGCGTATCCGTCGCGACGCTGCCGGTCGCCTGGATGATCGCCTCAACGTCGCCGTCGGCCTCAATGCCGATCAGCAGGTTGGCCGGCTGGCCGGCGGCTTCTTTGATATGCGCCATCCAGGCGCGGCGCACCGACTTGTGTTTGGCAAACAGCTGGGTCAGCGAGTCGACCATCTGCGCCGGCGGTTCGGCGATCTCGGACAGCAGCAGCGCGCTGCCGCCCTCCAGCACCGTTTTCTCGCTCAGCGCGTTGCCCTCTTCGCCGAGCAGGTGGGCGATCTCACGCGCGGAGAACTCCTTGCCGCTCGGCAGCTTCGGGTTGAGGAACAGCGCCTGGCCGAGGGTCATTTCAAACAGCTGGCGCACCGGCATCACCAGGTAGGCCTGTTCGCCTTCGATCGCCTGCTCCATCGCCTGCGGCGAGGTGAAGAACGGAATAATACGGCTGCCGTCCTCTTTTTCCCAGTGCAGCAGGTCCACCTGCGCGGGCTGGTTGCCGTGCTGCTCGCTGATGCTTTCGCCCGGCACGATCGCGCTGGCCTCTAACAGCAGCGCAAAAAACTCCGGGCGGTGCGCCGGCTCGGTGGCTGCCAGGGTTAACACCTCTTCCAGGCGGGTATTGAGTTGGTTAATTTCCACGGGTGATTACGCCTTCGCCAGCAGCAGGTTAGCAACGGTGCGCACGCCTAAACCGGTGGCACCGGCCGCCCACTGGTCCACCGCACCCTTGCGGTAGGTAGCCGAGCAGTCGATGTGCAGCCAGCCTTTTTTGTAGTCGCTGACGAAGTGCGACAGGAAGGCCGCGGCGGTGCTGGCACCGGCGGAGTGCGCCGGGCTGGCGATGTTGTTCAGGTCGGCGAAATTAGACGGCAGCTGGCTGCGGTGGAACTCGGCCAGCGGCAGGCGCCAGAAGGCTTCGTTTTCACCGGCGGCAGCGGTCAGCAGCTGCTGCGCCAGCGCGTCGTCGAAGCTGAACAGCGCGTGATAGTCGTTGCCCAGCGCGGTTTTCGCCGCGCCGGTAAGGGTAGCCGCGTCAATAATCAGCTCCGGCTTTAAGGCGCTGGCGTCGATCAGACCATCGGCCAGCACCAGCCGCCCTTCGGCGTCGGTGTTCATCACTTCGACACTTTTGCCGTTGCGGTAGCGAATGATGTCGCCAAGGCGGAAGGCGCTACCGCTGACCATATTGTCGGCACAGCACAGAATCAGCTTCACGCGCTTGTTGAGGCCCCGCACGATCGCCAGCGCCAGCGCGCCGGTCAGGGTAGCGGCACCGCCCATATCGGACTTCATCGAGTCCATAAAGCCGCTCTGCTTCAGGCTGTAGCCGCCGGTATCAAAGGTGATGCCTTTGCCGACCAGGCAGGCGTAAACCGGGGTGTCGTCGTTGCCGCCCGGATTGTAGTCCAGCGTCAGCAGCACCGGGCTGCGGGTAGAGCCACGGCCGACGGTGTGCAGGCCGCTGTAGCTCTGGTGGCGCAGATCGTCGCCCTTGATGATGCGGTAGTTAACGCCATCACAGGTCACTTCGCACAGCAGATCGACCGCGCGGGTCGCCAGCTGCTCCGGGCCCAGATCTTCCGCCGGCAGGTTGATGGTGTCGCGCACCCAGTCGATAATTTTCAGCCGATTTTCCAGCTCCTGGCGATCGGCGTCGGCCAGCGTCGGCCACGTCACCTGACGTTCGCCTTTCGGGCCACGAAAGCCCTGCCAGAAGGCCCAGCAGCTCTCCAGATCCCAGCCGTCGCCGCTCAGGCTGACGTGGCGGATGCCCTGGCCGTCGATTTTACGCGCCGCGCGCTGGATAGTGGCCAGCACGTCGCCGCCGTGGGTATGAAGGGTGATCCCGCTGTCGTTGCTGCTGAGGATCGCTTTTTCGCCCCAGCGCGGGTCGGCCTTGGCCGTGGACAGGGTAAGGGTCATCACAGGGGTGGTCATCACAGGCTCCTTGATCGGTTTTATCGTGCGCGCCGGCGCTGTTCAGGGCCGACGGTTCACATCAGTTGTTTGTTGTTTTACATCAGACTATCAGAAAATGGCGGGGAATGTTTTCGGTGGATGCGTTCAGCCGCTTTCACCGTAAAAAAACGGGCGGCATATTTGCCGCCCGTTGGGGTCAACCGCCGTTACAGGGTCGGGGCGCGCTGCCGTTCGGCCTGAAACGCCTGCCATTCCGCTGACAGCTCCCGCAGTCGGGAGACTGATTTACACACCAGCGCAATGCTGTAGTCGATCTCTTCTTCAGTCGTGAAACGCCCAAGGGAGAAGCGGATCGAGCTGTGCGCCAGCGCATCGCTGAGGCCAATCGCCCGCAGCACGTAAGAGGGTTCCATGCTGGCCGAGGTGCAGGCCGATCCGGTCGAGACCGCCAGATCCTTCAGCATCATAATCAGCGACTCGCCGTCAACGTAGCCGAAGCTGACGTTAAGGATGGCCGGCGATCCGCCCGCCAGCTGGCCGTTGACAAATACCTGGTCGAGCTGGCTCAGCCCCTGCCACAGGCGGCTGCGCAGCGTGCCCAGCCGCGCCATTTCTACCTGCATCTCTTCGCGGGCAATACGGTATGCTTCGCCCATACCGACGATCTGGTGCACCGGCAGGGTACCGGAGCGCATACCGCGCTCGTGGCCACCGCCGTGGATCTGCGCGTCCAGCAGCACCCGCGGTTTACGGCTGACGTAAAGTGCACCGATGCCTTTCGGGCCATACAGCTTGTGCGCCGAGAAGGACATCAAATCGACCGGCAGTGCGCCGAGGTCGACAGGCAGCTTGCCGACGCTCTGGGTGGCATCGACGTGGAACAGGATGCCGCGGGCGCGGCACATCTCGCCGATGGCGGCAATATCCTGCACCACGCCGATTTCGTTGTTGACGTGCATGATCGACACCAGCACGGTGTCGTCGCACAGCGCGTCTTTAACCTGCTCCAGCGTCAGCAGGCCGCTGGCGTTTGGGTTCAGATAAGTGACGCTGAACCCCTGCTGCTCCAGCTGCGCGCAGGTGTCCAGCACCGCCTTGTGCTCGGTGGTACAGGTAACGATGTGGCGGCCTTTCTCAGGATTGGCGGTGGCTGCGCCCTTGATCGCCAGGTTATTGGCTTCGGTGGCACCGGAGGTAAAAACGATTTCGCGCGGATCGGCTCCCACCAGTTCAGCAACCTGGTTACGCGCCACGTCCACCGCCTCTTCCGCCTGCCAGCCGTAACGGTGCGAGCGCGAGGCCGGGTTACCAAAAGTCCCGTCCTGGGTCAGGCACTGCATCATTTTTGCGGCAACGCGCGGATCGGCCGGGGTAGTGGCGGAGTAATCGAGGTAGATCGGTAATTTCATTGCGGGAAAGCTCCGTACATGGGTTCATACCTGCACGGCGAAGTCGGTGACCGGTTCAGCGGCTGAACCCCGGCGTGGCTTACCTGGCGGTAAAAACCAAAACCCTTCACCGTTATCACCCCGGCCAGCGGGCCAAAGTGTCAGCGGTAAAGGGTCATTCCGGGGGCGGGAGCACCCCGCCCGGACTGCGATCAGGCGCGCAGGCGAATATCAATCGTATCCTGAATGCGGCCGTTTGGCACGCGACGGATTTCGTTGCTGTTCTGACGGTCGGCCACTTCCAGGATCTCCTGGTTGTTAACCAGCTCAGCCAGCGTAATGTTGTTGAGGAAGTCGCTGATGCGCTCGCTCAGATCGCGCCACAGCACGTGGGTCAGGCACTTTTCGCCGCCCTGGCAGCCTTCTTTACCCTGGCACTTGGTGGCGTCAACCGATTCATCAACGGCGGTGATCACCGCGCCGACCGCAATCGCGTCAGAGTCTTTACCCAGCAGATAACCACCGCCCGGACCACGAACGCTGGCCACCAGACCGTTCTTACGCAGGCGGGAGAACAGCTGCTCCAGGTAAGAGAGGGAGATACCCTGACGCTCTGAGATATCCGCTAACGGCACCGGCCCCTGGTGAGAGTGCAGTGCAACATCAAGCATAGCGGTAACAGCGTAACGGCCTTTGGATGTCAGTCTCATGGTGTATCAACCTCAGTGGTAATCCGGTAGGGATGTTCTCAAAAGATGGTCGAAGTTTTACATTCCCGAGTAAAACAGTCAAGTATTTATCTGACTAAAACACTCAACTATTTAACCTGGTAATCCACTCAACTATTATCCGCCGTTTTTAGGCTCGATACCCCTACTCGCCCTGGCGTTTTTCCAGCGAGGAGAGCATGCCGCGCAGAATCGCCAGCTCGTCACGCTCCGGACGCGCGCGGGTAAACAGGCGACGCATTTTGCTCATTACCTGGCCGGGCGCGTTTTCGCGGATAAAGCCGCTGGCCAGCATCATCTTCTCCATATGCTGGTAGAAACGCTCCAGGTCATCAACCAGCGGGTACGGGGATTCTTCTGCCGCCGCCACCTGCTCGCCTTCCTGCGCCTGCAGCCACGCCATGCGCACTTCATAGGCGATAATCTGCACCGCCATTGCCAGGTTCAGCGAGCTGTACTCCGGGTTAGCGGCGATCGCTACGTGGTAGTGGCACTTCTGCAGTTCGTCGTTGGTCAGCCCGGTACGTTCGCGGCCAAACACCAGCGCCACCGGCGCCTGCTGCCCCTCTGCCACGCTTTTCAGTCCGCATTCGCGCGGGTCGAGCATCGGCCACGGCAGCGAACGCGAGCGGGCGCTGGTGCCGACCACCAGCGAACAGCCGGCGATGGCGTCATCCAGCGTATCGACAATTTTCGCGTCGCCGATCACGTCGCTGGCACCGGCGGCCAGCGCGATCGCCTGCGAGTCCGGTTTCACCAGCGGGTTGACGAGGTAAAGGTTGGTTAAGCCCATGGTTTTCATCGCGCGCGCGACGGAACCCATGTTGCCGGTGTGGGAGGTTTCTACCAGTACGATTCGGATATTTTGCAGCATGAGAGAGTCAGGTTGAGGAATAATTTGGCGATGCTAACATATTTCCGGGACTTTTTCTTTTTTGTCCTGCTATACTACGCGCCGCTTTATAATCAAATCGCAAATTTTGACCAAAACAGCTGATGCTGCAACAAGGCGGCAAGAGCGCGAATCCCGTGAGCTTACTCCAGTAAGCGACTCGGGTGAGTAAACGCAGCCAACGCAGTGGCAGCACCAGATGTGCCGGTCAAAATGTTCTTTAACATCCAGTGAGACGATACATGCATCCGATGCTCAACATCGCCGTGCGCGCTGCGCGCAAGGCCGGTAACGTAATTGCCAAGAACTATGAAACCCCGGACGCAGTCGAAGCCAGCCAGAAAGGCAGCAACGACTTTGTTACTAATGTTGATCGCGAAGCCGAACGCCAGATTATTGAGGTGATTCGCAAGTCATACCCAAAACACACCATCATTACCGAAGAGAGTGGTGAGTTAGCCGGTGAAGACCAGGATGTGCAGTGGATTATCGACCCTCTGGATGGCACCACCAACTTCATCAAACGCCTGCCTCACTTCTCTGTTTCTATCGCCGTGCGCATCAAAGGCCGCACCGAAGTGGCGGTGGTTTACGATCCAATGCGTAACGAACTGTACAGCGCCGTTCGCGGCCAGGGTGCACAGCTGAACGGCTATCGTCTGCGCGGCGGCACCGCCCGTGACCTGGATGGCACCATTCTGGCCACCGGCTTCCCGTTCAAACTGAAGCAGCACGCCACACCGTACATCAACATCGTCGGTAAACTGTTCACCCAGTGCGCGGACTTCCGCCGCACCGGCTCTGCCGCGCTGGATCTGGCCTATGTGGCCGCCGGCCGCGTCGATGGTTACTTTGAAATCGGCCTGAAGCCGTGGGATTTCGCGGCAGGTGAACTGCTGGTGCGTGAAGCCGGCGGCCTGGTGACCGACTTCGTTGGTGCACACGGTTATATGCATTCCGGTAACATCGTCGCCGGTAACCCGCGCGTGGTGAAATCCCTGCTCGCAGCTATGCGTGACGAACTGAGCGAAGCGCTGAAGCGCTAAGCCGGCCGGGCGTCGCAGCGTGGAGAAACCTTCCAGCGCTGCGACGCTACTCTGGTTGCGAGTTGATGCCAGGCCCCTTCAGATCTGCCCCCCTCTGAGTCAATCCTGACCTGCCTTCTCACTCTGATACCGTGTTTTTCAGCGAAACAGCGGACGAATGCCGCCTGAGATCGCCGGCTGGGCGCTGAGCCACAGCATCACCCCGATCGCCACCAGCAGTATTCCGCCGCTTAGCGCCAGGCAGCTTAACGCCACCTGATGCCAGGCCGCCGCCGGTCGGTTACGGCTGAGGCGCAGCGCCAGCACCCGCGACACCTGCACCAGCAGCGCCATTGCCGAGACGGTCAGCGCGGTACCCGCCGCCATCACCAGCGCCGAGAGTACGCCCCACAGATACACGCCGATCACCTTCGAGAACAGTAGCATCATGATCGCGCCCGAGCAGGGCCGCAGCCCCATTGACAGCACCACCATCAGCTTCGTTTTCCAGCCCACGGCGGCGGCCAGCTGCCGCGCGTCCGGCAGATGCTGATGGCCGCAGCCGCAATGGGCTGAATGCTGATGGCCAGGCAGCGCCCTCGCGCCATTAGCCGTTGGCTCTGCATTTCCTGCGCGCTGTAGCAGCGTGGCTGAGGTGATCTTTCCGTTCTGCGACCTGCCGGTCGACACAGCAGCAACGGCGGCGATCCCTACCGCCTGCCCCGCAGCCGCCATCGGCTCAGGCCTGGCAAGGGCAGCAGCAGGTTCATTCACCTGCGGTGTGCCATCAGCAGGCCTGCCGGACGTCGGAATGGCATTAACAGATGCGTTGCCCACCGGGACGACCTCAGCCAGTGCGCCAGCGGCCCCCTCATCAACGGGCCGCAGCGCCAGCCGCAGCCGGCCCAGCGCACGCCAGCACAGCCAGACGCCCAGCGCGGCCACCAGCAGATAGCTGCTTTTCTCCAGCCACCAGCTGCTGAGGTGCAGCTGCCGGGAGGAGAGCTGCAACGCCACCAGCATCACCGTAACCAGCGCAATCGCCACCCCGCCCTGCACGATGGCGGCGGCCAGCGTCAGCTGCAGGCTGGTTTTGATGCGGGTGGGATGGGTGGCGAGAAAGGTGGCGATCACCACTTTACCGTGCCCGGGGCCGAGCGCATGCAGCACGCCGTACAGCAGGCTGAAGCCCATCAGCGTCAGCCCGGCCTGATGCGGGTTGGCGGCGACCTGCTGCAGCAGCGCGGTCATCTGCTGGTGCAGCGCCTTCTGCCACAGCACGCTTTGCAGCAGGATCTGCGGCCACGCCTGCCAGGCGAACAGCGCCACCCCGGCGAAGAGTATCACCAGCAGCCACAGCGGCCAGGCCTGCCGCCAGCGCGGTGCCGTAACCGGCATCACTGACATGTCAGCGTCACCGTCTGGGCAAACTGGCGGCCGAGATCCATCTCTTCCGCCGGGGCATCGGCTTTATCCAGCGACAGGGCATACGCCTGCATTGAGGCATCCGGTTTAGGGGTGTGCAGCGCCAGGCTGCACTGCGGCAGATCGGCGGGGACGGTCAGCGATTTTTCAGAGTCGTAATACATATCCACAAAGTAGGTCGGGTCAAAGGTGGTAAAGGTGTAGCGCTGGCCGCGCAGCGGCTGCGGGTGGGCCAGCGGCAGAATAAACTCCAGCACCGCCTGGTGCCCCTGGCGCGACAGATGGTACTCCGGCGGCAGGTTGTCGAACTTCACCGGCTGCTTCTGCTGATAAAACTCGCTGAAGTAGTGCTGGCCGAGCACGTTGGCCATGACCTCCGCCGCCAGTTTTTTCCACACTTCAGAACCAGGTTTCGCCTCACCGGCGTCGTACAGCAGGTCGGCTGAGGTGATTTCATCCATCACCCAGCGCATTTTCAGCCCGGTCAGGTTGTCTCCCTGGTGGACCAGCGTGGTCTGCATATCGATAAAGCTGTGCGGATGCGACCAGGCCAGCGGCGACAGCAGTACCGTGGTCAGCGCCAGTCGCTTAATGTAACTGTTATAACGTAACAATATCAACCTCTCGACGGTTTTCGACTCTTTTTTGTGACCTGACTTGAAAAGCGCTGAATAAACTCCGCCAGTTCCGGCCGGATGCGCGCGCTAACGCTATTCTTAGAGGAATAGTTAATTTCAGGGAGCGCCGATGATGAGTGAATGGCACCCCGCCGCCGCTATCCTGTCGAGCCCGCAGCGCCGCAGTCAGCTGATCCTGATGCTGTGCCTGCCTGGCCTTCCGGTCACGCTGGCGTCCGTCTGCCGGAATAACGGCGTCGATGACGCGCTGGCCCGGCAAGATATAGCGGAGGTGGCGCAGGAAATCCAGCGTTATCACCGCCTTGCTATCGCAGAGAATGCCGAGGGCCAGCTGGCGCTGAGCGGCACGCCGCTCGACCAGCGCTTATGCCTGTTGCACGGGCTGCGCCGCGCGCTGCGCCTGTCACCGGACTTTGTGCAGGGCTGGTTTGCGCAGCAGTTAAGGCAGCATCTGCTGAGCGGTCTGCCGGACAAGGCGCTGTACGACGAACGTAACCTGGGTGCGCTGATCGCCCACGCGGCGAAAACGCTGACCCGCCAGTTTAGCGAGCGTGACGGCCAGCTGATGCTGCTGTACCTGCAGTACGCGCTGGTGCACCGCAGCCCGCTGCAGTTAACCCCGGCGCAGCAGCGGTGGCTGGCGGCGAAAAACGAGTATACGCTGGCGCTGCAGATCGTCGCCTGCTGGCAAAAACGCGGCTGGCAGGCAACGGGAGAGTCGGACGCCGCACAGCTGGCGCTGCTGTTCAGCCAGCTGCATATGCCCAGCGCGGCCGCGCTGCTGGGGGATCACGAACGGCAGCTGCACGCGGCGGTGGAGCAGTTGATCGCGAACTTTGAACAGCTGGCCGGCATGCGTTTTCACCATCCGGCGGGGCTGAGCGAAAAACTCTACAGCCACCTGGCGCAGGCGCTGGAGCGCGGCCTGTTCGGCATCGGCATCGACGGCGACCTGACGGAAGATATCGCCAGCCACTATCCGCGCCTGATGCGTACCACCCGTGCGGCGCTGGCCGGCGTGGAACAGCAGTACGGGTTGCAGTTTTCGTCGGAGGAGCTGGGGCTGGTGGCGGTGATATTTGGTGCCTGGCTGATGCAGGACGGCGCATTACAGGAGAAGCAGGTGCTGCTGCTGACCGGCGACAACCCGCAGCTGGAGCAGCAGATCGAGCGCCAGCTGCGCGAGCTGACCCTGCTGCCAATCGCTATCCGCTATCTGGACGTCGTCGACTTTCAGCGCAGCAGCGCGCCAAAAGGCATCGCGCTGGTGATCACCCCCTACGCCACGCCGCTGCCGCTCTACTCACCGCCGCTGATCCACGCCGAGCTGCCGCTGGGCGAACACCAGCAGCTGAGCATCCGCGCGCTGCTGGAGTCCTGACGGGGCTACGCCACCTTCGGCCGCAGAAAAAGCGCCGGCACGACCAGCAGCGCCATCACCCAGAACATGCCCGCCTGCAGGTGCTGGAACAGCACGCCGCAGACCATGGTCATCAGCGCGATCCCGCCGCCCATTGCCAGCGCAGAATAGAGCGACTGCAGGCGGATCACCTCCGCCCCCTGCCGGGCGGCGATAAAGCGCATCGCTGCCAGGTGGCAGACGGTGAAGCTGCCGCAGTGCAGGATCTGCGCCGCGATCAGCCAGCCGAGATCGGTGGTGCTGGCCATAATGCTCCAGCGTACGATGCCGCTTACCGCCGACAGCAGCAGCAGATCGCGCGCCGACCAGCGGCGGAACAGGCGATGGCTGGCGGCGAAAATCACGATCTCCGCCACCACCCCCAGCGACCACAGATAGCCAACCACGCTGGCCGGGTAGCCCGCCTCCTGCCACCAGATTGCGCTGAAGCCGTAATAGGCGGCGTGCGCCCCCTGCATCAGCGTCACGCACAGCATAAAGCGCCAGACGGCGCTCTCCGTCAGCAGCGCCGTCCAGCGGGTCTGCCCCGCCGGGCCGCCCTGCTTCGCCTCGCCCTGCGGCATCACCGCCGGCTGCAGCAGCATGCCGAGGATCATCGCCCCGCTGCCGGCACAGAGCAGCACCAGAATCGCCTGGTACGAGAAGTGGCTGACCAGCACCCCGGTCAGCGCCGAGCTGATCACAAACGCCAGCGATCCCCACAGCCGCACCGGCCCGTAAGGCAGCGCGATCTGCCGCTGCCAGGTGGCGGCCAGCGCATCGCTGAGCGGCACCAGCGGCGAAAAGAACAGGTTAAAGCCGATCATCACCAGCAGCAGCCACAGCCACTGGCTGCCGAGCCAGAAGCCGGCGGCAAACAGCAGCGTCAATACCGCCAGCAGGCGCAGCGCGCCGACCAGCTTCGCCGGATCGTTAACGCGGGAGGCAATCAGCAGGCTGCCGGCGAAGCGGGCAACCAGGCCGCTGCCCAGCAGCAGGCCAATCTGCTCCGGCGACAGGCCGCGGCCTTTTAGCCACACCGCCCAGAACGGCAGGTAAACCCCATAGGCGAAGAAATAGGTGAAGTAGCTCAGCCCGAGCCAGTAGGTGGATCGTATCGTCATTTTCCCTCCGACAAAGTGCGGCTACTCTACACGCTGGCGGCGGATAAAAAAATAGCGGGACACTGGCGTGTCCCGCTATCTGTGGGGCAGCTTCCATAACGGAACCGCCCTGCCTCACCGGAGGCCTTATGCGTCCGGCCGGTGGGTTATCTCACTTACGCGTAAACCGGGAAGCGTGCGCAGATTTCCAGCACCTGCTTCTTGACGCGCTCGCTGACCGCTTCATCGCTGATATTGTCGAGAATATCGCTGATCCAGCCAGCCAGTTCACGCACTTCAGCTTCTTTGAAGCCGCGACGGGTCACCGCAGGAGAACCGATGCGGATACCGGAGGTGACAAACGGGCTCTTCGGATCGTTAGGCACGCTGTTTTTGTTGACGGTGATGTTGGCGCGGCCCAGGGCGGCGTCAGCTTCTTTACCGGTCAGGTTCTTGTCCACCAGGTCCAGCAGGAACAGGTGGTTATGCGTGCCGCCGGATACCACGTTGTAACCACGGGACAGGAACACCTCAACCATCGCTTTGGCGTTTTTTGCCACCTGCTGCTGGTAGGTTTTGAACTCCGGCTCCATCGCTTCTTTGAACGCCACCGCTTTACCAGCGATTACGTGCATCAGCGGGCCGCCCTGGCCGCCAGGGAAGACGGCTGAGTTCAGCTTTTTGTAGAAATCTTCGTCACCGCCTTTCGCCAGGATGATGCCGCCGCGCGGACCTGCCAGGGTTTTGTGGGTGGTAGAGGTGACGATATGGGCATGCGGTACCGGGTTCGGGTAGACGTCTGCGGCGATCAGGCCCGCCACGTGCGCCATATCCACGAACAGGTAAGCGCCAACCGAGTCTGCGATTTCACGCATTTTGGCCCAGTCGCACACGCCGGAGTAAGCAGAGAAGCCGCCAACGATCATTTTCGGCTGGTGCTGTTTCGCCAGCTCGGCCAGTTCGTTGTAGTCGATCTGACCGGTCTCATCGATGCCGTAAGGAATGACCTTATACAGTTTACCGGACAGGTTAACCGGGGAACCGTGGGTCAGGTGACCACCGTGCGCCAGGTTCATACCCAGAATGGTGTCGCCCGGCTGCAGCAGCGCGGTGTAAACCGCGAAATTAGCCTGAGAACCGGAGTGCGGCTGCACGTTAGCGTAGTCGGCACCGAACAGCTCTTTGGCACGGTCGATAGCCAGCTGCTCAACGATATCCACGTACTCACAGCCACCGTAGTAGCGCTTGCCCGGGTAACCTTCGGCGTATTTGTTGGTCAGCTGTGAGCCCTGAGCCTGCATCACGCGTGGGCTGGTGTAGTTTTCTGAAGCAATCAGCTCGATGTGCTCTTCCTGACGCACTTTCTCCTGCTCCATCGCCTGCCATAACTCGGCGTCGTAATCGGCAATGTTCATTTCACGCTTTAACATCTGCATCTCCTGACTCAACTGACTTTAAATAAGAAATGACCCCCTGAGGGGTGATGGGCAACAGTGTAAACTGTTTACCTACCCGTTGAATAGCATCAAAACTGCCTTTTTACGCAAACGATTGGCTCCAGTACTGGCAAGGGTTAGTTACGCTTTTTGCAACCCCTGATTTACGGATTTTTATTCATCTGCAGGATGCGGTTTTCCTATCCGCCGGGTGCGGCCTGCCGCTGAAAAAACAGTCATCACGCCAGAAAATGAGCGGGAAACTCAGCTCAGCCGCGTGAAATCAGCTTCGGTGGGTGAAGTGGAGTCTGGAGTCTGGGAGGATACAACAGAGAGTGGTCAGCAACGGCTTGCTAATCAGGCAACCGGCAAATCCAGCCCGGTGACCCGGGCTGACGCACTGGCGAGATTCAGCGATCAGATCGCCTCTTCGTCTTCCTCACCGGTACGAATGCGCACCACGCGCGCCACGTCGAAGACGAAGATTTTACCGTCGCCGATTTTGCCGGTCTGCGCGGTGTTCATGATGGTGTCGACGCAGGTGTCGACGATGTCGTCCGCCACCACGATCTCAATTTTCACCTTCGGCAGAAAATCGACCATGTACTCGGCGCCGCGGTACAGCTCGGTATGGCCCTTCTGGCGGCCAAAGCCCTTCACTTCGGTTACCGTCATCCCGGTGATGCCGACTTCCGCCAGCGCTTCGCGCACGTCATCCAGTTTGAACGGCTTGATAATTGCGTCAATCTTTTTCATGGCAGACCTTTTTCTTCCCGCCGCGTCCGGACGGGTATTCATATGAGTATTCACCGGACAGGTCACGCTTCGCGGTCTGTCTCTGCTCTGAGGCAGCTAAACTACCATATCCAGGGCGACTAACGGCACTGAAAAATTACTCTTTAAAGTCGGCGGCATCCAGTTCATGTCGCGAGAGCAGCTTATAGAACTCGGTGCGGTTGCGCCCGGCCAGCCGCGCGGCGTTAGTGACGTTGCCGCGGGTCATCTGCAGCAGCTTGCGCAGGTAGTTCAGCTCGAACTGGTTGCGCGCTTCGGCAAAGGTCGGCAGCGCGGTGTTCTCACCGGCCAGCGCCTGCTCCACCAGCGCGTCGCTGATGACCGGCGCGGAGGTCAGCGCCACGCACTGTTCGATCACGTTGACCAGCTGGCGCACGTTGCCCGGCCAGCTGGCGGCCATCAGCCGGCGCAGGGCGTCGGTGGAGAAGCTGCGCACAAAGGGTTTATGGCGTTCGGCGGCCTGCTTGAGCAGGTGGCCGGCCAGCAGCGGGATATCCTCCGCGCGCTCGTGCAGCGCCGGCAGCTTGAGGCTGACCACGTTAAGGCGGTAGTAGAGATCCTCACGAAACTCCTTCTTTTCCATCGCCTTCGGCAGGTCGCGGTGGGTGGCGGAGATAATGCGCACGTTGATATCCAGATCGCGGTTGCTGCCCAGCGGCCGCACTTTACGCTCCTGCAGCACGCGCAGCAGCTTGACCTGCAGCGCCTGCGGCATATCGCCTATCTCATCAAGAAACAGCGTGCCGCCCTCCGCGGCCTGGAACAGCCCTTCACGGCTGCTGACCGCGCCGGTAAACGCCCCTTTGGCGTGGCCGAACAGTTCGGACTCCAGCAGCTGTTCCGGCAGCGCGCCGCAGTTGATGGCGATAAAGGCGTTACCGGCGCGCGGGCTGGCGGCGTGGATCGCCTGCGCCAGCACCTCTTTGCCGGTACCGCTCTGGCCGTTGATCAGCACGCTGACGTCAGACTGCGCCACCATGCGCGCCTGCTCCAGCAGCCGCAGCATCAGCGGGCTGCGGGTGACAATCGCCTCGCTCCAGGCGTTATCGCTGCCCGGGGCGCGCTGCGCCAGCGCCTCATCAATCGCCTTGTACAGCGCATCGCGGTCGACCGGCTTGGTCAGGAAGCTGAACACCCCCTGACGGGTGGCGGCAACCGCGTCCGGGATTGAGCCGTGGGCGGTGAGAATAATCACCGGCATGCCCGGCTTCAGCCGCTGGATTTCGGTGAACAGCGCCATGCCGTCCATCTCATCCATCCGCAGATCGCTAATCACCAGGTCGAAGGTTTCCCGGTTCAGCAGCTTCAGCGCCTCCGGGCCGCTGGCGGCGGTGGTGACTAAAAAGCCTTCACTGCTCAGGCGCATCCCCAGCAGTTTCAGCAGCGAGGGGTCGTCGTCGACCAGCAACAGGCGGGCGGCGTGTTTGATCATGGGTTAGCATCCTCCCCGGTGGGGTTGCCCGGACGCGGGCTGCCTGCCGGCTCCGCGCGGTCGTCGGCGTGGCTGGTATCGCCGGCATCCGGCGCGCGGCGGGATGAGAGCTGACGTTCAATGTCGGTCAGGCTGTCGAGCTTGCGGCGGGTGTCCGCCAGCTGCTGGCTCTGGCTGCTGGCCTGCTGGCGCAGCGCGTCCAGCTGGGCGTCGCTGCTCTGCTGCAGATGGGCGTAACGCGTGCGCTCCGCAGAAAGCTGCAGCAGCGAGCCCTGCCCTTCCCGCCACAGCGTCAGCAGCGGACGCACGGCGGCCGGGTAATCGCTGCCGTAGCCGTCCAGCCGGTCAAGATACTGACGGCGCTCCACCGGCGTGACATTACCGTTATCCAGCAGTACCGCCTGTTTAAAGGTGCTCTGCCAGTTCTCAGCCGACCAGCGGTGCGCTTCGGCCCGGGCAGCAGCCGGTGACAGGCGCTCTGCGCAGTCCATCGCCCGCAGCCAGTAGAGCGGATTATGCATCGCAGCCGTATCGTTAAATGACCAGATCGACGCACAGCCGACCTGGTGATAATCCACCAGGGTGCTTTCCGGTGGCGATCCGGTATGAATAGCGTCAGCGCCGCTGCGCGAGGGGGTGTTGCAGCCGGCCAGCAGGCCGCTAAGCAGCGCCACGGCGCAGACCGCGCCGTGGCGCAGGCTCGGTAGTTGAAAAAGAGAAAGTGTCAGTCGCATTAAGATCCGTTCCCGGCGGTGCTATTCAGTTCGATACGAAAGCAGACGTCTGCCTTAGCGTGCTCTGCCAGCTGCAGGTCGCCCTGCAGGCGGTGCAGGCAATCCCTGGCAATACTCAGGCCCAGCCCGCTGCCCTTCACAGCGCCTTTGCGCTGCAGGTTGCCCTGGAAGAAGGGTTCAAAGATCATCGCCCGCTCGCCATAGGGAATCGGCGTGCCGCTGTTGGCCACGTCGATAATCACCCGATCGCCCTGCTGGCGGCTGCTGATCCAGATGGTGCCGGACTCTGCGCCGTAGTGTAGCGCATTGGAGTAAAGATTATCGATGGCGCGCAGTAACAAAGTCGGTTCGGCCATGCAGGCGGCGGCCTGCAGGTCTGTTTCGGTGCGCATCGATTTGGCGCGGGCGGTCAGGCTGTGGGTGGTGATAAGCTGCTCAATCATCGGCGCCAGCGTCACCGGCTCCAGCACCGCCGGGCCGTCGGCCAGCTTGCGGTTGTAGTCGAGCAGCTGTTCAATCAGCCGCTGCAGATGGCGGCTGCTGTCGTCGAGAATGCTGACCACCTCACGCTGGTCAGCGGTCAGCGGCCCGGCCACGCCGTCGGCCAGCAGTTCGGTGCCTTCGCGCATGCTGGCCAGCGGCGTTTTCAGCTCGTGGGAGATATGCCGCAGGAACTCGTGGCGCTGCGCCTCCAGCCAGGCGAGGCGCTCGCTCAGCCACAGGATGCGCTGCGCCAGCGAACGGATCTCACGCGGCCCTTTAAAGGCGAAGCTCTGGCCGAGAGGCTTCCCCTCCCCCAGCCGGTTAATCATCCGCTCCACCGCCTTCACCGGCCCGATAATCATCCGCGTGCAGAGCAGCACCAGCCCGAGGCTGAGCAGAAACAGCGTCAGCGCCTGCCAGCCGAAGAACTGGCCGCGATCGGCAATTTCGCGCTGTAACTGCAGTCCACGGGCAAACACCACTTCGCGGGTAGTCTGCACCAGCTGTACGTTAGCCTGCGAGAACGCCTCCAGCGCGTCGCCCGCTTCCCTGACCGGGCCGCTGGTGGTGCAGTGCAGCTGGCTGAGCAGGGTCAGGTTCTGCCGCAGGCTCTGGTAGGTCGACATATCCGGCAGCACCTGGGCGTGGGCGTCCAGCATCTGTGAGTAGCGACTGCGCTGGGTCTGATAGAGGCGCGCCAGCATCGGGTCATCCAGCACGCAGTACTGGCGGTAGCTGCGTTCCAGCTCCAGCGCGGTGCGCGCCATCGCCTCGCTACGGCGCACGTCGGTCAGCGTGGTGCGGTTGGTGTCCGCCGCCCGCTCGCTCAGCGCGGAGAGGCTCTCCCACGCCTGCCAGGCCAGCACCAGCAGCGGCAGCAGCACCAATAAGAACGCCATCAGCACCAGCTGACGCAGGGAACGCGGGAACAGACGCCAACTTTTCACGGGGAGATCTCGTCGTCAACAAAACAGCGATGCTAACGGAGAGCGGCGGCGGAGGGAAGTGCGCTGGCCGGAGAGCGGAGAATAAATATCTACCCGTTTAGCAAATGATGAAGAGTGTAGATTAACCAGGTCGTATGGCCCGGATTCCCTGAAGATAATTTCCCCCTCAACACAGCCCTGTCAGGACTCTGTCCTGATAAACACCCTCATCTTTTTCGTATTATAGCTATTGCACAAAGCCATCACTCACCTTAAATTCGAGTTCCTGCCAGCAGGCAGGGTGAACTTAAAAAAATATAAGGATATTAATATGAGAAATTTAGACACTAAAAAATTAAAGCGGTCTCAGGTGCGCGTGCAAACCCTACCTACCCACGAAACCCAAACGATCCTAACGTGATTAATTGCAATAATGGCATCATCGGAGGGATAATTGCAGGCTCAGTGGGTGGCCTGCCTGGTATGGCGCTTGGGTTGGTAGGTGGCGCACTGGCTGGCGGTTGTTTCACTCACTGATATGGTTATCTGATAATGCAGTTTCAATGATTAAAATTCTCTTCTGGTGCACCAGGAGGGAATATGAGGTCGAAATATGGGAACATTAATTAAAACTCTCAGTATTTTTATCGGTATCCTGGTTGGTTCCTGTTTGCTTAGTGGTGCTGGCATAATATTTGAAAGCTGGTACAAATTCCCAGCAAATTTCTCCCGCTTCGTTATCATGCTAATAATTTATTATTTTTTTGCCCAATCAGGGGTATACATTTATAAAAAAATATTTCAGTCAAAAGAAAACGTATGTGATAGTAAAAAATAAAAAAACTAAACATCATTTTATCTTTCCAGATCCAGAATTACCCCCACAGATGAACTGACTCGCCTCTTCACGTGGTGTTTATTTAGTCGGTACCACATCATTTTGCGCTGATGATCTTGAGTAAACATCTTATGTAATGTCGGTCATTGCACCGCAATAAAAAAATGGCCGGTTCAGTGAACCGGCCATCGGTGCCGCGACGGCTTACCATCGCGGCGGAAGAGGTGGTGCCTAACTCAACGTTTCGTCCGATGCTTGATAACGTCACAGAGTGAACGATTATCGGTGGGGTGGACGGCAGGCACCGTTTTGTGCGTCATTCGGGATGTTATGAGCTACTAGTCCGCTTGCGCAGGGCTGTCATAACCAGGTGAATGAGCCACTGAAGGTATTATAGCAATTGGCGTGCCAGTTTTGCAATAAGTGTAGTAACACCCTGTTAAACGGTGACTTATGTCATTTCAGCTGCTCATCACCCTGCTCATTGCCTTCTGATTTCGGTGACGACTGTCGCTGCAAAGCAACGCATTGCCAACCAGGAAAAACTCCGCCATTAAATTCAACAGGTTAAATGTCACCATATGACGACACTCCGGTTAACAGAGTGTCGCTAAAGAGTAACATGGCTTAATCAACCGTCCGCGCGTCAACATCGATCCGCAGCACTGCGATTCACCCGCTTATCTTCAGCACTATCAGAATCAACGCATGCTGAGGGAGCGGGACCCGCCGGGCGATGCTGAAACCGAAACCAATAAAAAGGCCGGGTTTCCCCGGCCTTCCTGTTAGCGGGTTAATTAACCCAGCTGTTTACGCGCATTGCGGAAAATGCGCATCCACGGGCTGTCCTCGCCCCACTCGGTTGGGTGCCAGGAGTTGCTGACGGTACGGAACACGCGCTCCGGGTGTGGCATCATAATGGTCACGCGGCCGCTTTCGTTGGTGACAGCGGTAATGCCGTTCGGGGAGCCGTTCGGGTTGGCCGGATACTGCTGGGTGACCTTACCGAAGTTGTCCACGAAGCGCAGCGCCACCAGGCCTTTAGCTTCCAGCTGTGCCAGGTGCGCATCGCTGCGCACTTCCACAAAGCCTTCACCGTGGGAAACGGCGATCGGCATACGGGAACCGGCCATGCCGTCCAGCAGCAGTGACGGGCTGGCCGCCACTTCCACCAGGCTGAAGCGGGCTTCAAAACGCTCGGACTGGTTACGCACAAAGCGCGGCCACTCTTCGCTGCCCGGGATCAGCTCGCGCAGGTTAGACATCATCTGGCAGCCGTTACAGACGCCCAGCGCCAGCGTCTGCGGGCGGTGGAAGAAGGTTTCGAACTCGTCGCGCACGCGGGCGTTGAACAGGATCGATTTCGCCCAGCCTTCACCGGCACCCAGCACGTCACCGTAGGAGAAGCCGCCACAGGCGACCAGCGCCTGCATATCGGCCAGGCCACGACGGCCGGCCAGCAGGTCGCTCATATGCACGTCAACCGCGTCAAAACCGGCGCGGTGGAAGGCGGCCGCCATCTCCACGTGGGAGTTAACGCCCTGCTCACGCAGCACCGCCACTTTCGGACGGGCACCGGTAGCGATAAACGGCGCGGCGATATCTTCCTGCGGTGCGAAGCTCAGGGAAACGTTCAGGCCCGGATCGTTATCATCCAGCTTGGCGGCGTGTTCCTGATCGGCACATTCCGGGTTGTCGCGCAGGCGCTGCATCTGCCAGGTGGTCTCGGCCCACCAGGTACGCAGGGTGGTACGGCTTTCGCTGTACACCGCAGAGTCACCGGAGGCGATCACAAAGCGGTCGCCCTGCGTCGCCTGGCCCAGCACGTGGACGCAGTCCGCGAGGCCGTGTTCAGCAAACACCGCCAGCACCGCGTCGCGGTCGGCGGCGGCAACCTGAATCACCGCGCCCAGCTCTTCGTTAAACAGCGCAGCCAGGCTGTCGCTGCCCAGCGCGGCGATATCCACGTTGATGCCGCAGTGGCCGGTAAAGGCCATCTCGGCCAGCGTCACCAGCAGGCCGCCGTCGGAGCGGTCATGGTAGGCCAGCAGTTTGCCGTCGGCTACCAGCGCCTGGATAGCGTGCCAGAAACCGGCCAGCTGCTGCACGTCGCGCACGTCGGCCGGCTTATCGCCCAGCTGGCGGTAAACCTGCGACAACGCGGTAGCGCCCAGCGCGTTGACGCCGCGGCCGAGGTCGATCAGCAGCAGGCTGTTATCTACGGTCTGCAGCTGCGGGGTCACGGTTTTGCGCACGTCTTCCACACGGGCAAAGGCGGTGATCACCAGCGACAGCGGCGAGGTCATCTCGCGCTGCTCGGTGCCCTGCTGCCAGCGGGTTTTCATCGACATCGAGTCTTTGCCCACCGGAATGGTGATGCCCAGCGCCGGGCAGAGCTCTTCGCCCACCGCTTTCACCGCTTCGTACAGGCCAGCGTCTTCACCCGGGTGGCCGGCAGCGGCCATCCAGTTTGCCGACAGCTTAACGCGGGTCAGCGGGCCAATTTCGGTGGCGGCGATGTTGGTCAGCGCTTCACCGACGGCCAGGCGGCCGGAGGCGGCGAAGTCAAGCAGCGCTACCGGGGCACGTTCGCCCAGCGCCATCGCTTCACCGTGGTAGCTGTCGAGGCTGGCGGTGGTGACCGCACAGTTGGCCACCGGGATCTGCCACGGGCCGACCATCTGGTCGCGGGCGACCATACCGGTTACCGAGCGGTCGCCGATCGAGATCAGGAAGGTCTTCTCGGCCACGGTCGGCAGGTGCAGCACGCGGTTAACCGCATCGGCAATCGAGATGCCGTTACGCACCAGCGGTTGCCCCTGAACCTGCAGCGTGGAGACGTCGCGGGTCATTTTTGGCGTTTTGCCCAGCAGCACGTCGAGCGGCATATCGATCGGCGTGTTGTCGAAATGGCTGTCGGCCAGCGACAGGTGCATCTCTTCGGTGGCTTCACCGATCACCGCGTACGGCGCGCGCTCGCGCTGGCACAGCTCGTCGAACAGCGCCAGGCTCTCCGGCGCAACCGCCAGCACGTAGCGCTCCTGCGATTCGTTACACCACACTTCCAGCGGGCTCATGCCCGGCTCGTCGTTGAGGATATCACGCAGGTTGAAACGGCCACCGCGCTCGCCGTCGCTGACCAGCTCCGGCATGGCGTTAGACAGGCCGCCCGCTCCAACGTCGTGGATAAACAGAATCGGGTTGGCTTCGCCCAGCTGCCAGCAGCGGTCGATCACTTCCTGGCACCGACGCTCCATTTCCGGGTTGTCGCGTTGCACCGAGGCGAAGTCGAGGTCGGCGTCAGACTGGCCGGAGGCCATAGAGGAGGCCGCGCCGCCGCCGAGGCCGATATTCATCGCCGGGCCACCCAGCACGATCAGCTTCGCGCCGACGGTGATTTCGCCCTTCTGCACGTGGTCGGCACGGATATTACCGATACCGCCCGCCAGCATGATCGGCTTATGGTAGCCGCGCAGCTCTTCGCCGTTGTGGCTGGTGACGCGCTCTTCGTAGGTACGGAAGTAGCCGTTCAGCGCCGGGCGACCGAATTCGTTGTTAAACGCGGCACCGCCCAGCGGCCCTTCAGTCATGATGTCCAGCGCGGTGACGATGCGGTCCGGTTTGCCAAAATCCTCTTCCCACGGCTGTTCAAAGCCAGGGATACGCAGGTTCGACACCGAGAAACCGACCAGGCCGGCTTTCGGTTTGGCACCGCGCCCGGTGGCGCCTTCGTCACGAATTTCGCCACCGGAACCGGTGGCAGCACCCGGCCACGGCGAAATCGCGGTCGGGTGGTTGTGGGTTTCCACCTTCATCAGGATATGGGTCTCTTCCTGGTGGAAGTCATACCCGCCCTGCGGATCGGCGTAGAAACGGCCGACCTTCGAGCCTTCCATTACCGCGGCGTTGTCTTTATAGGCCGACAGCACGTGGTCCGGGGTTTTCTCGAAGGTGTTTTTGATCATCTTAAACAGCGACTTCGGCTGCACCTGACCGTCAATCACCCAGTCGGCGTTGAAGATCTTATGGCGGCAGTGCTCAGAGTTGGCCTGAGCAAACATATACAGCTCGATGTCGTTCGGGTTGCGCCCCAGTTTTTCAAACGCCGCCAGCAGGTAGTCGATCTCGTCGTCCGCCAGCGCCAGGCCCAGTTTGATGTTCGCCTGTACCAGCGCGTCGCGGCCGGCACCCAGCACGTCAACGCTCTGTACCGGCGCCGGCTGATGCTGAGCAAACAGCTGCTCAGCGTCGCTCAGCTCGCTGAACACGGTTTCCATCATGCGGTCGTGCAGCGCCGCGGACAGCTGCGCCCACTGCGCGTCGGTCAGCTCGGCCTTCACGTAGAACGCCAGGCCGCGCTCCAGGCGCAGCACCTGCGGCAGGTCACAGTTATGGGCGATATCGGTGGCTTTGGACGACCACGGAGAGATGGTGCCTGGACGCGGGGTCACCAGCAGCAGGCGGCCTTCCGGGGTATGCTCAGCGAGAGAGGGACCGTACTTCAGCAGGCGCTGCAGGCGCGCCTTTTCATCCGCACTCAGCGGTGCGCTGACGTCAGCGAAATGGACATACTCGGCGTAAATATCACTCACCGGCAGGTGAGCGTCCTGAAAGCGGGTCAGCAGTTTGTTAATACGAAATGCCGACAGAGCGGGCGAACCACGCAGAATTTCCATCATTAAGATCTCTCGTCTCGAAGCGCCGGGCGACGCTTCATTGGGCGCAACAGGGAAAACGGGCGCTATTATAGAGAATTCCCCGCCGTTACGAAACCGTTTGCGCAGAATTTCATGCCGTGCAGAATTGACTGAAAATTACACAATCCAGGTGGATTTCTGTTGCGCCCCGCCGCCGAGTTGAGCAGAATGCCCCACGCTCAGGCCGAATTTCGACCCCATAAAACTGCTAAATAAGACAGATACCTGAGAACCATCGAGAGATAACTATTTGAAACGCCTAAAATTTAACTATCTTCTGATCGGGCTGATCACCGTGCTGCTCGCGCTGGCGCTGTGGCCGGCGATCCCCTGGTATGGCGGTGCCACCGACCGTATCGGGCAGATCAAATCGCGGGGCGTGCTGCGCGTCAGCACCATAAATTCTCCGCTTACCTGGTACACCGTCAACAAATCACCGGCCGGTATGGATTACGAGCTGGCAAAACGCTTTGCCGATTACCTCGGCGTGAAGCTGGAAGTGACCGTCCGTCCGAACCTGAGCGATCTGTTTGACGATCTGGAAGATGACAAAGCTGACGTGCTGGCGGCCGGTCTGATTTACAACCACGACCGGCTGACGCGCTTCCAGACCGGTCCCTCCTACTATTCGGTGTCGCAGCAGCTGGTGTACCGCATGGGCGCTGCGCGGCCTAAGAACCCGGGGGATCTTAAAGGCCGGCTGGTCGCCGCCTCCGGCTCGGCCTACCTGTCAACGCTGCGCGATATGAAGAGCAATCAGTACCCGGATCTCGACTGGGCGATCGCCACCGACCGCACCCCGCAGCAGCTGCTGGAGGCGGTGGCAGACGGCAAGCTGGATTACACCGTGGCGGATTCGGTGACCATCGCGCTGATGCAGCGTATCCATCCGCAGCTGGCCGTCGCCTTTGATATCACCGACGAAGAGCCGGTCACCTGGTATGTGCAGGATGAGAAAGACGACAGCCTCAACGCCGCGATGCTCGACTTCTTTAATATGATGGGCGAAGAGGGATCGATGGCGCGGCTGGATGAGAAGTATCTCGGCCACGTTGGCACCTTTGACTACGTCGACACCCGTACCTTCCTGCGGGCGATTGACGGCACCCTGCCGGACATTAAACCGCTGTTCGAGAAGTATGCGCAGAATATTGACTGGAAACTGCTGGCGGCGATCGCCTACCAGGAGTCGCACTGGAACCCGCAGGCCACCTCACCGACCGGGGTGCGCGGCATGATGATGCTGACGCGTAACACCGCCGACAGCGTCAGCGTGAAGGACCGCACCGACCCGGAGCAGAGCATCCGCGGCGGCAGCGTCTACCTGCAGCGGCTGATGGAGAAGGTGCCGGACAGCATCCCTGAAGATGAGCGCATCTGGTTTGCGCTGGCCGCCTACAATATGGGCTTCGCGCATATGCTCGACGCACGTAAACTGACGGATAAGCAGAACGGCAACCCGGACAGCTGGGCCGATGTCAAACTGCGCCTGCCGATGCTCAGCCAGAAACGCTACTACAGCCAGACCGCCTACGGCTTTGCGCGCGGCCACGAAGCCTATGCCTATGTGGAGAATATCCGCAAATATCAGCTGAGCCTGGTGGGTTATCTGGACGACCAGGAGCGCAAGCTGGCACAGAAGGCGGCTACCGAAGCCGAACTCGGCAGCGGTTACCCGGCGGTCGCACCGCAGCTGGCGATGAACTGATCAGTCCGCTGACGACGTGCCCTGCTGCTGCTGCTGGCGCAGCGCCTTTTTCTCGGCGCGACGCTGGCGGAAAAAGTCGCTGAGCATTGCGGCACACTCCTCTGCCAGCACCCCTTCATCGACCTGCACCTGGTGGTTCATACCCGGATGACTGAGCACGTCGATCAGCGAGCCGGCCGCGCCGGTTTTAGCATCGCGCGCGCCAAATACCAGCCGCCCTACCCGGCCGTGCACCATCGCCCCGGCGCACATCACGCAGGGCTCGAGGGTGACGTAGAGGGTAGTATCCAGCAGGCGGTAGTTTTCAATCACCTTCCCGCCCTGGCGCAGCGCCATAATCTCGGCGTGGGCGGTCGGATCGTGGTGGCCAATCGGCCGGTTCCAGCCCTCACCTATCACCCGCCCTTCATGCACCAGCACCGCACCGACCGGCACCTCGCCCTCCTGCCAGGCACGGCGGGCCAGCGTCAGCGCATGACGCATCCAGAATTCATCGTTATTGTCGCTCACCCGCGTCTCCAGCAAAAAAAAGCGCGACAGTATACCTTAAATAGTAAGGGTACTGCCCCGCCGTCAGCCGGATAATTTTGTCTGCCAGCGCACCGGCAGTGCCAGGCTGTAACAAACGTAAGGGCAGCTAAGATGCAGCTGACGCAGGGCAGGTCATAAAGAAGCTGCCGTAGCCTTTACTCCAGCTGCTGTAGCTGACCGGTCGGCGTTACGCGGAAGCGGTGCTGGCAGAAGAACAGCAGCGGGTTATCCTGCTTGCTGTCGCTGTAGCCGCTGTAAAGCTGCAGCGGCGTGCCGATCTGTTCCTCAAGCTGTGCCACCTTCTCATGGCCGAGGCAGCGCATCGCCAGTACGCGGCCACCGCGGGCGGCCACCATCTGGCTGGCGATCAGCTTTACTTTGGGCAGAAACGCCGAGTCAAAATAGACCTGTTCCACCAGCGTCTGCGGTGAGCCGGTAATTAACCAGACGTCGGCATCGTCGCTGTTAAGGTAGTCGGTCAGGCGCTGCTGCACCACCGGAAAGGCGGTCACCCGCTGGCGGAACCAGGCGGCAAACTGCTTTTCACGCTGCAGCAGCCGGGATTCGCTGTGGCCAAAGGTGATCGCCCACAGCAGCAGGCTCATCGGCCAGCGCGCCGCACGGCCTTTCAGCAGCAGCGCCGCGCCAGTCACCGGCAGCAGCGGCAGTACCAGCAGCAGGTTAAGCGGCTGACGCCACAGCAGCCAGCGCATGTACGTGCCAAACATATCCTGCTGGTGCAGGGTACCGTCTAAATCAAAAAAAATTACGCGTCGTTCCCGACCAGTCGTCAAACCATGCTCCTCAGGGGTTAAGTCCCTTCCGCTGCGCGAACCAACGCCGCTACCGATGATATTCAGCCACGCAGCAGGCGGTGAAAATACTGAACGGCAACATTAGCATAGCCAATCAGCACGCGGTCTGCTTTATGCCTGCAGCGCCGCCCGCAGAAAACCGTGATGCTGAGCCAGCCGGCGTTCAGCTTCCCCGGCGCTGATATCTGCGAGGATCATCAGGATCGCAGTCTTCACCTGGCTGCCGGCCTGCTGTAAGGCCGCCCGCGCCTGTTCAGCGTCACAGCCGGTGGCTTCGATCACCATGCGCTGCGCGCGATCCACCAGCTTGACGTTGGTGGCCTGCATATCCACCATCAGGTTCTGATAGACCTTGCCAACCCTGACCATCGCGCCGGTGGAGATCATATTCAGCACCAGCTTCTGCGCGGTGCCGGACTTCAGCCGCGTCGAACCGGTCAGCGCTTCAGGGCCGACCACCGGCGAGATGGCGATGGCGGCTTCGCGGGCAATTGGCGAGTCCGGGTTACAGGAGACGGCGGCGGTGGCGCAGCCGAGCTGGCGGGCGTAGCGCAGCGCGCCGATCACATAAGGGGTACGCCCCGAGGCGGCGAGGCCGACCACCATATCCTGCGGCGTCAGGTTTAACGCCTGCAGGTCGCTGGCCCCCAGCTGCGGGTCATCTTCTGCCCCTTCCACCGCTTTCAGTAGCGCGCCGGGGCCACCGGCGATCAGTCCAATCACCAGGCCGTGCGGCACGCCGAAGGTTGGCGGGCATTCGGAGGCATCCAGCACGCCCAGCCGGCCGCTGGTGCCCGCGCCGGTATAGATCAGACGTCCGCCCGACGCCAGCGCCGCCGCCGCCGCATCCACCGCCTCGGCCACCTGCGGCAGCGTAATACCCACCGCCGCGGCCACCGTAGCGTCCTGCTGATTAAATTTGGTCACCATTGCCAGCGTCGACAGACTGTCGAGATCGAGCGTGTCCGGGTTTCGCGTTTCTGAGACCAGCGCACCGAGATTCATTGTTTCCCCTTACTGAGCTTTTTCGATTCTTTCAGGAATAATATTATGGAATATTTAATTCCCTGAGACGAGGACTTTCTGCGCGGCGGTGGAAAAAATGCAGTTGAGGGAAGGCAAAGACGGGGAAGAGCCGGGTAGCGGGCGGACTGGCATAAACGGCGCGGGTATAACGGCGAACTCTGCATAAAAGTGTCCAGAATCGCTGTTGTTTGCGATCGGCCCTTTTCGTATAACCGCTTTTCACTCCTTCGGGCAACCCTGCCCACGCGCCATACTATAGCGGAAATCCTTCATGTTTATGAACTCTGTTCACCAGGGGGCGAATGCATTCGCCTTCAGCAACCGTATTATCACCGCAGAAAGCCACCGTCTGAGCCGTGCCAGCGGAACCTCACGCATTGAACACTGCACCCTGACCCAGGTTCACCTCGACTGCACTAATGCGGTCAACGCCGGTTCGCTGATTACGGTCGATAGCAGCCGCCTCAGCGACTGTACGCTGCAAACCACCGGTGCACTGGCAATCGCTCACGGCCATATGCAGCGCTGCCGGCTGAGCGTAGAGGGGCTACTGCGCATCACGGCCAGCCACCTGCGCTGCTGCTACCTGCGGCTGCAGCCTGGTAGCGGGCTGATCGTTGAGGATAATGACTGCGACGTGCTGAACATCGACGGTACCGGTGGTTTTAGCCACACCTTTACTCTGCAGGGGCTGTTTACCCGCAGCCGCTTTAAGGGCCTGCTGATCGCCGGGGGCCAGTTGCAGGCGATCTTTTACCGCACGCTGTGGCGGGACACGCTGGTGCGCCACAGCGTGCTGAACCACTCGCTGTTTAACCGCTGCGTGCTCGACGACCTGCGTTTTCACGACTGCAGCTTTAGCGGCAGTACTTTTTCCCACTGTGAAACCGGGCAGAAACCGCTGGTGTTTGAGCGCTGCGATCTGCGCGGCTGCCGCTTTATTCAGATCCACCCGCGCCAGTGCCGTTTTATCGATTGCCGTGGAATCAGCGCTGCTTCCTTTACCCTGTAAACGGCTTCCGGCGCTGACCGCCGCCATGAAATGAGAAATTTCACGTGTTTAATCATGGAATCTGTCAAACAGGGGGTTAGACTTAGGGTGCCGCCTGTTATCATTACAGATAATTCAATACGATGGACCCGCGTTCGCGAGAGGAAATGAGATGAGTTCACTGCTGCGTATTCGTCAGCTGTATCCCAGCCTGGCTTTGAATGAGCGTCGCCTGGCGGATTATCTGCTGTCGCAGCCGGACCGTGCCCGCCACCTGAGTTCGCAGAAGCTGGCCGATGAGTCGGGCGTCAGCCAGTCCAGCGTGGTTAAGTTCGCGCAGAAGCTGGGTTATAAGGGCTTTCCGGCGCTGAAGATGGCGCTGAGCGAGTCGCTGTCAGACAAAGAGGCGATCACCGTACATAACCACATCCTCAGCGACGATTCGCTGAAGGTGGTCGGTGAAAAACTCTTTACCGAGAAACAGTCGGCGATCCGCGCCACGCTGGATATCAACAGCGAGGAGATGCTACTGGAGACGCTGCGCCTGCTGAAGAACGCCAACCGTATCGTGCTGGTCGGCATTGGTGCCTCGGGGCTGGTGGCGAAGGACTTCTCGTGGAAGCTGATGAAGATCGGCATCAGCGCGGTGGCCGAGCAGGATATGCACGCGCTGCTGGCCAGCGTGCAGGCGCTGGCGCCGGGCGACGTGCTGCTGGCGATCTCCTACACCGGTGAGCGGCGCGAGATCAATCTGGCGGCGCAGGAAGCCCAGCGCATCGGAGCCACGGTGCTGGCCTTTACCGGCTTTACCCCTAACACCCTGCAGCAGTCGGCGAGCCACTGCCTTTACACGGTGGCCGAAGAGCAGACCACGCGCAGCGCGGCGATCTCCTCCACTACCGCTCAGCTGGCGCTGACCGACCTGCTGTTTATGGCGCTGGTACAGCGCGATCCGGAACGCGCCTCCAGCCATATTCGCCACAGCGAAGCGCTGGTGAAGAAGCTGATTTAACTAACTTAAATACTTTAGCCTACTATTTATACAACTCAACTTACCAGACCGTCGCTATACGGATAGCGCGGTCTGCAGCGAAGAGACCAACAGCCAGGCCTCACATTAAACGGTACAGTTGATTCCGCATAATTGTGTCCTTAGCACCTGCAACAGGCGTGCTCCCGCGTCACTACCCCGTCTGCACCGACTTGCTGATTGAGACCGATATCCACATCGTCATGTTCAAAGACAGGATATGTCTGAATGAACGATGCATGGCCCGTAGGCCCTTAGCCCAGTATCTGCAGGACTCTCCCGACTCATGAAAACTGTGATGATACACTTTGTAAAAAACAGGTGAACTTATTAAATAGAAAAAATGCCGCCCTGCCAGGGGCTCATAAAGTAAGTTGATTATTAAAAGTAAGAGCACGGGTAAAGATATCAGCAAAACCATTGTGAAAAAATACAATGAAATTGTAAAAGAAATAGCAGAAGACATTCGTAACTTTCAAGGAAAAACCATAAGGAGTTATGATGATGCCATGAAATCCCTGCAGAAAATCATTGAAAACCCGTCAATGAAAATAAAATCATCTGACAAGGATGCGATTGTTAATGCTTTAAAAGGTTTCGATGCTAAAGATATGGCAGATAAGGTAGGTAAGCTTGGCAGATCATTTAATGTTGCCGGACTCATTTTAAAAGTAGATACAGTACGCCAGAAGTTTATCGAGGGTATTAAAACAGGTAACTGGGGGCCATTAGTACTGGAAGTAGAATCCTGGGTACTTAGCGGTATTGCGAGTACTATAGCATTAGGTGTTTTTTCTGCAGCTTTGGCTCCCTGGTTACTTGCGGCAGGGATGACAACTACAGCTTTAACTGTAGCAGGCATAATAGTTGTGGCTTTTCTGGCATCACTTATCGATGCTAAAGTAGCAGAGAAAATAAACAATGAATTGTTAAAACCTGCTTTTTGAAACCAAGAGGGCTCATCGCCCTCTCTTACTCATTTTGTACGTCATGAAAGGGATAAGAAACAGAGAATAAGTTAGAAATGATATAATAAAATGAACCACTGAAAAAAACAACAACAAAAAAAAGTCATTCACTGTGAATATTCTAATAAATCTTCCTGATGTCGAAATTTCATGATTGCAAAACAATGTTATATAAATATAGATAAAATAAAAAAAAGGATATAGGAAATTAGATAAAAAAATCGTTTTTCTTTCGACTTTAAATACCGGTGATATTTTGTTAAATGAAATTAAAAACCATGCAATACCAAAAAATGGCGCAGTTTTGCTAAATGCACTCATTAAAATACTAAAAGGAATATTTTTAAGAGATATTATCGATGGTACGCCACCCATCATATTAAACACAATCTTAATAATTGAAGATTCTGAAAAAAAGTAGTAATAAAAATAAATTATAACTGAAAAAGCAAAAGAAAGAAAAACAAAAATCAAAAACATCATGTTGATTTCTCTAAATCCTTTTTTATCAACATTAACTACTTTCATAAAAAACGACCTCATGTATTATTAATAACAATCTAAATTATGCCACTTCGCACAGAAAGGATCTATTCAATTTAAAAAAATGGACAAACCAACCATTGGTGGAAAATTACATGCACCATTTCATCTCAAAAATCATATGGGGTAGTTCACTAAATTTGTGCCACATGACAGGAGGTAATATGAACACGAGATCGGTAAGAGATCTGTGGTACCCAATGAATCAGAAAAACTCCTTTTGGAAAAATGCTAAAACTGTCACCAGTTTTAGCTGACCACGAAAATAATCCGGCACAAACGGAACTGATAAGTACTTCACACATGCGGCAGATCAAAGGAGCATTTTCTTACTGTGTTACTGTTTTGTGTTGCTGCAAAGGTTTTTTCAAACGAACGATACTGTACATAATCACACCTTAGTATTCAGCGTGCGTTTTAGGGACAGATAGTAACTTATTTATTTTAATGTATTTTTTGGATAACTCATCACTATGTCTTTACTGATCACCCACCGCTGCATCAACTGCGATATGTGCGAACCCGAATGCCCGAACGCGGCAATTAGCTTTGGCGCGGAGTTCTACGAAATTGACGGCGATCGCTGTACCGAGTGCGTCGGCCACTACGAGGTGCCGACCTGCCAGCAGGTCTGCCCGATCGATAACACCATTATCAGCGATCCGCAGCGCGTGGAGGATAATGCACAGCTGTGGGAGAAATTCGTGATGCTGCATCATTCAACGGAGCTGGCCCGCTAAAGCAGTCAGCTTCGTCACAACAAAACGGCTGAACCTGCCGGCCAGCAGGCCAGCAGGTCAGCGAGTCAGCGAGTCAGCGAGTCAGCGAGTCAGCCAGCCTGCAAGATAAGCAGGCACGTTAACGTACGGCGTCCTTAACTTTCAATAATCACCGTGGCACAGGCGTAGTGCCGCTCGTCGGCGAGCGTAACGTGGACGTGCGCCACGCCGAGCTTCTGCGCCAGCTCCTGCGCATGCAGGAAAAAGCGCAGCCCGGGTTTACCCAGTTCATCGTTATAGACTTCGAACTGGTTAAACGCCAGGCCACCGCGAATGCCGGTGCCGAAGGCTTTTGCCGCCGCCTCTTTGACCGCAAAGCGCTTAGCGAGAAAGCGCACCGGCTGCTGATGGGCCTGATACTGCGCCCACTCATTGGCGCTGAGCACCCGCTTTGCCAGCCGGTCGCCGGAGCGGGAGATCACCCCTTCAATGCGGGCGATCTCCACGATATCGGTGCCGAGGCCGAGGATCGCCATTAGCGACGCGCTTCGCGCAGCAGCTGTTTCATCTCCTGCACCGCCGCGGCCAGCCCGCTGAACACCGCGCGACCGATAATCGCGTGGCCGATATTCAGCTCAAAGATCTCCGGCAGCAGCGCGATGGCCTGCACGTTGTGGTAGGTCAGGCCGTGGCCGGCGTTAACCTTCAGCCCTTTGCCGGCCGCGTAGGTGGCCGCTTCGGCGATACGCGCCAGCTCCGCGTCACGCTGCGGTCCTTCCGGCGCTTCGGCGTAGGCACCGGTATGAATTTCAATATAAGGCGCACCGGCCGCCACCGCCGCGTCAATCTGCAGGCGATCGGCATCAATAAACAGCGACACCAGGATACCGGCGGCGCTGAGACGCGCGACCGCCGCCGTCACTTTTTCCTGCTGACCGGCGACGTCGAGGCCGCCTTCGGTGGTTACCTCTTCGCGTTTCTCCGGCACCAGGCAGCAGAACTGCGGCTGTACCTCAAGGGCGATCGCCACCATCTCATCGGTGACCGCCATTTCAAGGTTCATCCGCGTCTGAATAGTCTCACGCAGGATGCGCACGTCGCGATCGGTAATATGGCGGCGATCTTCGCGCAGGTGCACGGTAATCCCGTCCGCGCCCGCCTGCTCGGAGACAAATGCCGCCTGCACCGGGTCAGGATAATTTGTGCCGCGCGCGTTACGCACCGTGGCAACGTGATCGATATTAACGCCTAACAACAGTTCAGCCATGACGGTCCTCGGATGATCTTAGTGACTTCGGATTCTTGCAGCAGTGTACAACGTTCAGCGCGGTCAGGGGTATGACCTGCGCCTATTCGTCGCCGGATGGTGCAGCGGCCGCGCGTTTTTTCGGCACAAACTGGCGGAACAGTTCGGTACTTTTCAGCGGCCGCCCGCCCAGGTAAGGTTTCAGCGCCATGCGGGTGAAGCGTTTGGCGGCGCGCAGGGTATCGGCGTCAGGAAATTCGCGCTGCCACAGCGCGCGCAGCTGCCGGCCGGTAAAGCTGCGGTGGCCGGTTACCAGGCTGGCGATGAAGCCCTTCTCTTCGCGGTAGCTGTAGGTCATACCGTCGGCCACTTCCTCGCCGCTACCGGCGCAGTGCAGAAAGTCGACGCCGTAGCCAAGGTGGCCAAGCATCGCCAGTTCAAAACGGCGTAAAGCGGGTTCGGGCGAATCGGCCGTGGCGGCCAGCGCCTGGATGCAGTGCAGGTAGTCGAAGAACAGTTCGCTGAAGGCGGTTTCGTGCTCCAGCACGCGGGAGAGCAGCTCGTTAACGTAGAGGCCGCAGTAGAGCGTGGTGCCGCTGAGCGGCAGCGCCAGCGATACCGGTTCGGCACCGCGCAGCGTTTTGACTTCACCGCGGCCGCCCCAGCGGACCAGCAGCGGCGTAAACGGCTGTAACGCCCCTTTCAGGCTGGAGCGTTTGGATCGGGCGCCTTTCGCCAGCACCCGTACCCGGCCATGCTGCTCAGAGAACAGATCGAGCAGCAGGCTGGTTTCGCTCCATGGCCGCGAGTGCAGGACAAAGGCGCGTTGCCAGCCGTCCATCAGGCTCAGAGGTCGTCGGTGTAGCCCAGGCTGCGTAAGGCGCGTTCATCATCCGCCCAGCCCGACTTCACTTTCACCCACAGCTCAAGGTGCACTTTCGCCTCGAACATCTCTTCCATATCGCGACGGGCTTCAATCCCGATGGTTTTGATTTTGGCCCCTTTGTTGCCAATCACCATCTTCTTCTGACCTTCGCGCTCCACGAGGATCAGGCCGTTGATATCGTAGCCGCCGCGCTCGTTGCTGACGAACTGCTCGATCTCAACCGTCACCGAATACGGCAGCTCGGCACCGAGGAAGCGCATCAGTTTCTCGCGGATGATCTCCGAGGCCATAAAGCGCTGCGAACGGTCGGTCACGTACTCTTCCGGGAAGTGGTGCTCCGCGGCCGGCAGCAGCTTGCGCACAATGCTGGCGATGGTATCGACGTTGTTGCCCTTCTCGGCAGAGATCGGCACCACGTCCATAAAGTTCATCTGCTCGCTGAGGAACTGCAGGTGCGGCAGCAGAATGCTTTTATCAGTGATGTTGTCGACCTTGTTGATCGCCAGCAGCACCGGCACTTTGCCATCTTTCAGCTTGTTCAGCACCATCTCGTCGTCCGGAGTCCAGCGGGTGCCTTCAACCACGAAGATCACCAGCTCGACGTCGCCGATCGAGCTGCTGGCGGCGCGGTTCATCAGGCGGTTGATCGCCCTTTTTTCTTCCATATGCAGGCCGGGGGTATCGACGTAGATCGCCTGATACGCCCCTTCCGTATGGATGCCCATAATGCGGTGACGCGTGGTCTGCGGCTTGCGCGAGGTAATAGAAATCTTCTGACCCAGTAACTGGTTCAGTAAGGTCGATTTACCGACGTTCGGGCGGCCGACGATAGCAATAAAGCCGCAATGGGTAGTTTGTTCGTTCATTCAATTCCCAGCTTAATCAGCGCCTGTTCGGCCGCTGCCTGCTCAGCTTTGCGACGGCTGGATCCGGTGCCCACCACCGGATCTGCCATACCGCTCACCTGGCAGTGAATAGTAAATTCCTGATCGTGCGCTTCGCCACGCACCTGCACCACCAGATAGGAGGGCAGCGGCAGATGGCGACCCTGCAGAAACTCCTGCAGACGCGTTTTTGGATCCTTTTGCTTATCTCCCGGGCTGATCTGCTCCAGACGGCTGGCGTACCAGCTGAGGATCAGTTGCTCGATGGTCTGGATGTCACTGTCGAGGAAGACGCCACCGATCAGCGCCTCCACGGTGTCAGCCAGAATCGATTCACGACGGTAGCCGCCGCTTTTCAGCTCGCCCGGTCCCAGGCGCAGACACTCGCCAAGGTCAAATTCCCGTGCCATCTCAGCCAGCGTGTTACCACGCACCAGCGTGGCACGCATGCGGCTCATATCGCCTTCATCCACGCGGGGAAAACGGTGATAGAGCGCGTTAGCAATGACGTAACTCAAAATCGAATCGCCGAGGAATTCCAGTCTTTCGTTATGCTTACTGCTGGCGCTGCGGTGGGTGAGCGCCTGCTGTAACAGGTCCTGATGAGTAAAAGTGTAGCCCAGCTTACGCTGGAGCTTGTTAATTACGATGGGGTTCATGCGTTACCAATTTCTGAATGCGTCAATTATGCTGCACACGGAACAGGGCTGAGCGTCGGGACCAACACAATCTGTTTCGTGTGCAGTGGCTCCCCGTTCGGGAAGCCAACCGTTAAATATCGTTTGCAGCCCGCAGGCGGCAGGCGGTTAGTGAATACCACCAATCCGGCTGAGACGGACGCCGGTCGGCCATTCACCTTCCTGTTTTTCGAAACTCATCCAGATCGCGGTAGCCTTACCGACCAGATTACGCTCCGGCACAAAGCCCCAGTAACGGCTGTCCGCGCTGTTATCGCGGTTGTCACCCATCATGAAGTACATGCCTTCGGGCACCACCCAGCTCGACTGCGGCTGTCCCGGCTGCTGGTAATAAGCACCCGGCTGGCTTGGCGCCTGGGTGACCAGCAGAATACGGTGCGTCACGTCGCCCAGGGTTTCATTGCGGGTGGCTAAACGCAGGCCGCCCTGCAGGGTTTCACCCTGTGGCTTCTGGAAGAACCCGTTGCCGGATTCATTGCCGCCGTAACCGTTGAAGGTCTGGATAAAGTCGCTCGGCTCAACGTCTGAGTAAGTGACCGCAAGTGCGCTGGTGCAGCTGGCGCTTGTGGTACAACCCGGAGCGATTGACACCGTTTTGCTCAGCGGATCGTAAGTCACCCGGTCGCCCGGCAGGCCGATCACCCGCTTAATGTAGTCCACGCTTGGGTCTTTCGGGTATTTAAATACCGCGATATCGCCGCGCTTAGGATGCCCGGTTGGGATCAGCGTGGTCTGGGTAATTGGATCTTTAATGCCGTAAGCGTACTTCTCCACCAGGATAAAGTCGCCGATCAGCAGCGTCGGCATCATCGAACCGGACGGGATCTGGAAAGGCTCATAAGCAAAAGAGCGCACGATAAACACAAAGAACAGCACCGGGAAAACCGACGCGGCGGTTTCCACCCAGCCCGGCTGTTTATCAGCCTTGCTCTGCTCTTCGCCGGCAGTCTGCGCCGCCGCGCGTTTCGCGCGACGAGCCGGTGCCCATTTGAACTTATCCACGCACCAGATAATACCGGTGATCAACGTCGCTATCGCCAGAATCAGGGCGAACATATTAGCCATTCCAGTTCCCTCACGGCCCCAAACGGGCCTTATTTACTCTCTTTACCCACGTGCAGAATGGCAAGGAACGCTTCCTGCGGCAGCTCAACGTTACCCACCTGCTTCATGCGCTTCTTACCGTCTTTCTGCTTCTGCAGCAGCTTTTTCTTACGGCTGACGTCGCCGCCGTAGCACTTGGCCAGCACGTTTTTACGCAGCTGTTTTACGGTAGAACGGGCAATGATGTGTGCGCCGATCGCTGCCTGAATTGCAATATCAAACTGCTGGCGTGGGATCAGCTCTTTCATCTTCTCTACCAGTTCACGGCCACGGTACTGCGAGTTGTCACGGTGGGTGATCAGCGCCAGCGCATCCACGCGCTCGCTGTTGATCAGCACGTCGACGCGCACCATATCAGAGGCCTGGAAGCGTTTGAAATTGTAGTCCAGCGACGCGTAACCGCGTGAGGTGGACTTCAGACGGTCAAAGAAGTCGAGCACCACTTCGGCCATCGGGATTTCATAGGTCAGCGCCACCTGGTTACCGTGGTAAACCATGTTGGTCTGCACGCCGCGTTTTTCGATACACAGGGTGATCACGTTGCCGAGGAACTCCTGCGGCAGCAGCATATGACACTCGGCGATCGGCTCGCGCAGCTCAAGGATGCTGTTCAGCGCCGGCAGTTTGCCCGGGCTGTCAACGTAGACCACGGCACCGTCGGTGGTTTCAACTTCGTAGACCACGGTCGGTGCGGTGGTGATCAGCTCCAGGTCGTACTCGCGCTCCAGACGCTCCTGGATGATCTCCATGTGCAGCAGGCCGAGGAAGCCACAGCGGAAGCCGAAGCCCAGCGCGGTGGAGCTTTCCGGCTCGTAGAACAGTGAGGCGTCGTTGAGGCTCAGCTTGCCGAGCGCGTCGCGGAAGGCTTCGTAATCGTCAGAGCTGATCGGGAACAGGCCGGCGTAAACCTGCGGCTTCACTTTTTTGAAGCCTGGCAGCGCTTTTTCCGCCGGGTTACGTGCCAGGGTCAGCGTATCACCGACCGGCGCGCCGAGGATGTCTTTGATCGCACAGACCAGCCAGCCCACTTCGCCGCAGTTCAGCACGTCGGTATCAACGCGCTTCGGCGTGAAGATGCCCAGACGGTCAGCGTTATAGGTCTGACCGGTACTCATTACCTTAATTTTTTCGCCCTTGCGCAGGGTACCGTTCTTTATACGCACCAGCGACACTACGCCCAGGTAGTTATCGAACCAGGAGTCGATAATCAGCGCCTGCAGCGGGCCTTCAGGATCGCCTTCCGGCGGCGGGATGTCGCGCACCAGGCGCTCCAGCACGTCAGGCACGCCAACGCCGGTTTTCGCCGAGCAACGCACCGCGTCGGTAGCATCAATGCCGACAATATCTTCAATTTCCTGCGCCGCACGATCGGGATCGGCCGCCGGCAGGTCAATTTTGTTCAGAACCGGCACCACTTCCAGATCCATTTCCATCGCGGTGTAGCAGTTTGCCAGGGTCTGCGCTTCCACGCCCTGCCCGGCATCCACCACCAGCAGCGCGCCTTCGCAGGCCGCCAGCGAACGGGACACTTCATAGGAGAAGTCCACGTGGCCTGGGGTGTCGATAAAATTGAGCTGGTAAGTTTCACCGTTCTGCGCGTGATAATCGAGGGTCACGCTTTGCGCTTTGATGGTGATGCCGCGCTCGCGTTCTAAATCCATTGAATCCAGAACCTGTGCAGCCATTTCACGTTCGCTCAGGCCACCGCAAATCTGAATCAGACGGTCGGAGAGCGTGGATTTACCGTGGTCGATGTGCGCGATGATTGAAAAGTTTCTTATGTGCTTCATTTATATGGATTTTTTCGCATCAGGAAATGTTGAAATTCGCATGGTGGGTAGCGCTATGGGCTCATACCGCGATCGATTACGATGACCCCACCAATAATATGTGTCGCATCTTACACTGTTAGCCACCCAGGCGAAAGAATACAAGGTAACTTCTCCACGACATATCAACGGGGTGGAAACAGTACGGCAAACGAGAGTATCGCGATGCGTCGCTGTGGGATCGGTTCAGGAAGCCGTGATGCAGCGGTGTAAATGACTGGAGCGAAATGTCTGACCTGGGTGCGGTGTCTGCGGCAGCGATGAGCAACCGGAGACACCGCGCGAACTCAGGCATCGGTGATGACGCTAATCGCATCCGGCGGCAGCGCGACGCTGAGGATCACCGGCTGGTAAGCGGCGGCCCGGCCAAGCAGGCCGGAGATACCTCTGGCGACGATAAAGCCGCCCGTGCCACCCAGCAGCGCGCCGCTGGCCGCCGCCAGATCGCTGTGAAACAGCAGCTGGAACAGGCCGGCGACGATAAACAGCCCCAGCAGAGGCGTCATATAGACCAGCAGCGCGGAGCTGAGCAGGCTGGCTTCGGCAATGCCCAGTTCGATTCGCTGGCCAGGGATCAGCGGCTCGGCGCTGGCCACGGTCATCACGTGGGCGTTTTTCGGCCCCAGCTTGTTGAGCATATGGCTACCGCAACCTTTACGGGCAGAGCAGCTGCTGCAGGAGGTTTTTATTTCGGAGTGCAACGTGGCGACGCCGTTTTGCCACGAAACCACCGTGGCCCATTCTCTCATCATGGTGCGGTACCTAAAGTAATGCTGTCAGCGATGCGTTTGGCCGTGGCCGGCGGCAGTTCGCCGACCACGGTGATCTCCGCATTATTACGCACAACCGTCTGCACCGTACGACGCCCGGTGCGCAATTGCTGCGGTGCGCTGTTTTTATCGGCCATGGTGACGTTCACCGAGAAGCTGAACAGGCCGTCAGAGTAGAGACGCGACTCCACCGGACGGTTCAGCGACGGCAGCTGGCGGCGGTTCTGCGCCACCTGTTTCATGCCGGCGGGCAGCCAGCCGGTCTGCCAGTTGAACTTCACCTGGCTGCCGGCCGGTACCGCCAGCACCGGCGGCATCTGCGCGG
>NZ_JRZZ01000031.1:50384-53909 GCF_002865965.1 Erwinia sp. B116
AGCACCGGCGGCATCTGCGCGGTTTCCAGCCCGGCCATCGCCTTACTGACGCCCTGGTCGACGGCGAAGCTGATCACCCGGTACTGTTCGAGGGTTTCGCCGTCGCGATCCAGCAGGTCGATGCGCAGTGGCAGCTTAGTGTCGCTGTCCAGCCACACCATGTAGCCGTACTGGGTGCCGTCGCGCGAGACGATGCGGATCATCTCACACAGCTGGTCAGCCATGCGCATACGGCCAACCGGCACAAAATCGTAGCTGGCGGCCAGCTTCTGAAAATCGGCATACACCAGCGCCGGCAGAGAATCCACGATGTGGTCGCCGGTCATGGTGAAGGGCTCCAGCCCCGGTTCAAAATAGCTGATTTCGCTACCGCGCTGTATGATCTCACGACGCTCATCATCCATCTGCAGCAGCTGGGCGTAGGTTTTATTGCCGATTACCGCATGGCGATAGCGCAGAGATTCGATCCCCAGGCGGGAAACGTTGATATAGGCGAATTCATAACTGAGGGACTGGCTGGCCTGTTCCATCTGCTGTAACAGCGCCGCAGGCGCGGTTTGCGCCGGGGCGACAGTAGAGTAAATCAGGCCACCAGCCAGCAGGCTGACGGCACACAAAAGTTGCTTCATTACTGCTGCTGCATTCCTAACGACTGATTGCCAGGGACCTGGGCAGCGGCCTGCTGTTCAGGGCTTTGATCTAGCTTCAGCTGGTCAGCGTGCAGGCGGCGCTGCAGTTCGTAATCCTGCAGCAGGGCGTTAACCCGGCGGCGCTGATCCTGAACCTGCTGGTTAGCATTGCCGCTGATGGCGTTGTCGGTCGGCACGCCCAGGCTGACCGGAGAGGCCTGCCCCATCACCGGCAGGGTGTTAAACACCGGTGTATCGACAGACTGCTGCACCGGCTTGTTATACTGCTGCACGCCAACGATCACCGCCAGTGAGACGCAGGCCGCCAGGCCAACCTGAGTGATCTGCGCGGCCCACGGACGCACGCGCCCCCAGAACGGCATCGCGGCGACGTCAGCCGGCTTTGGCTGCTCTTCCGTAATCAGATGCGTAATGCGCTGTGCAGGTTCTTGCTCGATCGCTGCCGCCACGCGGTCAGCGATATCAAAATTGAGCAGCTGTGGCACATCACCGCGGAGTGTATCGCGGATCAGATGATAGCTTTCCCAATTTTTTTGGAGTGATGCGTCTTGTGATAATTCAGCCAGCAGCTGGTTATCAACGCTCTCACCGTCCATCAGAGCGGAAAGTTGTTCTTTCTGCATGCCTCAATACCCTTCCTGTGTCCGCTATCGCTAGCGTTGGATAAGCGGTTGAATTTTATTATCGATAGCTTCACGGGCCCGAAAGATTCGTGAACGTACGGTGCCTACCGGGCAGTCCATGATAACGGCTATCTCTTCATAGCTGAGACCATCAAGCTCGCGCAGGGTAATCGCCATACGCAAATCTTCGGGTAGAGACTCGATGGTACGAAAAACAATTTGTCTCAGCTCTTCTGACAACATTAAGTTCTCAGGGTTCGAAATTTCTTTCAGTGCCCCCGCACTTTCAAAGTTTTCAGCGTCGATCGCATCGACATCGCTGGACGGCGGGCGGCGGCCCTGGGCAACCAGGTAATTTTTGGCCGTGTTGACGGCAATCCGGTAGAGCCAGGTATAGAAAGCGCTATCACCCCGGAACGACTCCAGCGCGCGATAGGCCTTAATAAACGACTCCTGAACTACGTCAGGTACATCTCCTGAGGGAACATAGCGGGAAACCAGACTGGCTACCTTATGCTGGTAACGGATTACCAGTAAATTGAATGCCTTCTGATCGCCTTTTTGTACCCGTTCAACGAGGACCTGATCCGTTATCTGCTCGCTCATCCGAGGTAAGGTCTCCCCAAATCATTTTCCACGCGTAACTGAACTCCCAGTGTAAACCCACTATCTTTTTTTTCGAGCAAGCAGGGGTTTTGAGTCAGGTATCTCTGGTTAGTTCCGTTACGCCATTATTTTTGTGATGCCACAGGTGCGCTTTTGCAGAAGGGCTGACTTTTTTATGCATTTTAGCCGTTCTGCTGGCCACTGCTGCGCTTCACCCCGCACCCGGTGGGGAGCAGGCGTGGCATTGACGCCGCAGAGTAACGCAACAGGCCCCATTTTTCACCCTCTAATCTTGTTGATTTACCACGGTTCACCATAGTAAACGTCACTCAGCAGATAATAGCATTCTGCAGCCGTTTTGCCGGGGCGAGGCTGTGCCACGCCCTGAAACGGCGGGGTGACTGCTGAAAAAAAAGCCATGTTCCCGCGCCACAATGGGTGTTATGCTCAGCAAACAACCTGTTTAGTAAATTAAACAACATGACCCAGACCTCTGAATACTGCTGTGACGTACTGATTATTGGCAGCGGCGCGGCCGGGCTGTCGCTGGCGCTGCGCCTGGCGGAACGCCACCAGGTGACCGTGCTGAGTAAGGGGCCGCTCAGCGAAGGCTCAACCCTCTACGCGCAGGGCGGAATTGCGGCGGTGTTTGATGAAACCGACAGCATTGAGTCCCACGTTGAGGACACGCTGATCGCCGGAGACGGGCTGTGCGAACGCGAAGCGGTGGCGTTTATTGCCGGCAACGCGCGCCACTGTGTGCAGTGGCTGATCGACCGCGGCGTGCCCTTTGACCGGGATATGACCGAGAACGCCCCGTCACTCTACCATCTGACCCGCGAGGGCGGGCACAGCCACCGCCGCATCCTGCACAGCGCCGACGCTACCGGCAGAGCAGTGGAAACTACCCTGGTCAGCCAGGCGTTAAGCCACCCGAATATTCGCGTGCTGGAGCGCAGCAACGCCGTCGACCTGATCGTCTCCGATAAACTCGGCCTGCCCGGTGAGCGGCGGGTGGTCGGCGCGTGGGTGTGGAACCGTAATCTGGAAGTGGTCGAGCGCTGCGCGGCGCGGGCGGTGGTGCTGGCCACCGGCGGCGCTGCCAACGTCTATCAGTACAGCACTAATCCGGACGTCGCCTCCGGCGACGGCATCGCCATGGCGTGGCGCGCCGGCTGCCGGGTGGCCAACCTGGAATTTAATCAGTTTCACCCCACCTGCCTGTTCCACCCCGAGGCGCGCAACTTCCTGCTGACCGAGGCGTTGCGCGGCGAGGGGGCGCGGCTGCTGCGCCCGGACGGCACGCGCTTTATGCCGGAGTTTGACCCGCGCGGCGAGCTGGCCCCGCGCGATATCGTGGCGCGTGCCATCGATCATGAGATGAAGCGGCTGGGTGCCGACTGCATGTATCTGGATATCAGCCACCAGCCGGCGGACTTTATCCGCGCCCACTTCCCGACCATCTGTGAAAAGCTGCTGACGCTGGGCTTCGATCTCACCCGCCAGCCGATCCCGATCGTGCCCGCCGCCCACTACACCTGCGGCGGGGTGATGGTCGACCGGCGCGGGCGCAGCGACGTTAACGGGCTGTATGCGATCGGCGAGGTGAGCTATACCGGGCTGCACGGCGCGAACCGGCTGGCCTC
>NZ_JRZZ01000032.1:0-7817 GCF_002865965.1 Erwinia sp. B116
CCGGATATATGGCTGCATTTACCGATTTTACCTCTTACTGAAAAACGCCTTGTTCAACCGGGAGCGTCCATATACGGTGTAGCGGGTCCGCGTTCCGGATTACCCCGATAAGCCAGGCATCCAAACTAAAAGCAACCAAACCCCAAAGCCAAAAAAGGGGAACGATCCTTAAATCGCCCCCCTTCCCATGCCAGCAACGAAAGAACTACCCCGCCGCCCCCGAATTAAGCCGCTTCACCGGCGCATTCTGCTGCCTGTCCCACATCACCGACAACACCCGCTGCAGCGCAATAAAGGCAAACAACAGCACGCCAATCGCAATCTTGGTCCACCACGAACTCAGCGTGCCGTCAAAATTGATCCACGTCTGAATCAACCCCTGAATCAGCACGCCAAACAGCGTCCCCAGCACCGTACCCACCCCGCCGGACAACAGCGTCCCGCCAATCACCACTGACGCAATCGCATCCAGCTCCACCCCCATCCCCGCCAGCGCATACCCCGCCGACGTATAAATGGAGAACACAATCCCGGCCAGCGTCGCCAGCGCCGACGACAGCATATAAATACGCACCGTGGTACTACGGGTGGAAATCCCCATCAGCTGCGCCGACGTCGCGTTGCCGCCGATGGCATACACCTGATTACCAAAGCGGGTACGGTGCGCCACTAAAATACCAAACACCACCACCGCCAGCATAATCACCGCCAGCAGACTAAGCCGCCCGCCGCCGGGGATCTTCCACGCCATCGACGACAGCGTGCCGTACAGCGGATGGTCGATCGGCAGCGAAGATTCAGCCACCAGATAACTGCAGCCGCGCAGAAAGAACATCCCGGCGAGGGTGATAATAAACGCCGGGATCTTCAGCGCGTCGATCAGCCAGCCCATAAAGGCACCAAACGCCGACCCCATCCCCATCACCAGCGCAAACGCCAGCCACGGGTTCAGGTTATAGTCGCCAATCGCCCGCGCCAGAAACACCCCGGTAAAGGCGATCACCGCCCCCACCGACAGATCGATACCGCCGGAGAGGATCACAAAGGTCATCCCCACCGCGATAATGCCGAGAAACGCGTTATCGGTCAGAATATTGGCGATCACCCGCGTGGAAGCGAAGCCGGGAAACTGGCTCAGACAGAACAGATAGCCCGCCACAAACACCAGCAGGGTAATCATTAAGGGTAAATGACGTTTAATCACGGCGTGGCCCTCGCTTGAACAGTTGAATAAATCGTGGCGACTGCAGCAGCAGTACCGCCATTACCACCACCGCTTTCACCACCTGATTCAGCTCGGGCGGGAAGCCCGACAGCAGAATACCGGTGTTCATCGCCTGAATAATCAGCGCGCCGATCAGCGACAGAAACAGGTTAAAGCGCCCACCCATCAGCGACGCGCCGCCGATCACCACCGCCAGAATGGCGTCCAGCTCCAGCCACAGCCCGGCGTTGTTGGCGTCCGCGCCGCGGATATCCGCCGCGACGATTAAGCCTGCCACCGCCGCACACAGCCCGCTCAGCAGATAGGTGCTCATCACCACCAGCCAGCCGTTAACGCCGGCGTTGCGCGCCGCGCGCAGGTTAATGCCCACCGCCTCGATAAACAGCCCCAGCGCGGTTTTTCGCGCCAGCAGCCACACCAGCAGCGCCAGCCCGAGGGTGATCCACAGCGGCACCGGCAGCCACAGCAGCGTGCCGCTGCCCAGCTGCGCCAGCGCGTCGTTGTTAAAGGTGACGATCTGCCCTTCGGTAATCAGCTGCGCCACGCCGCGCCCGGCCACCATCAGGATCAGGGTGGCGACGAACGGCTGGATTTTCAGCAGCGCCACCAGCACGCCGTTCCACAGCCCGCACAGCAGGCCGCTGCCGAGGGTAACCAGAATGATCACCGGCAGGCTGTGGCCGGCCACGGTCAGCGTGGCGGCGGTGGCCCCGGCGATAGCCATCACCGCGCCCACCGACAGGTCGATACCGCCGGTGGCGATCACCAGCGTCATGCCGATGGCAAGGATCGCCACCGGCGCGGCGCGGTTAAGGATGTCAATCGGGCTGCCAAACAGCCGCCCGTCCTGCAGGTGGATAGCAAAGAAGTTGTTTGCCACCAGGCTGTCGATAATCAGCACCAGCATCAGCGCGGCGATCTGCGGCAGCCCCGGCGGTAGTTTACGTTTGCGCATCGGCGTTTTCCCCGGCACCAGGTCTGTTTCAAGCATGCTGCTCCCCTCCTGCGGCGATGGCGTTAACAATTGCCGCCACCGACAGCTGTTCCAGCGGGATTTCCGCCACCTGCTGGCGATCGCGCAGGATCACCACCCGATCGGCGTAACCGACCAGCTCTTCCAGCTCGGAGGAGATCACCAGCAACGCCAGCCCGTCGGCACACAGGGTTTCGATCAGGCGGATAATTTCGGCGTGGGCACCGACGTCAATGCCGCGCGTCGGCTCATCAAGGATCAGAAACTGCGGTTTGGTCACCAGCCAGCGCGACAGCAGCACCTTCTGCTGGTTGCCGCCGGAGAGCAGCTGCACCGGCTGTTCGGCGTCCGGCGTGCGGATGCCGAGGCTCTTAATAAAGCGGTCGGCGATCTGCTGCTGTTCGGCGCGCGGCAGCGGCCGCAGCCAGCCGCGCTGCGCCTGCAGCGCCAGGATAATGTTTTCGCGCACCGAGGCGGCACCGATAATGCCGTCGGTTTTGCGATCTTCCGGGCAGAACCCCATGCCGAGGCGCGACGCCTGGCCCGGCGAACGCAGCGTGTGCGGCTGGCCTTTAATCAGCGCCGTGCCGCTGTCCGCGCGGCGGATGCCGAACATCAGTTCGGCGGTTTCTGTGCGGCCGGAGCCGAGCAGCCCGGCCAGGCCCACCGCTTCACCCGGCCTTACGCTCAGGCTGAACGGGGCCAGCGTGCCCTTTTTGCCAAAGTCTTTAAACTCCACCACCGGGCGTTCGCTTTTAAGGGTGCTGCCGGCCCGCTGCAGCGCGGTTTCCATCAGCTCGCGCCCGAGCATCAGCTTGATCAGCTCGACGCGCGGCAGCGTGGCGGTGTCGCGGGTGGCGATAAACTGGCCGTTGCGCAGCACGGTAATGCGATCGGTAATGCGATAAACCTGGTCGAGGAAGTGGGTGACGAAAATCAGCCCCATCCCGCGATCGCGCAGCTGTTTCATCAGCGTGAACAGCATTTCGACCTCTTCCGCGTCGAGGCTGGCGGTGGGTTCATCGAGGATCAGCACTTTGGCCGACAGGTCCACCGCGCGGCAGATGGCGATAATCTGCTGCATTGCCACCGAGAAGTGCCCGAGCGGACGGGTGACGTCCAGTTCGAAGCCATACTCCTGCAGCAGCGCGGCGGCGCGACGGTTGAGGGTTTTACGGTCAATCAGACCGAAGCGTTTCGGCTCGCGGCCGATAAACAGGTTATCCGCCACCGACATGTTCGGCAGCAGGTTCACTTCCTGGTACACGGTGCCAATGCCCAGTTGCTGGGCCTCGGCGGTGCTGCGTGGGTCGATCGGCTGCTGCTGCAGCGCGAGGGTGCCAGCGTCACGGGTGTATACGCCGGTCAGCACCTTAATTATGGTCGATTTACCCGCGCCATTTTCGCCGAGCAGCGCCATAATCTCGCCCGCACGCAGCGAGAACGAGACGTTGTCCAGCGCTTTCACGCCGGGGAAGGTTTTGCTGACGCCGCGAATATCCAGCAGCGTCGGTGCCGAGTTCTCGATGGTCATACGCCTGCCTCAATACGAGAAAAGCCGCCCGGCGTCGGGCGGCAAGGTGTCTCAGTAACCCATACCCTTTTTACTGTCCAGCTCGGTCTGCGCATCGGCAGGCAGGAACAGTTTGGTTTCGGTTTTAATAATTTTCGGCGGTGCGGTACCGTCTTTTTTCAGTTTTTCCAGCGCGTCAAACGCCGGGCCGGCCATATTTGGCGTCAGCTCAACGTTGGCATTCGCCTCACCGGCCAGCATCGCTTTATAGATATCCGGCACGCCGTCGATCGATCCGGTGAGAATATCTTTGCCCGGCTTGAGGCCGGCTTCTTTGATCGCCTGAATGGCACCAATCGCCATATCGTCGTTGTGCGCGTAAACCATGCAGATGTTTTTGCCGTTGTTTTCCGCCTTGATAAAGCTCTCCATCACCTCTTTACCTTTGCTGCGGGTAAAGTCGCCGGACTGCGAGCGGATCACCTTGATATTTGGCGTGTTGGCAATCGCTTCCGCAAAGCCTTTCTTACGGTCAATCGCCACGCTGGCGCCGACGGTGCCCTGCAGTTCGACCACGTTACAAGGTTTACCGGCCTGCTCTTTTACCAGCCAGTCGCCGATCAGCTTGCCTTCCAGCACGTTATCCGCGGTGACCACCGCCTGATACAGCGATTTGTCCTTCACCACGATGGCGCGGTCCAGCAGGAACACCGGAATTTTGGCGTCTTTTGCTTCTTCCAGCACCGGTTCCCAGCCGGTTTGCACCACCGGCGCAATAAAGATGGCATCAACGCCCTGGGCGATAAAGGAGCGTACCGCCTTGATCTGGTTCTCCTGTTTCTGCTGACCATCCGCAATCTTCAGGGTGATGCCCCGTTTCTGTGCTTCACTTTTTGCCACGCTGGTTTCTGCCGCGCGCCAGCCCGATTCGGAGCCAACCTGCGAGAAACCCACGGTCAGATTTTCAGCCATTGCCGGTACAGACAAGCTGGCACCAATTAAGGTGGATAAGAGTAAACGCTTCCACATGATCATTGTTCCTCTGATGGGATGATATCGTTCATGATTAACAGCCCTGTTAGCCTGGACTATTTAACGAATAACATTTTGGACAATGCTCACAAAATCCTGAAAAACAAATGAGTTACGCCAACTCACCTCATTGGCTGCCGCCGGGTCATATGGAATAAACGCCTGGGTGGGGAAAAAATAAGGTTAAATAATCGTAATAAACATAAGCGTTTGCGTAACGAACATTTGGTAGCGATTACAGCACCGCGTGAAGATCTGTCATTGCTTAGCGGACCATTACCGGCGCGGGCAAAAGCCAACTTTGTGAACTGCAACACACTTTGACCAGCAGGCGCGCGGCGCTCAACGCGCCGATTCGCCCAGGAAACGACGCTTTATGAAAATTTTTAACAATTTTACACTTGCCGGTCTGGACTCCGTCCGACGGCCACATATACTTGAACATTCTCATTTTTATTTCCAACCGCCACTATGACCTTTCTTGATTATCTGATGAAATTCCGCAAAGTGAGTTCAGCGGAGAGCCTGGAGAAACTGTTCGATCATCTCCACTATTCCCTGAACGATGACCGCGACATTATCCTGATGTACCGCGCCGCCGATCACCGCCGCGCCGAGCTGGCCTCCGGTGGCCGCCTGTACGATCCGGGCCGCGTGCCGAAAACGGTCTGGCATTACGTCGTGTAACCACTTTTCCGCCTGTTCCGGTAGCACGACGACGGGTAAAACCTCTCTGGTTCTGATGATCTGCCTGCGTTTATTCCGTATAATTATCCGCTTTGCAAAACGGCAGGCGGGGCACGCCTGCGGCACTTTGCGGCTTCACTTAAGGACACCCCGTGGCTACTGACTCTAAAACGCGTATTGGCGGCTGGCTGCTGGCCCCGCTGGCCTGGCTGATCCTGACGCTGCTGACCAGCGGGCTGGTGATGACCATGTACCTGAGCGCGCTGCTCGACCCTGCTCTGCGCAACGTGCTGTTCAGCCAGGCCGGAGGCGCGTTCATTCCGTGGGCGGCCTCGCTGCTGACCTCGGCGCTGATGCTGGTCTACAGCGGCTGGCTTACCTGGCTGTTCTGTCAGCGTTCACAGCGGGTACCGCGCCATTACATTATCTGGCTGCTGCTGACGGTGCTGCTGGCGCTGAAGTCGTTCGCTTTTTCGTCGGTGACCGACGGTGCGGCCACGCGCACGCTGCTGATCGCCCTGCTGGCGGCCAGCGTGCTGGCCCCCTATTTTCGACGCTCTCAGCGGGTAAAAGCGACGTTTACCGAGCGCTGATGCTGAAAAAAACGTCAAGAATTTAATCCTGAGTGCGCTATGGATCCCCCCGTGTCAGCGGGGAGTTGTGACCTGCGCCACATTATCAGATAATATGCACCGCCCTGTGCGTGCAGGGCTGACGGTTTTACTCTCTTTATCAGGCATAACTATGACCGATTACCTGCTTCTTTTTATTGGCACAGTGCTGGTGAATAACTTCGTTCTGGTGAAGTTTCTCGGCCTCTGTCCCTTTATGGGTGTTTCCAAAAAACTGGAAACTGCGATCGGCATGGGGCTGGCCACCACCTTTGTTATCACCCTGGCGTCGATCTGCGCCTGGCTGGTGAACCACCTGATCCTGCTGCCGCTCGACCTCGTCTACCTGCGCACCATGGCCTATATCCTGGTGATCGCCGTGGTGGTGCAGTTCACCGAAATGGTGGTGCGTAAAACCAGTCCGGATCTCTACCGCCTGCTGGGCATCTTCCTGCCGCTGATCACCACCAACTGCGCGGTGCTCGGCGTGCCGCTGCTTAGCGTTAACCTTAACCACAGTTTCCTGCAGGCCGCCCTGTACGGCTTCAGCGCCTCGATCGGCTTCTCGCTGGTGATGGTGCTGTTTGCCGGCATCCGTGAACGGCTGGTGCTGGCCGACGTGCCTGCGCCGTTTAAGGGCTCGTCGATCGCGCTGGTGACCGCCGGCCTGATGGCGCTGGCCTTTATGGGCTTCACCGGACTGGTGAAGTTCTGATGAGTGCGATTTGGATTGCTGTTGTCGTACTGAGCGCCCTGAGCCTGGTGTTTGGCGGCCTGCTGGGCTACGCCTCGCGCCGCTTTAAGGTGGAAGAAGACCCGATCGTTGAACAGATTGACGCCATCCTGCCGCAAAGCCAGTGCGGGCAGTGCGGCTATCCGGGCTGCAAGCCGTATGCGGATGCGGTCGGCAACAACGGTGAGATGATTAACAAGTGTGCCCCCGGCGGCGAGCAGACCATGCTCAAGCTGGCGGCGCTGCTTAACGTCGATCCGCAGCCGCTGGGCGACGAGCAGGCGAAAGAGCCGGAGCGCAAGGTGGCGTGGATCGACGAGGCCAACTGCATCGGCTGTACCAAGTGCATTCAGGCCTGCCCGGTGGACGCCATCGTCGGTGCCACCCGCGCGATGCACACCGTGCTGAGCGACGTCTGCACCGGCTGCGATCTCTGCGTTGCCCCCTGCCCGACCGACTGCATCGAGATGCGCCCGGTTGCGGCCACCACAGCTAACTGGAAATGGGATCTGCACGCTATCCCTGTCCGGGTTATTCCAGTAGAAAGCCATGTTTAATCTGTTCAAATTATTTAAGAAAGATCGTCTGTGGGACTTCGACGGCGGCATTCATCCGCCGGAGATGAAGACCCAGTCTAACGGCACGCCGCTGCGCCAGCTGCCGCTGCCCGCGCAGTTTATTCTGCCGCTGAAACAGCATATTGGAAACGAAGGCGAGATCGCCGTGCGCCCCGGCGATAAGGTGCTGCGCGGCCAGCCGCTGACCTTTGGCAACGGCCGCATGCTGCCGATCCACGCCCCCTCTTCGGGCACGGTGACCAAAATTGCCCCGCATATGACCGCCCATCCGTCGGCGCTGGCGGAAATGTGCATCTTTATCACCCCGGACGGCGAAGACCGCTGGGCTGAGAAAGCCACTTTCGCCGACTATCGTCAGGCGGAGCGCGGCGCGCTGGTGGCGCATATTCATCAGTGCGGCGTCGCCGGGCTGGGCGGGGCCGGCTTCCCGACCGGCACCAAGCTGCGCGGCGGCCTGCGCGGCGT
>NZ_JRZZ01000032.1:7849-15758 GCF_002865965.1 Erwinia sp. B116
CCGACGAAGTACTGGAAGGCAGCCGCATCCTGGCGCATATCCTGCAGGCGGAGCGGGTGCTGATCGGTATTGAAGATAATAAGCCGGAGGCGATCGCCGCGCTGCGCCGGGCGCTGGGCGACGCGGCCGACCTGCAGATTCGGGTGATCCCGACCAAATACCCGTCCGGCGGCGCTAAGCAGCTGACAAAGATCCTCACCGGTCAGGAAGTACCGCACGGCGGGCGCTCGACCGATATCGGCGTGCTGATGCAGAACGTCGGCACCGCCTTTGCGGTGAAGCGCGCGGTGGTCGACGGCGAAGCGCTGACCGAGCGCGTGGTGACGCTGACCGGCGAGGCGGTGCAGCGCCCGGCTAACGTCTGGGCGCGCCTCGGCACCCCGGTCAGCCATCTGCTGCAGCAGGCCGGTTTTATCCCCGGCAACGAGCAGATGGTGGTGATGGGCGGCCCGCTGATGGGCTTTACCCTGCCGGCGCTGCACGTGCCGGTGGTGAAGATCACCAACTGTATACTGGCCCCTTCCGCCAGCGAGATGGGCCACAGCGAGCCGGAAAAAGGCTGCATCCGCTGCAGCGCCTGCGCCGACGCCTGCCCGGCGGGGCTGCTGCCGCAGCAGCTCTACTGGTACAGCCGCGGTGGCGATCACGATAAGGCCCGCGAGTACAATATCGCCGACTGCATCGAGTGCGGTGCCTGCGCCTACGTCTGCCCGAGTAATATTCCGCTGGTGCAGTACTACCGTCAGGAGAAGGCCGAGATTCAGGCGATCGATCTGGAATCCGAACGTAATACGCTGGCAAAAGCCCGCTTCGAAGCCCGTCAGCTGCGTCTGGAGCGCGAAAAGCTGGCGCGGGATGCAAAGCACCAGCAGGCCAAACGCAGCGCCGCCGAGCGCTCGCCGGCTGAACTGAACGCTGCGCTGGCGCGGGTGAAGGCGAAACAGACCGACGCCGATGCGCCGCAGGTTACCGCTACAGCAGAACAGGAGAGCGCCGTAAGGTCAGCACAGCGCGAGGCGCGTCTGGCCGAAGCCCGCGTGCGTCAGGCCGAGCAACAGGCGGCCAGCGTACCGGTCAGCAATCAGATCGAGGATCCGCGTAAAGCCGCGGTGGCTGCCGCGCTGGCGCGTGCTAAGGCGAAGAAGGCCGCGGCAGCTGAGGGCGCGGTACCGGCTGCAGATGCAGCGGCTGAAGCGACTGTCACGGCTGCCGCGCCTGCTGCGCCGGCGGCAGCGGCAGAGAGCGATCCACGTAAGGTTGCTGTTGCAGCAGCAATTGCCCGCGCCAAAGCGAAAAAAGCGGCTCAGAGCGCTGAGCCAGTAGCTGAAACAGCCACTGAAACGGCCGTCCCGGCTGCCGAACCTGCTGCTCCGGCGGCTGAAGCCGACCCACGCAAAGCGGCGGTAGCAACAGCGATCGCCCGTGCCAAAGCGAAGAAAGCCGCTCAGGCCGCTGAGAGCGCTGAGAGCGCTGAGACAGCAGCAGACGCAGCTGCTGAATCTCCTGCCCCGGCAGAAGAAGCCGACCCGCGCAAAGCGGCCGTAGCTGCCGCAATCGCCCGTGCCAAAGCGAAAAAAGCGGCGCTGGCGGCTGAAAGCGCTGAGCCAAAAGCAGCGCCTGAAACGGCTGCCCCGGCTGACGAACCTGCGGCTTCGGTGGCAGAAACCGATCCCCGCAAGGCCGCCGTTGCTGCCGCAGTTGCCCGTGCTAAAGCGAAGAAGGCGGCGCTGGCCGCTGATAACGCGGCAGCGTCGGCAGAAGCAGCGCAGGCTGCCGCCGCCGTGGTGGCCGACGCACCTGAATCTGAAACTGAACACCCTGCGCCCGTCGACGCCGATGCGGCGCGTAAAGCTGCGGTGGCCGCCGCAATAGCGCGCGTGAAAGCGCGCAGGATGCAGCAGCCTGAGACGCAAGAGGATTAAATGGCTTTTCGAATTGCTAGTTCACCCTATACCCACAACCGCCGCAGTACCGGCACGATAATGATGCTGGTGCTGCTGGCCGCGGTGCCGGGAATAGCGGCACAGTGGTGGTACTTTGGCTGGGGAAATCTGATTCAGGTGGCGATCGCCGCCGCCGCCGGCATCGGCGCCGAAGCGGCCATTCTGCGCCTGCGCAAGCTGCCGCTGGTGCCGGTGCTCAAGGATAACTCGGCGCTGCTCACCGCCCTGCTGCTGGGGATCAGCATTCCGTCGCTGGCCCCGTGGTGGATGGTGGTGATCGGTACGCTGTTCGCGGTAGTGATCTCCAAGCAGCTGTACGGCGGCCTCGGGCAGAACCCGTTTAACCCGGCAATGGTTGGCTACGTGGTGCTGCTGATCTCCTTCCCGGTGCAGATGACCAGCTGGCTGCCGCCGGACGCGCTGCAGGGGATCACCCCGACCTTTGCCGATACGCTGAGTATGATCTTCCGTTTCCATACGCTGGACGGACACACCATGCAGCAGCTGCAGATCGGCATTGATGGCATCAGCCAGGCCACGCCGTTAGATAATTTCAAAACCGGGCTGCGCGCGGGCCACTCCGCTGAACAGCTGCTGGCGCAGCCGATTTACGGCGGCGTGCTGGCCGGCCTTGGCTGGCAGTGGATCAACGTCGGCTTCCTGCTGGGCGGGCTGTTCCTGCTGTGGAACAACAGCATCCGCTGGCATATCCCGGTGAGTTTTATTGCCTCGCTGGCGCTGTTTGCCACCCTCGGCTGGCTGTTTTCACCGGAAAGCCTGGTGTCGCCGATGGTGCATCTGTTCTCCGGCGCGACCATGCTCGGCGCGTTCTTTATCGCTACCGATCCGGTGACCGCCTCCACCACCAATAAGGGGCGGCTGGTGTACGGCGTGCTGATCGGCCTGCTGGTGTGGCTGATCCGCAGCTTCGGCGGCTACCCGGACGGCGTGGCGTTTGCCGTACTGCTGGCTAATATCACCGTACCGCTGATCGACTATTACACCCAGCCGCGCGTTTACGGCCACCGGAAGGAGAAGTAAATGCTGGATGCGATTCGTAAAAACGGCGTAACGCTGGCGGTGTTTGCCGCCATTACCACCGGCATGACCGCCGTGGTGAATACGGTGACCAAACCGACCATCGCCCACCAGACGGCCTTACAGCAGAAGGTGCTGCTGGACCAGGTGGTGCCGCCGGAGCTGTACAATAACGCCATTCAGAAAGAGTGTTACGTGGTGAGCAATCCGGCGCTGGGCAACGCGGCCCCGCACCACCTTTACGTGGCGCGAAAGGACGATAAGCCGGTGGCGGTGGCGATTGAAACCATCGCGCCGGACGGCTATTCCGGGGCGATTATGATGATCGTCGGCGCTAACTTTAGCGGCACGGTCTACGGCACCCGGGTGGTGGAACACCATGAGACGCCGGGGCTGGGCGATAAAATCGAGCTGCGTATCTCTGACTGGATCAACAGCTTCAACGGCCGGCAGCTGAAAGGCGTGGATGATGCCACCTTCGCGGTGAAGAAAGACGGCGGCACCTTCGATCAGTTTACCGGGGCCACCATCACCCCGCGCGCGGTTGTGAATGCGGTAAAACGCACCACGCTGTATATTGAAACCTTACCGGGGCAGCTGGCATCGCTGCCCGCCTGTGGAGACTCCAATGAGTGAAGCGAAAACCCTGCTAATCGGCGGGCTGTGGAAGAATAACTCGGCGCTGGTGCAGCTGCTCGGGCTGTGCCCGCTGCTGGCGGTGACGTCGACCGCCACTAACGCTCTCGGCCTCGGCCTGGCGACCACCCTGGTGCTGACCCTGACCAACAGCGGTATTTCGATGTCGCGCCGCTGGGTCCCCGCTGAAATTCGTATTCCGATCTACGTGATGATTATCGCTGCGGTGGTGAGCTGCGTGCAGATGCTGATTAACGCGTACGCTTACGGTCTGTATCAGTCGCTGGGGATCTTTATCCCGCTGATCGTTACCAACTGTATCGTGGTCGGCCGCGCTGAGGCGGTCGCTTCGAAGAGCAGCATTCCCCTCTCGGCGCTGGACGGCGCGGCGATTGGCCTGGGTGCCACCAGCGTGATGGTGGTACTGGGTTCAATCCGCGAAATTATCGGCAACGGCACGGTGTTTAACGGTGCCGATCAGCTGCTTGGCCCGTGGGCGCGGGTGCTGCGCATTGAGGTAGTGCACTTCGACTCACCGATGCTGCTGGCAATGCTGCCCCCGGGGGCGTTTATCGGCCTCGGCATGCTGCTGGCCGCCAAATACCTGATCGACAATAAAATGAAGCAGCGGGCGGCGCTGAAGGCGGAGCGCGAGGCCCGCGCGCTGCCGGATGGCAAGCCGGAGGCGCTGTGAATAAAGAGAAACGCGAACAGATCCTGATACGGTTACGCGACGATAACCCGCACCCGACCACCGAGCTGGCGTTCACCACGCCGTTCGAACTGCTGATCTCGGTGCTGCTGTCGGCGCAGGCCACCGACGTCAGCGTCAATAAAGCGACGGCGAAGCTCTACCCGGTGGCCAACACGCCGGCGGCGATCCTTGCGCTCGGCGTGGACGGCGTAAAGGAGTACATCAAAACCATCGGGCTGTTTAACGGCAAGGCCGAGAACATGATTAAGACCTGCCGCATGCTGCTGGAGCTGCACGGCGGCGAGGTGCCGGAGAACCGCGAAGCGCTGGAAGCGCTGCCGGGCGTTGGTCGCAAGACCGCTAACGTGGTGCTGAACACCGCCTTTGGCTGGCCGACGATTGCGGTGGATACGCATATTTTCCGCGTCTGTAACCGCACCCGCTTTGCGCCGGGGAAAAATGTCGACGAGGTGGAGCAGAAGCTGCTGAAGGTGGTACCGGCAGCCTTTAAGGTCGACTGCCATCACTGGCTGATCCTGCACGGCCGCTACACCTGCGTGGCGCGCAAGCCGCGCTGCGGCTCCTGCCTGATTGAGGACCTGTGCGAGTTTCCTGAGAAGGTGGAGATCGGCGCGTAACCTGGCGGACGTCTGCTCTGCTGGCTTACGTAACAGGCTTACTGTCTTACTGTCTTACTGTCTTACTGTCTTACTGTCTTACTGTCTTACTGTCTTACTGTCTTACTGTCTTACAGCGCATATCCTCGTTAACAGAGCTTGCCGCTTTTAACGAAAAAAAACGGGCAGGGTTAATCCCCCTGCCCGTTTTTTATTGTGCCGCCGCAGCGCTCAACGACTTACAGCGATTTAGCCAGGCGTTCTACCGCGGTGACCAGATCGGCGTCGGATACCGTTGAGTAGGAGAGACGCAGGGTGCGTTTATCCGGGGCGTCGTTGTAGAAGGCTTCGCCCGGTACGTAGACCACGCCGTTGGCCAGCGTTTTGCTCAGCCAGGCGGTGGTGTCGAATTCGTAACGGAAGCGCGCCCACAGGAACATGCCGCCTTTTGGCTGGCTGAACTCAATGTGGTCGCCCAGTTTCTCGCGCAGCGCGTTAGCCAGAATCTCCCCTTTCTTGTGGTAGAAGTCGCGCATCAGCGCGATCTGCTGCGGCAGGCGGTTCAGCGCCAGGTACTGCGCGGTGACGATCTGCGTCATCGAGTTGCTGTGAAGATCGGTAGCCTGCTTGACGATAATCGCCTTGCCCGCCAGCCACTCCGGCATCACCAGCCAGCCGATACGCAGGCCCGGGGCGAGGATCTTGGAGAGCGTAGAGGTGTAGATCACCTGGTCCGCGCAGCCCAGCTCCTTCGCGTGCTGGTAGAGGGTTTTCCAGCGGGTTTCGGTGAAGTTAATTTCGCCGTACGGGTCATCTTCAATAATGATAAAGCCGTGCTCTTTGGCCAGCGCCACTACGCGGGCGCGGCGCTCTTCGCTCAGGGTTTTGCCGCCCGGGTTGCCGAAGGTCGGCACCAGATAGACCATCTTCACCTTAGTGGTGGTCAGCAGGTCGGCCAGCTGTTCAACCAGCATGCCGTCATCGTCGGTATCAACGCTCTGAATATTGGCCTGCGCCAGCTGAAACACCTGCAGCGCGGCGAGATAGGTTGGACGCTCGACCACTACCACATCACCCGGATCCAGCAGGGTACGCGCCACGATATCCAGCGACTGCTGCGAGCCGGAGGTAATGTAGATCTCTTCGGCCGGGCAGTTTACGCCGCGCAGGCGGCACAGCTCGCTGACCGACTGGCGCAGCGGCGAATAGCCCTCGCTGAGGCCGTACTGGAAGGCATCGTTAAAATTGCCGCTCATCACCTGGCTGACCGCCAGCTCCAGCCCTTCACGGTCAAACAGTTCCGGTGCCGGAATGCCGCCGCCCAGCGAGATCACGCCCGGCAGTTTGCTGTGTTTGAGGAGTTCACGTACGGCGGAAGGTTTCAGTTCGCTGGCGCGGGTTGCAAGTTGCTGATCGTGCATTTTATTATTGTGCCTGTATCCGGTAAAAATGGGTTTATTCACTCTATTCACAACCCCAGCCCGTGGCAAGCGATGTTAATCGCACGGTGACAAAAAAAGGCATTACTTTGCATAATGTGCGGGTTACACGGCAGGCTGGCTGAGCAGTGCGATAAAGCGATCGCGCAGCGCATCCGGCCGCAGCGGGTTCCACACCAGGCCGGTGTCCCAGCGGGTGAAGGGGCCATGCAGCGGCAACATTACCACTTCCGCTGAGGCAACGGTGAGCGCACTTAGCGGCAGGATAGCCACGCCGTTGTCGCCGGCCACCAGCGCCAGCAGCGTCTGTATATCCCGCGCGTACTGCTGCACCTGCGGCTGCCGCTGATGCAGCGCCAGAAAACGGGCGATCTGCTGATTCAGGCCCGGAGCCCGTTCCTGATGCAGCGCCAGCAGCGGCAGGCGCTCAAGTACCTGATAGTCCGGCCCGTCAGCCAACGCCGTCGCCACCGATTCACGCTGCGGCCGTGCAACGGCCAGCGCCAGCGTCTCGCAGCGTAGCGACATTCCGCTCAGCGGCGGCTCCACCGGCAGGCGCATAAACCCCAGCTGCAGCGATCCGTTCAGCAGCGCAATGGCCTGCTCGGCTGAGGACATATCCTCAAGGCTGACGCTAACCTGCGGATAGTGCTGGCGAAACGCCGCTACCCGGCGCGGCGCATCGGCAATGCCGGATATTCCAAAACCGATCGCCAGCTGACCGGCCTTGCCGCTGGCGACCTCTGCCGCCAGCTGCTGCAGTTCCGCCCCCTCTTTTACCAGCTTCTGCGCTTTTTCCAGCAGCTGCTGCCCCGCAGCGGTCAGCGTTGCGCCGTGGCGACCACGGGTAAACAGGGTCACACCCCACAACAGCTCCAGCGCCTGGATGCGTTTGGTTAGCGCGGGCTGGGTCAGGCACAGCTGCTCAGCGGCGCTGCGGTAGCTGCCGGTACCGGCAAGGGTGATAAAGGCCTGTAACTGTCGGATATCCATTCTTTTCCGTTATCAAACGCTGACGATTATTCATTATATTAACCGGTGCGCGTTAATTACAATCCCCCTCATCGCGTTAATAAGGGGATAGTTATGAGTCAGCATTTTGTATTTCTCAGTAAAGATACCACGCTGGTTCCGCAGTCGTTAAATGATGCCGATGCCGGTGAAATTATCCGTTCACTGTTGCTACAACAGTTCAGCCTGTCGCCGTTAAGGTTGCAGGCAGACAACAGCAGAGAGGCGCTGGAAAAGTACAGGGCGATGAAGTTAAAGCATAAATAACAGTAAATTATACTCATAAAAAATTAAACCTGTTCATCCCGCCTGATGCACGCAAGAGCGAATTAATGATCCCTCTACAGCAGGCATGACCTCTTTTTCTGTGGTAAATAATTAACAGCTTAGAAACTTACCCTATAAGCGGCAAAGTAAATAGCCCGGATATTTAATAACAGCTGTTCTTGTCGTTTAAGGGGGATATTTCGCCACAGGGCCAGGGTATGTGGAAGGAGGATATAAATAGGATCGCTAACGGCGGGGCTCCTT
>NZ_JRZZ01000032.1:15781-32912 GCF_002865965.1 Erwinia sp. B116
ACGATCTGCGGCATAATCGACGCATCGACCACGCGCAGGTTCTGCATGCCGTGCACCCGCCCTTCGCTGTCCACCACCGACATCTCGTCGTTGCCCATCGCGCAGCTGCCGCACGGATGGTAGGCGGTTTCCGCATGTTCGCGGATAAAGGCGTCGATCTGCTCGTCGCTCTGCACCTGGCTGCCCGGCTGCAGTTCTTCACCACAGTAGGCGGCCAGCGCGGGCTGCCGCATAATTTCCCGCGTCAGGCGCACCGCGTTACGGAACTCCACCCAGTCGCGCTCTTCAGACATATAGTTGAAGAAGATTGACGGCGCGGCGTAGGGATGTTTCGAGGTCAGCTTGATACGTCCGCGACTCATCGAGCGCATCGGGCCGACGTGAGCCTGGAAACCGTGCTGTTTTACCGGGCTGCTGCCGTTGTAGTTGATCGCTACCGGCAGGAAGTGGTACTGCAGATCCGGCCAGTCCGGCTTCTCGTCACTGCGGATAAAACCACCGGCTTCAAACTGGTTGCTGGCCCCGACGCCGGTGCCGTTAAACAGCCACTCGGCGCCGATTGCCGGCTGGTTCCACCACTGCAGCGCCGGGTAGAGGCTGACCGGCTGTTTACAGCCGTACTGCATATAGACTTCCAGGTGATCCTGCAGGTTGCGCCCGACGCCCGGCAGCGCGTGGACCACGTCAATATCCAGCTCGCGCAGCCACTCTTCCGGGCCAACGCCGGAGCGCTGCAGGATCTGCGGTGAGTTAATCGCCCCGGCGCACAGCAGCACTTCACGTTTTGCCTGAGCCTGTTCCTGTTTGCCGTGACGCCACCAGCAGACGCCGGTTGCGGTTTTACCTTCGAACAGGATGCGGTCGGTCTGCGCCTGGGTAACGATGGTCAGGTTGCTGCGCTGTTTCGCCACGTCGAGGTAGCCGCGCGCGGTGCTGGAGCGACGGCCTTTTGGCGTTACGGTGCGGTCCATCGGGCCGAAGCCGTCCTGACGGTAGCCATTAAGGTCGTCGGTTTCCGCATGCCCGGCCTGCTTCGCTGCATCGATAAAGGCGCGATACAGCGGATTGTTGCCGCTTTTCGGCGTGGTTACGCTGAGGTAACCCTCGCCGCCGTGCCAGTCGTTAGCGCCGATATCGCGCTTCTCCGCGCGGCGGAAGTACGGCAGGCAGTTAAGGTAGGACCAGTTTTCAAGACCGGGCTTTTTCGCCCAGTTATCGTAGTCCATCGCGTTACCGCGGATGTAGCACATGCCGTTAATCAGCGACGAACCGCCCAGCCCTTTACCGCGGCCGCACTCCATACGGCGGTTATCCATATGTGGTTCCGGATCGGTTTCAAAGGCCCAGTTGTAGCGTTTACCCTGCAACGGGTAAGCCAAAGCGGCTGGCATCTGGGTACGGAAGTCCCAGCGGTGATCTTTACCGCCGGCTTCCAGTAACAGTACCGATACGTCAGCATCCTCGGTCAGCCGCGTTGCCAGCACGTTCCCTGCGGAGCCGGCACCAATAATGATATAGTCGAATGTCTGCATGATTCCTCCTGGAATGTTCCGCGGCGCAAGCGCCGCGGCAGAAAATCAGAATGCGGATGGATAGTCGCCCATCTCGATCAGAACCGATTTGGTTCGCGTATAGTGGTGCAGCGTCTCAAGGCCATTTTCACGGCCAATACCGGACTGCTTATAGCCACCGACCGGCATCGGAGCCGGCGATTCACCCCAGCTGTTCACCCAGCAGATACCGGCTTCAAGCTGATGAATAACCCGGTGCGCACGGTTCAGAGACTGGGTAAACACGCCGGCCGCCAGGCCATATTCGGTGTTGTTCGCGCGTTGAATGACTTCTTCTTCGTCATCGAACGCCAGGATGCTCATTACCGGCCCGAAGATCTCCTCCTGCACGATGCGCATATCATCACGGCAGTCGGTAAACACGGTCGGTTCTACGTAGCAGCCTTTCGCCAGCGGGCCTTCGGTGATGCGGGAGCCGCCGGACAGCACGCGTGCGCCCTCCTGTTTGCCGATCTCAAGGTAGGAAACCACCTTGCGGCAGTGGGTTTCGCTGACCAGCGGACCAAAGTTCACCGCCGGATCGCGCGGGTCGCCGCAGTGGATGCCGGCCATTTTCTCCGCCAGGCGTTTTTCAAAGGCCGGCAGCAGCGAGCGCTGCACGAAGACGCGGGTGCCGTTGGTACAGACCTGGCCGCTGCTGTAGAAGTTCGCCATCATTGCGCCGTCGACCGCCCGTTCCAGTTCGGCATCGTCAAACACGATCAGCGGTGATTTGCCACCGAGCTCCATGGTCACCGACTTCAGGTTAGCCAGCGCGGCGTCAGCCATCACCCGCTTGCCGGTGTTCACTTCACCGGTAAAGGAGACCTTGGCGATCCGCGGGTGCTGGCTCAGCCCCTGACCCACGCTACCGGCACCCTGCACCACGTTAAACACGCCATCAGGCAGGCCGGCTTCGGTGAAGATGCGCGCCAGCTCGAGCACGCTCAGCGGCGTCACTTCGCTTGGCTTGAACACCATCGCGTTACCGGTGGCCAGCGCCGGGGCGCTTTTCCACAGGGCGATCTGGATCGGGTAGTTCCACGCGCCGATACCGGCACAGACGCCCAGCGGTTCGCGGCGGGTATAGACCAGCGCGCTGTCGCGCAGAGGAATGGATTGCCCCTCAACCGCCGTCGCCAGCCCGGCGTAATACTCCAGGACGTCGGCACCGGTAACGATGTCCACCGCCGCCGTTTCGCTAATCGGTTTGCCGGTATCGGCGGTTTCCAGCTCGGCCAGCTGCTGATTGCGCTCACGCAGAATAGCCACCGCTTTTAACAGCACACGGCTGCGCTCAACCGGCGTATAGCCGCGCCAGATGCGCTGCCCGGCCTGCGCAGAGGCAACAGCCGCATCGATATCCTGCTGGCTGGCGCCGGTGATTTCCGCCAGAACCTCGCCGTTGGCGGGGTTGACGGTGGTGAAGATGTCACCCGTCCCTGCAACTTCCTGTCCGTTGATGTATAAACCACGGCGTTGTAAATCGGCCATGTTGCCTCCTTCAGTGGGTGGGTGCGCTGTTCAGCCACAGCGCAAGATTTTGGTAGCAAAGCAGGCGGGCCTGCTGCAGCCCCTGCTCCATCGGCTGAGATGCCAGCGTCATGCGCAGCCAGACGCCGTCGATCACCGCGGCCAGGCTGGCCCCGGCGGCGCGGGCCTGCTCTCTGGGCAGCACCCGACGAAACTGCGCGGTCAGGTTGGAATGCAGACGCCGATCGTTTACCCGCTGTAAACGGCGCAGTTCGGGCTGGTGCAGGCTGTCGGCCCAGAATACCAGCCAGGTTTTCAGCACCGGTACGGTAATCTGGGTGATATCGAAGTTGCCGTCGATAATCGCCCTGATGCGCGCCTCGGCGTCCGGTTCTGCCTGCTGCCGGTGGCGCTCCAGCGCCTGGTAGAGGTCGGCCAGAATCTGGCGCATACAGGCGTCCAGCAGGCCGCTCTTGTCGCCAAAATAGTGGCTGACAATCCCGGTGGAGACGCCCGCCTCGCGGGCAATCAGCGCCAGGCTGGCATCCGCCAGCCCAACCCGGTCAATCACGGTCAGGGTGGCGGTAATCAACTGCGCCTGACGAATCGCTTTCATTCCAACTTTTGGCATCGCTTTATCAATTGTAGCCAGTGAATGAGAACAAGGATAACTTTTTTATATTGAACGTTCAATCAATAAAAATCCAGATGCAGATCTGATGCGCTAAGAAAAGACAAGGATTGTTCAGAGTGCAAGGGAGTCAGGGAGTCTTTTCGCGATCTCCTCCGTTAACCTGAATCGTAGGTAAGACCGGTTAAAGACGGGTGATAAGCCCTGCTCTCATAACATCGCCTTAAAAACAGTGAAAAACAGCCCTGAATATAAGGTAATAATCGCTAAAAACGCGCTTAACTCAGCATAAACTTCTTTCTTCGGGAGTATTATCACAGGTTGATGTGATAAAAATGACACGCTACCCGTCACTAAGATAACCCACCGTTAAGCAAGATTCTGACAACACCGTACAGCGGCATAACGCCATTTTTTCCAGATATAAACCTGATAAACATCTCATTTATAATATTTAAATCTGGCAAACAGCCTGCAGCAGACCCGGCTGCCCGCGGGCGAAAATCTACGCTAACCTGCGTCGTTAAAACTCCTTAACCACACCCAAAAAGCATTAAAATCTATTGCGTTGCTAAAATGACCAGATAAACCCCTTGTGTAACGACTTATTACGCACAGAAAAAAAGCTTGCCTGATGCCACTCGATAAGCGAAATTGTTCAGCGTTTTTCACATCCAATAACAAAAAGGTGAACGTGCCCGGCGCGTTATGCTGACTTAATTCCTGCCACAAAACAGGGTATGACTTTCAGAGGTACGAGTGTCAACTGCAAACAAACAACCCGAGGCGCCAAGCCTCAATGCTTTTAAGCAACCGAAAGCGTTTTATCTGATCTTCACCATCGAGCTTTGGGAACGTTTTGGCTACTACGGTCTGCAAGGGATCATGGCGGTCTACCTGGTTAAAATGCTGGGGATGTCCGAAGCCGATTCCGTGGTGCTGTTCTCCTCCTTCAGCGCGCTGGTGTACGGTATGGTTGCCATCGGCGGCTGGCTGGGTGATAAGGTTCTGGGTACCAAGCGTGTGATCGTGCTGGGTACGCTGGTGCTGGCGCTGGGCTACGGCTTAATCGCCTGGTCGGGCCATAATCTGGCGCTGGTCTATTTCGGTATGGCAACCATCGCCGTCGGTAACGGACTGTTTAAAGCCAACCCGTCTGCCCTGCTCTCCACCTGCTATGAGAAAGACGATCCTCGGCTGGATGGTGCGTTCACCATGTACTATATGTCGATCAACATCGGGTCATTCTTCTCGATGCTGGCGACCCCGTGGCTGGCGGCCAAATATGGCTGGAGCGTGGCGTTTTCACTCTCTTTCGTCGGCATGCTGATCACCCTGCTGAACTTTATGCTATTCCGTAAAGCGGTCAGCGCCTACGGCTCTAAACCCGATTTTGCGCCGCTTAACGTTGGCAAGCTGATCGCTACCCTTGCCGGCGTGGTGGTGCTGATCGTGCTGGCCTCCTGGCTGCTGCACAATCAGGGCATCGCCCGCCTGGTGCTGGCGCTGATTGCCGCCGGTATCGTGCTGGTGTTCTTCAAAGAGGGCCTGGCGCTGAAGGGCGCGGCGCGGCGTAAGATGATTGTCGCCTTCCTGCTGATGCTGGAAGCGATCGTGTTCTTCGTGCTGTATATGCAGATGCCGACTTCGCTGAACTTCTTCGCCATCCGCAACGTCGAGCACAGCATTCTTGGCATCACCTTCCAGCCGGAGCAGTTCCAGGCGCTTAACCCGTTCTGGATTATGATCTTCAGCCCGCTCCTCGCCGCGCTGTACAACAAAATGGGCGACCGCCTGCCGATGCCGCACAAGTTTGCCGTCGGGATGGTGCTGTGCTCGGCCGCCTTCCTGGTGCTGCCGCTGGGGGCCAGCTTCGCCAGCCAGCAGGGCATCGTGTCGGTCAACTGGCTGATCCTCAGCTACGGCCTGCAGAGTATTGGCGAACTGATGATCTCCGGCCTCGGCCTGGCGATGGTAGCGCAATTGGTGCCACAGCGTCTGATGGGCTTTATCATGGGTTCATGGTTCCTGACCACCGCCGGCGCGGCGATGGTGGCCGGTAAGGTCGCCAGCCTGATGGCGGTGCCGGAAGATATCACCGATCCACTGCTGTCACTGCACACCTACGGCGACGTGTTCCTGAAGATCGGTATCGTGACCGGTGCGATCGCGGTTCTGATGCTGTTAACGGCTCCTAAGCTGAACCGTATGACCCAGGGTCAGTAAACGCTGTAAATCACAGGGTGGGCCGCTGAGGCTCACCCTTTTTACGATTAACCACGATCTGACCCTCGCCCCACGCTGACATTTCCCCCCTGCCGCAGTAAGATAAAAACAGTTTACGTCCCCTCATCTCAGGAGAACGCAATGAAGCTGTTCTGTAAGCCCGGCGCCTGTTCGCTGTCCCCACATATTATCCTGCGCGAAACCGGCCTAGATTTCTCGCTGGTCAACGTTGATTTGCAAACCAAAAAGACCGAACAGGGTGAAGATTACCTGCAGATCAACCCTAAAGGGCAGGTGCCCGCTCTGCTGCTGAATGATGGTTCGCTGCTGACAGAAGGCGTGGCCATCGTGCAGTATCTGGCCGATCTGAAAAGCGACCGCCAGCTGCTGGCCCCGGCCGGTAGCCTGACGCGTTATCATACGCTGGAGTGGCTGAACTATATCGCCACCGAACTGCATAAAGGGTTCAGCCCGCTGTTCCGCCCAACCACGCCGGAAGAGTATAAAACCCTTAGCCGCCAGCAGTTGCTGCAAAAGTTCAGCTATGTCAATAACGAACTGAATGAGAAACAGTGGCTGATGGGGCTGCGCTTTACCGTCGCCGACGCCTATCTGTTTACCGTCACCCGCTGGGCGCAGGCGGTAAAACTGGATTTGAGCGGTCTGGATGCGTTAAACGGCTGGTTTGAACGGGTGGCGGCGCGCCCGGCGGTCATGGCGGCACTGAAGGCGGAAGGCCTGAACTGAGTGACGAAAGCCGGGCCCGGATGAATAACGTGCGGATCGGCTGCAGATAGCCAGGCGGAACGGCAGCCGTTGATTAGCGGTTGCTGGTGTGAAGTGACACCGTTGAATCAGATGGCTGTAATCTTCGCGGCTGGCTGTCGTTGAAAAAGGTGGCTGTTATCTTCACGGCTGGCTATCGTTGAGTCAGGCTGCCGTTAACTGCGCGTAGTTAAGCACTGCATCGGGCAGAGCCACGCTGCTCTGCCCTGCTTTAATTACAGCTTCACCGCGGCGAAATGCTGCTGCGGCTCGGCAATCGCCTGCTGGGCTGCCACCAGCTGCAGCTCATACTCACCCATCTGATGGGTTTTCAGCATCACTTCATACACCGCAGCGGTCACGTGCTCCAGCGCCTGCTGTAGCGACAGACCGTGCAGCAGATCCACCAGCAGCAGGCCGCTGGTCAGATCGCCAACGCCGACCGGCTGACGCACGCCAAAGTCGATCAGCGGCCGGCTGATATGCCAGGCTTCATCTTTGGTCACCAGCAGCATCTCAAAGCGATCGCTTCGGTAGCCCGCGCGCGCCAGGTGTTTCACCAGCACCACTTTCGGCCCTTTGGCGATCAGCTCGCGGCAGACGGCCACCGCCTGTTCCGGGTCAGCCACCTCGTGGCCGCTGAGCATCTCCAGCTCCAGCAGGTTTGGCGCAATAATGTCGCTGGCCGGCAGCGAGGCGTTGGCGTGAAACTCCGCCACCCCCGGCGCCACGATGCAGCCCTTCTCCGGGTGGCCCATAACCGGATCGCAGAAGTACCATGCATCCGGGTTGGCCGCCTTGACCATCCTGACGATCTCCAGGATCGCTTCACCCTGTTCGGCCGAGCCGAGGTAACCGCTGAGTACCGCGTTGCAGGTTTTCAGGCGGTCAATGTCGCCGATACCGCGGGCGATATCGGTCAGATGGCTGGCCGGCATTACCGATCCGGTCCAGTGCCCGTACTGGGTGTGGTTGGAAAACTGCACGGTGTTCAGCGGCCAAACGTTTGCGCCCATGCGGCGCATCGGAAATTCAGAGGCGCTGTTGCCCGCGTGACCAAACACGGTGTGCGACTGGATGGAGAGAATATTTTTCATCATCACGACCTTTCTTGCCAATAAAAAAAGCCGGGCGAACCGGCTTCAGAGGGCGAGGCGGGCTCGCCCACACTGTTTTTATTTCCAGCAGACTAAGCTGTAGTTCTTTTTACCGCGGCGCAGCACCGTGTACTGGCCAAACAGGCGGTCGGCGTCGCTGAAACCGTATTCGCTGTTGGTCTGCAGTTCACCGTTGATGCTGACCGATTTGGCGTCGATCAACTTACGCGCCTGGCCACGTGATGGCGCCAGATCGGCGTCAACCAGCGCCTGCTGCAGATCCTGACCGGCTTCCAGCGTCACGCTCGGCATGCCGTCCTGCGCCAGCTGCGCCAGATCCTGTTCGTTCAGTTCCGCCACGCTGCCGGCAAACAGGCTCTGGGTGATACGCTGTGCGGCGGTCAGGCCGGCGTCGCCGTGCACCAGACGGGTAACCAGCTCGGCCAGCACGTACTGCGCACGCGGGGCCTTGCCGCTGTTTTTGTCTTCCTCTTCCAGCGCATTGATCTCTTCAATGCTCATAAAGGTGAAGAATTTCAGGAAGCGGTAGACGTCAGCGTCGGCGGTGTTGATCCAGAACTGGTAGAACTTGTACGGGCTGGTTTTCTTCGCATCCAGCCATACCGCGCCGCCTTCGGTTTTACCAAATTTGGTGCCGTCTGACTTGGTGATCAACGGAACGGTCAGGCCAAACACCTGGTTCTGATGCAGGCGACGGGTCAGGTCGATACCGGAGGTGATGTTGCCCCACTGGTCGGAACCGCCGATCTGCAGCACCACGTTATGGCGCTCGTTCAGGCAGGCAAAGTCATAGCCCTGTAGCAGGTTGTAGGAGAATTCGGTAAACGAGATCCCCTGGTCATCACGGTTCAGGCGCTGTTTGACCGCTTCTTTGTTAATCATCTGGTTAACAGAGAAGTGCTTACCGATATCGCGCAGGAAGGTCAGCACGCTCATGCCGCCAAACCAGTCATAGTTGTTGGCCGCGATAGCGCTGTTTTTCTGGTCGTTGAAGTTCAGGAAGGGTGCAACCTGCTGGCGAATCTTCTCCACCCACTCGTTAACCGTATCGGCGGTGTTCAGCTTACGCTCAGCGGCTTTGAAGCTCGGGTCACCGATCAGGCCGGTGGCTCCGCCAACCAGTGCCACCGGCGTGTGGCCGGCGTCCTGGAAGCGCTTCAGGCAAAGCAAAGGCACCAGATGCCCCAAATGCAAGCTGTCGGCGGTCGGGTCGAAGCCGCAATAGAGAGCAATTGGCCCCTGCGCCAGTCGCTCTGCTAACGCTTCCTCGTCCGTTACCTGGGCGACAAGGCCCCGCTCTTGCAATTGTTTGATCAGGTTACTGCTGGCCATCTAAGACTCCATATAAAAAAAGTCTGCACCTAAGCTGGTACACAGCTTTCCGCTCTGCGCGGAGAGAAAAAATAGGGTTATAGAATAAGGCGCTGGGAGATTGCGATCCAGCGCTTAACGGCATTATTTCGCGTTTTCAGGGTGCAAGGCGGTCAATTTGCCACGACTCGCCACTGCGCTGGTAGAAAAAGCGGTCATGTAAACGGTGAGAACCGCCCTGCCAGAACTCCATCGAGTCAATTTTGATGCGGTAGCCACCCCAGAAGCTCGGCAATGGCACCTCGCCCTGCTGGAATTTTTGCTTAATTTCAAGGAATTTAGCCTCCAGCACGCCGCGGGCGGAGATGCGGCTCGACTGCTTCGATACCCAGGCCCCCAACTGGCTGTCACGCGGGCGGCTGTGGAAGTACTTCACCACCTCAAGCATCGACAGGCGCTCAACGCTGCCCAGCACCATCACCTGACGCTCCAGCATATGCCAGGGGAACAGCAGGCTGATGCGGGGATTTTTCTCCAGATGCTGCGCCTTGCGGCTGCCGAGGTTGGTGTAGAAGACCATGCCCTGCTGGTCAAAGTGCTTGAGCAGCACGATGCGCTGATACGGCTGCCCCTGCTCATCCACCGTCGCCACGCTCATGGCCGACGGGTCCGGCAGCTGCGCGTCTACCGCCTGCTGAAACCACTGTTCGAACAGGGCCAGCGGGTCGGCCGGGAGATCGTTACGGCGCAGTCCGCCACGGGTGTATTCGCGACGTAAATGGGCAATCTGTTGCAGATGATCACTGTCACTCATGGTTCAGGCTTCTGTACTGGCGGGGCACGCGGCCCCGGGGTTAGCAATTAACTGCCGGGCTGCAGCCGACAGTCGTCGATGATAATTTTATCGTTGCGCTCAACGAAGGCGGTGTCGCCTTTCGACCAGAAAACATAGTGGCCGTCGCTGTAGCGGGTGCCGGACGCGGCCACCTGCTGTTTCAGAGTCAGCGGGTTGCCGTCGAGGATCAGGTTAACCTCTTCGCGCGCGCGGTCGAGCTTCACGGTGAGCGGCAGCGTACCGCAGGTGTAATGCAGGGTTTTCACCGGCTGGGATTCGCCGTGTTGAAAATAGCTGCAGCCGGACAGGGTCAACAGCGCCGCCACCATCATTCCGTTCTTCATCGTCTTCTCCTGGTTACGTTAGGTTCACCCGGCAGGGTAAAACGTCCCGTCGGCCGATTGCAATCAGCGGATTGGAGAATTCGCCGGGAAAATGGCTCCGATGATGCTGGCTTCGCGCGCCCCGGTCACCGACGGCAGATTACCCGGTAAGCCGCTCAGCGTGCGCCACGCCAGCCATGCAAAGGCCAGCGCTTCCATGTCATCACCGCTGATGCCGGCCTGGTCGGTGGTATTGACCTCGGTGCCGGTCAGCCGCGCCGCCAGCCGCGACATCAGCAGCGGATTGCGTGCTCCACCGCCGCACACCAGCAGCCGATCGCAGCCGCCGCTGAGCAGCACCTGGTCGGCGATGGAGGCCGCGGTCAGTTCCACCAGCGTGGCCTGCACATCCTGCGCCGCCACGCCGGGAAACGCCGCCAGCTGCTGCTCCAGCCAGCCGGCATTAAAGTATTCACGGCCGGTGCTTTTCGGCGCGCGCAGGGCAAAATAGGGGTCGCGAAGCATCTGCTGCAACAGCGGCTGCACCACCTGCCCGCCGCGGCCCCACTGCCCGTCCCGATCGTAGGGCTGCTGCTGCTGCTGCCAGATCCAGGCGTCCATCAACATGTTGCCCGGCCCGGTGTCAAACCCGCGCAGCGGCTGGTCAGGAAGCAGCAGGGACAGGTTAGCGATGCCGCCAATGTTCAGCACCATCCGCCGTTCGTCCGGGTGCATCAGGATCGCATGGTGGAAGGCCGGCACCAGCGGCGCGCCCTGGCCGCCCAGCGCCATATCGCGACGGCGGAAGTCACCGACTACGGTAATGCCGGTCGCCGCCGCAATCTGGTTATTGTCACCGATCTGCAGCGTATTCGGGGCGTCGCCCTGCGGCTCGTGCCAGACGGTTTGCCCGTGGCAGCCGATGGCGGTGATATCCTCCGCCGTCAGCCGCTGCTGCTTCATCAGCGCCAGCACCGCCTCGGCAAACAGCTGCCCCAGCCGGGTGTCCAGCTGGCCAAGCTGCGAGAGCGTCAGCATCTGTCCCTGGGAGATCGCCAGGATTTGCTGGCGCAGCGCCAGCGGAATCGGATGGCAGTAGCTGGCCTGCTGCGCCACCATCTGCGGGTCAATCGCCGCCAGCACCACGTCCACCCCGTCCAGGCTGGTGCCTGACATCACCCCGATATAACGTCCTGATTTCATACCGTCACCTTACCCGATCATGAGGCCAATAAGTCTTACCGCCAGCGTGACAAAAAACTGCATCCAATTCCATGACTTACTAATGTATTTTTGGAGTTATACCGAATAAATACGCGCCGGTCACAATAATGGCAACGATTGATTTGGCGTTTAACCGCCGCAGGCTAGAGTTTCTTCGCTGTTTTTCAATTCTGATAGTGAGAAACATCCGGCTTGTAACATATAATAAAGCTATCTTCCGCTGCCTGACCTGACCGTTTGCAGCATCTGCAACACATAGGAGTTTTACAATGATGAAGCGTTTTTTGATCGTGGCAGTTGCCGGGATGACGCTGGCTGGCTGTGCGAATAACGACACGCTGTCGGGTGATGTGTACAGCGCCTCTGAAGCCAAACAGGTCCAGAGCGTCAGCTACGGTACCCTGGTTTCCGTCCGTCCGGTGCAGATTCAGGGCGGTGAAGAGAACAATGTGATTGGCGCTATCGGCGGTGCGGTGCTGGGTGGTTTCCTCGGTAACACCATTGGCGGCGGCACCGGCCGCAGCCTGGCTACCGCTGCGGGCGCGGTAGCCGGTGGCGTTGCGGGCCAGGGCGTGCAGGGTTCGATGAACAAGAGCCAGGGCGTAGAGCTGGAAATTCGTAAAGACGACGGCAACACCATTATGGTGGTGCAGAAGCAGGCCGCCAGCCGCTATGCGGTCGGTCAGCGTGTGGCGATGGCCTCTAACGGCAGCCAGATCACCGTCTCGCCGCGTTAAGCTCCCGCTTCGCGTTAAGGATAAGAAAAAACCGGCGGAAGCCGGTTTTTTTTAGTCGTCCCGGCGCTGCAGGTCGACGATGTTTTTTTCCAGCCGGGCAATCAGCGTCACCATTTTTTCAATCTCCTGCTGCGATATGCCGGACAGGATGTCGTCGCGGGTGGCCTCAATCACGCTCTCAACCTGATTGATAATCGGCTCTGCCGTCTGGGTCAAACGAATACGTTTGGCGCGGCGGTCGTTGGCGCAGGTGGTGCGGGTAATCAGCCCCTTCTCTTCTAACTGGTCGAGGGTACGCACCAGCGAAGGCTGCTCAATGCCGATAGCTTTGGCCAGCTGAATTTGCGACTGCTCGGGCGGCAGTTGATGAATGTTGTGCAGGGTCACCCAGTGGGTTTGCGTCAGCTCAAGCGGCTTTAATCTCTGGTCGATCAGCGCGCGCCAGATGCGCACCAGTCGTGACAAATCAGTTCCTAATGGCGTATCCAATTTCAACTCCTTATAATTAGCTTGCTAGCTTTCAAGCCTCATTTTAGTCTATTCTGCGAGTTTACCGCACAAATTACAAATCTATCCCTGGTCGGGTTAGTTCAGAGTAGCGCGGGATTACGGTGACAGTTGAAAAGGATTTATGCGGTGTTCACAGCGTTTACGACAACAGTTTTCCCCCTTAGCGATCTGGTTTTTGGCGCTTCACTCTACTTCCCCCCGCTGTTCAGGGCGGTGCTACTGGGCTTTTTCTTCTGGCTATTGGTACACCCGTTGCTGCGTGACTGGATCTACTCCGGGGAGATCTGGCACCCCACTCTGCTTGACCTCTCGCTGTTTATTCTCTGCGTCAGCGCCGCCCAGTGGCTGCTGCTGAATATCGGATGACAAGATGAAACTCGGCTCACTGAAATACTTTTCGACGCTACTGTTCTTCGCCGCCGCGCTGTGCGCGAGCTGGTGGTTGTGGAACTACTACATGCATTCACCCTGGACGCGGGACGGCAAAATCCGCGTGGAGATCGTCGGTATTGCGCCGCAGGTGGGCGGACGCATCACCGCTCTCCATGTCAGCGATAACCAGTTTGTGCGTAAAGGTGCGCCGCTGCTGACGCTCGATGATACGCCGTATCAGATTGCCCGGGACAACGCGCAGTCACTGCTGGCGAAAGCGCAGGCCGATAATATCAAGGCGCAACACGAAGCTGCCCGCCGCCAGCGCCTGCCGGGCAGCGCCATCTCAGCGGAGGATCTGGACATAGCGAATCTGACCATGCGCAGCAGCGCCGCCGCAGTGAAATCCGCCGCGGCCCAGCTGGCGCAGGCGCAGTGGCAACTGTCGCAGACGCAGCTGGCAGCACCGGCAGACGGCTGGATAACCCGCCTGACCAGCCGGGTCGGCGACTATGCCGCCAGCGGCACGCCGCTGTTCGCGCTGGTGGACAGCCACTCTTTCTACGTGGTGGGCTACTTTGAAGAGACCAAACTGCGCCATATCCATGCCGGTGATAAGGCCACCCTCCGTCTCTACAGCGACGATCGTCTGCTGACGGGCCAGGTTGAGAGTATCGGCCGCGCGATTTATGATCAGAGTGAAGAGAGCAGCAGCAGCCTGGTGCCGGACGTGGAGCCGACGGTGCCGTGGGTGCGGCTGGCGCAGCGGGTGCCGGTGCGCATCCGTCTCACGGCCGTGCCGGCAGACGTCACGCTGGTGGCCGGCACCACCTGCAGTATTGCAATCGGCGACTGACGCGCTGATGCGGCTGAACGGACTCACATGGCGGCAGCTTCCCTGGGTACAGGCGAACCTGGCCCAGTGGCGTTATGCGCTGCGCAACGCCACCGCCATGTGCCTGGCGCTGAGCGTGGCCTATGCGCTAAACCTCGACCAGCCCTACTGGGCGATGACCTCAGCGGCAGTGGTCAGTTTTCCCACCGTTGGCGGCGTCATCAGCAAAAGTCTTGGCCGCATCGGCGGCAGCCTGCTGGGAGCCGCAGCGGCACTGCTGATCGCCGGGCACACGCTGAACGATCCCTGGCTGTTCAGCCTCAGCATCGCCAGCTGGCTGGCGCTCTGTACCTGGGTCGCCAGCCACTACCAGAATAACGTCGCTTATGCTTTCTCGCTGGCCGGTTATTCTGCGGCGATTATCGCCTTTACCACGGTCAATGCCAGCGACACCGCGCAGATCTGGGTCACCACCCAGGCACGCGTCTGCGAGGTGATTTCCGGCATTTTGTGCGGCGGGCTGATGATGATGATCCTGCCCAGCACCTCTGATGGTGATGCGCTGACCCGCTCGCTGCATCAGATGCATGCGAAGCTACTGGAGCATGCCAGCCTGCTGCTGCAGCGGGAAACCACCGAAACGCTGCACCGGGCGCACGAGAATGTCATCGGTCAGATCCTGACCCTCAATCTGCTGCGCATTCAGGCGTTCTGGAGCCACTACCGGTTCCGACGGCAGAATAACGTCCTCAACTACGTATTGCATCAGCAGCTGCGGCTGACCAGCGTGATCTCCAGCCTGCGCCGGATGCTGGTCAACTGGCCCGATCCGCCCGCCGCGCTGTTCAGCGCGCAGCATCAGTTGCTGGCGGAGCTTGCCCGTCCCGATGCCAGTAAATATCGCCTTGCGCAGATCCTGCAGAGTATCTCGCCCACGCAAGCTGACTACCGCTTACAGGCCTTTCACAGCCGCCTGCGCTATTTCTGCTGGCTCTGGCTGGATACCTCACGCTGGCTGCGGCAATTTGAACGGGCTGACGGCCACAGCCGGCTTTCGCCTCCCACACTGCCGGGGCTGGCAAGACGGGCAGACAGCGCGGAGGCCAGCTGGGCAGCGCTAAGAACCTTCTGCACTATCCTCTCCGGCTGCGGTTTCTGGATCGCCACCCAGTGGGATGCCGGTGCCGCCGCGCTGACCCTGGCCGCCATCAGCTGCGTGCTCTATGCCTCGGTGCCCTCGCCGGTTAACAGCGTAACGCTGCTGCTGAAGACGCTTGGCTGGCTGTCGCTGTTCAGCTACGTGATGAAGTTCGGGCTGATGATTCAGATCAGCGTGCTGTGGCAGTTTCTGCTGGTGATGTTCCCGCTGCTGATCCTGCTGCAGCTGCTGAAGCAGCAGCAGAAAAAATATGCCGCTAACTGGGGCCAGTTTATCGTCTTTATGGGGTCATTCCTGGCGGTGGATAATCCGCCAACCTGGGACTACGGCAGCTTCATTAACGATAATCTGGCGAAGATCCTTGGCGTCACCCTGGCGTGGGTGGCGTTTCAGATCCTGCGCCCAAGCTCGGATAAGCGCCGCAGCCGTCGTCATATTCGCCTGCTGCGCCGCGAGTTTATCGATCAGCTCAGCCGCCGGCCGCGCAGCAGTGAAAGCCGCTTTGAGTCGCAGGTCTATTACCGTATCAATCTGCTTAACAGCAGTCGGGATGAACAGGCGCGCCTGTGGCTGCTGCGCTGGGGCGTGGTGTTGCTGAACTGTTCGCAGGTCGCCTGGCAGTTGCGCGACTGGCACGCCGGTTCGCCCGAACTTGCCGCCGTGCGTGACGCCGTGCTGCACGACCTGCGCGAGGTGGTGAGCGAACGCGGGATCCAGCATACGTCACTGAATCAGTCACTGGCGCTGCTGCAACAGCGCATCGTTCGGCTCAGCGCAGCGTCAGATGTGCAGCAGAGAGAGCTGGCCGCCCTGCTGTGGCGGCTGCTCTGCTGCCTGACGCGTCTGCAGACGGTCACCACGCAACCTGTAGCGGACGAAGGGGCCGGAGCCAGCTGACCGATGAACAGAAGTGAAATGGACAGCGGGCTGGAGCCGTAAGCACGGGGCCAGAAGTGCACCTGGCGTTGCAGCAAAGACCGCTCAAGGCCGGGCAGAAGCGAACCGGGCAGTGAGCCGAAGCCGGCTGATCGGTGGACATTAGTGAGCCTGCCGGAGGGATTCCGACAGGCAGCGCCTGGCGTCAGATCACCCCGCAGGCAAAACGGTCACCGCCGCCGCCCAGCGGTTTAGGGTGATCAGCGTGGTTATCACCGCCAACGTGGACCATCAGCGCCTTGCCTTTGATCTCTGCCAGCGATTTTAAACGCGGTGCCAGCACCGGATAGGTGGCCTTACCGTCGGTGGTGACCGTGATCGCCGGCAGATCGCCAAGGTGCCCCTTGCCCCACGGCCCTTCATGCTTGCCGGTGTTCTGCGGGTCCAGATGGCCGCCGGCCGCCCCGGCAGGAACCACCTTGCCGTCGGTGGTTTTGGCGTCACAGCTGCCGTTGGTATGCACGTGGAAGCCGTGGATGCCCGGGGGGAGGCCGTGCAGTTCCGGTGTAAAGGTCAGACCATATTCGGTTTCGGCAATGGTCACGCTGCCAACCGGGCTACCGGGGCCCTGCGGCGTGGCGAGTTTCAGTTCCACGGTCTGGCTGGCCGCCAGCGCGCTGCCGGACAACATCAGGCCGGCGATAATGGCGGGAAGAGTTTTCATAGTGACTCCTTACGGGTTGCGGGCTTGAGGTTAAGCCTGGAAGGTTTTACGCAGGATGCGGTGAATATTGCCAAACTTTACGTGTTTCGGCGCTAAGGCGCAGCCGCAGGGAGTGCGACCAGGCTAAAACAGGTCGGGTTGCCCGGAGGGTTGCGCATCCGGCGTGGTCGGCTTATTGCGCTGGCGCAGCCGCCGCTGATGGCACAGGCGCAGCACGTTACGTTTTTGCGCATCGCTGTACGAGGTCCAGCCGAAGCGCTCTTCACGGCTGCGCAGGCAGCCGCGACAGTAGCCGCGTTCGTCGGCCTGGCAGATGCCGCGACAGGGGCTGGGCACCGGAAACATTTCAATTTGTTCTGCCACCTTCCCTCCCGATTGCATGACTCCTGACTCCAGACTCCAGACTCCAGACTCCAGACTCCAGACTCCAGACTCCAGACTCCAGACTCCAGACTCCAGACT
>NZ_JRZZ01000032.1:32931-51725 GCF_002865965.1 Erwinia sp. B116
TTGAAGATGCTACGGCATCAGCGTGCAAGCGGCGCAGGTCGGTTTCGCTAAAATCCTCACAATAATGGCGATGATCTGCCGGGTGCGGCTGTATGCGGACATGAACCGATCGTGCCGTCAGCCGGTTAAAGGTTGAAAGCGACCATTTGGTCGGGTACGGTAAGCGCCATGAATAAAGCCACGCGTTATGACACCCGAGATCATATCCTCACCACCGGCGAGCGGCTCTGCGTGCAGCGCGGCTTTAACGGTATGGGTCTGATCGAGCTGCTGAAGCAGGCCGGGGTGCCTAAAGGGTCGTTTTATCACTATTTCAGTTCGAAAGAGGCGTTTGGCGTGGCAATGCTGGAGCGCTACTTTGCCCGCTATCATCAGCAGCTGCGGATGTTTCTCGACGATCACCAGGGCGACGCGCGTCAGCGCCTGCTGGACTATTATCAGCAGTCGCTGACCAACGCCTGTGAAGAGAGCGCCTTCGCCGGCTGCCTGTCGGTGAAGCTGTCGGCGGAAGTCTGCGATCTCTCTGAAGATATGCGCCTCGCGCTGCTGGCGGGGTCCGGTGCGCTGATTGCCACGCTGGCAGAGGTGCTGTCGCTGGCCCAGCGCCAGCAGCAGCTGAGCGCTGAACTCGATTGCGCTGCGATCGCGCAGACGCTGTATATGCTGTGGCTTGGTGCCAGCCTGCAGAGCAAGATTGGCCGTGACCGCGCGCCGCTGCAGATTGCGCTGCAACAAATTGAACGCCTGTTAATCCCTGTTTAAAAAAAAACACTTTTACTAGTCGACCGGTCTACCAGGAGTAAGTTATGACAACCAACGTACTGTTTACACCATTGCAAACCGGCGCGGTGACCTTAAAAAACCGCGTTCTGATGGCTCCCCTGACCCGCCTGCGCAGCATTGAGCCTGGCGACGTGCCGACCCCGCTGATGGCGGAGTACTATGCGCAGCGCGCCAGTGCCGGGCTGATTATTACCGAAGCCACGCAGATTTCCGCTCAGGCCAAGGGCTATGCCGGCGCACCGGGCCTGCACAGCGCCGAACAGATTGCAGCCTGGACCGCGGTTAACGACGCCATTCACCAGCGCGGCGGCCACAGCGCCGTTCAGCTGTGGCATACCGGGCGTATTTCTCACGCCAGCCTGCAGCCGGAAGGTGCCGCACCGGTCTCCGCCTCGGCGATCAATGCGGAAACCCGCACCTCGCTGCGCGACGCTGACGGCAATCCGATCCGTGAAGCCACCTCCACCCCGCGTTCGCTGGCCACGGAAGAGATTAGCGGTATCGTGGCCGATTTTGCTCAGGCGGTGGCCAACGCTCGTGAAGCCAACTTCGACCTGGTCGAACTGCACGGCGCGCACGGCTACCTGATTCATCAGTTCCTCTCGCCGGCCTCTAACCAGCGTGAAGATCGTTATGGCGGCAGCATTGAGAACCGCACCCGCTTTGCGCTGGAGGTGGTCGATGCCGCCATTGCAGCGTGGAGCGCCGATCGTATCGGCATTCGTATCTCTCCGCTCGGCCCGTTCAACGGCCTGGATAACGGTGAAGATCAGGAAGAAGCCGCCCTCTACTTCCTCGCGGAGCTGGCAAAGCGTCAGCTGGCGTACCTGCATATCTCCGAGCCTGACTGGGCCGGTGGTAAGCCGTACAGCGAGGCGTTCCGTCGCGCGATCCGCAGCGTCTATCCTGGCGTAATTGTCGGTGCCGGAGGCTATACGGCGGAGAAAGCCGCGGCGCTGATTGACGAAGGGCTGATTGACGCGGTGGCCTTTGGCCGCAGCTATATCGCTAACCCGGATCTGGTAGAACGCCTGCAGGCTGACGCGCCGCTGAATGAACCACAGCCGGCAACGTTTTACGGCGGTGCTGCCGCCGGTTACACCGATTACCCGACGCTGGCGGGATAAAGCGCGGGTTTGTGATATAATAAATTGTTTTCATAGCGATAATTTCCCGCCCTGCGGGAAATTATCGTTTCAAACTCTGACGCCATCCCCCGATGGCGCTTATCAAAGAGGGTGCTATGCGTTTACTTCACACCATGCTGCGCGTCGGCGATCTGCAGCGTTCCGTTGATTTCTACACCAAAGTGCTGGGCATGCGTCTGCTGCGCACCAGCGAAAACGCCGAGTACAAATATACTCTGGCCTTCGTCGGTTACACCGAAGAGAGCGAAGGTGCGGTGATCGAGCTGACCTACAACTGGGGTGTGGACAGCTATGACCTCGGTAACGCCTACGGCCATATCGCGCTGGGCGTTGACGATGTTGCCGCCACCTGCGAGCGTATCCGCGGCGACGGCGGTAACGTTACCCGTGAAGCGGGCCCGGTCAAAGGCGGCAGCACCATTATCGCCTTCGTGGAAGATCCAGACGGTTACAAAATTGAACTGATCGAGAACAAACACGCCGGCCACGGCCTGGGCAACTGATTTTGCCCTGCGGATGCCTGCGGGCATCCGCGTCCCCCTGCTCTTCTGCTGCATCCCGCCGTTAAATTTGCCATAATGTGCGCTGTCTTTTTTGTGCCAATGAGATGCTGATGTCTGAACCAAATGAACTGAACACCCTGAGCAGCCGTTTTCGCGGTTTTTATCCGGTCGTTATTGATGTGGAAACGGCGGGTTTCGACGCCAAAACTAACGCCCTGCTTGAAATTGCCGCGATCACGCTGAAAATGAACGACGACGGCTGGCTGGAAAAAGACCAAACCCTGCATTTCCACGTTGAACCTTTCGTTGGCTCGGTGCTGGCCCCGGAGGCGCTGGCGTTCAACGGCATCGACCCGAAAAACCCGCTGCGCGGTGCCGTCAGCGAACACGACGCGCTGCACGCGATCTTCAAGCTGGTGCGTAAGGGGATCAAGGAGAGCGGCTGCAGCCGGGCAATCATGGTCGCGCACAATGCCACCTTCGATCTCAATTTTATGAACGCCGCCGCTGAACGCAGTGCGCTGAAGCGCAACCCCTTCCACCCGTTTGTCACCTTTGACACCGCAGCGCTGAGCGGGCTGGTGGTCGGGCAGACGGTGCTGGCAAAAGCCTGTAGCGCCGCCGGTATTGCGTTTGACAGTAGCCAGGCGCACTCGGCGCTGTATGACACCACCCAGACTGCCGATCTGTTCTGTGAGCTGGTCAATCGCTGGAAGCGTCTGGGGGGCTGGCCACTGGCCGCCGGACCGGCTGCTGGCGACGACGCACAATAGCGCCTGGCGGGCGTAATCCGCGCCCCGCATCCGGCTGGCGTTTCCGGCGCAGAGCCATAAAAAAACCGGAGCAGGCTCCGGTTTTTTAGTCTGTAGCGTCAGGCCGACGTTTATTCAGCGGCCGGGGCCGGGTACTTCTGTGCAGTCTCTTTGATCAGCTGCTGCAGTTCGCCGCGCTGGAACATCTCGATGATGATGTCGCAACCGCCGACCAGCTCACCGTCCACCCACAGCTGCGGGAAGGTAGGCCAGTTGGCGTACTTCGGCAGCTCAGCACGGATGTCCGGGTTCAGCAGAATGTCTACGTAAGCAAAACGCTCACCGCACGCCGACAGCGCCTGTACAGCCTGAGCAGAGAAGCCACAGCTTGGCAGTTTTGGCGACCCTTTCATGTAGAGCAAAATAGGGTTTTCTTCGATCTGGCGTTGGATTTTTTCAACAGTACTCATTATGACTTCCTCAGTACGCGACGACAAAAAAGGGATATTCGTGTTTCTGTATTGTAACGATTCTGCCCTGGCGATGAAAACGACATTTTCCGCATGGACAATGTGATCCAGAGCGCTATTTGCAAAATGATACATACAAAATAACATTTTCCTCTGGCTGATGCAGCGCCGATATTGACCTGAGTCAATTAAATCGCTGCGATAAGCATCTGAAAGTGTTTAATTTAACGCCGTTTAAATCTATTGCAGGATTGAAACAAAAAACACCTAACCCTCCGTTTAAAAGTTAGATTAGAATCATCGAGGCCTTCTGCTTTAATGCAGAAAATTCTTATCCAATTGCGCTGCGGGATGGTGCAGAGCACAAACTGTTAATGGGACCGATGCGTTTACTTATCACCCTCATCACGCTGGCCTTGGCACAGCTGTTCTTAAATGTGGCACACGCATCGCCACATGCCCCTGTTAACGCCAGCCAGCACAAGGCTGACCGCTCGGCTGCGCGCGATGATGAGCGGCGTAAACGCCGGCCGGTGAAGGCGGCAACCACCAAAAAGGTGAAAGAGCCGCTGGTTAAGAAAGTGAAAGAGAAAACCCCGCTGAAGAAAGCCACCACCGCCACGCTGCAGAAGCTTAAGCTGAAGAAGAAAACCGCCGCGCAGCCCGCCAGCCCGATCAAAACCGCGCGTACCAAAGCCACGGCAAAAAATGCCACGGCGAAGCTCGATAAAAAACGCTACGGGCGTCAGAAAGGTGAACGCAAAGCGCTGCTGGTGGAAGATGGCGATGCGCCGCTTAAGCTGAGCAAGGCGCACCGCGCCCGCTACCAGAAGGCCCGCGAAACGGCGATGAACAAGCTGATGGGTCAGCTGGGCAAACCCTACCAGTGGGGCGGCACCTCACCGAAAACCGGCTTCGACTGCAGTGGCCTGGTCTGGTACGCCTATAAAGACCTGGTGAAGTTCAAGATCCCGCGCACCGCCAATGAGATGTATCACCTGCGCGATGCGGCACAGATAAAACGCGACCAGCTGGAGAAAGGCGACCTGGTGTTCTTCCGCATTAACGGCCGCGGTACCGCCGACCACGTGGGCGTTTACCTCGGCGGCGGGAAATTTATTCAGTCACCGCGCACCGGCAAAGATATTCAGGTTAGCGCGCTGAGCGAAGACTACTGGCAGGAGCACTACATCGGTGCGCGCCGGATGATGACGCCTAAAACCATCCGCTAAGCGGGTCTGGCGGATTAAGGCAGAGAGGGAGAAGCCAGGCTTCTCCCTTTTTTTATGGCTCAGTGCATGACGGCGGTAAAGCTGAAAGCAATGATCATCGCCAGTGCGCCAACCGTGGTCAGCAGTGAAAATTTCAGATCGGTACTCATGGCTGCCCCTTAATAACCTTATTAAAATTAAGCCTGATAATTTTCCCACAGTTAACCGTAAAAATCTCGTCTTCTCGGCGCAGCCTTGCTAGAATCCGCCATTCCGTTGCGCAACATCAGCAAAACGGCATTTAGCCAGCAATGCATGTCACTTTTTCGGACGAAATCATCCCTTCCCGACCCTGTGAGACAGCGCCTGACACCTGACACCAGGTGCAGAAAATCGCGCGGCTAGCGCAAACGTTTAACCATTTTGTTATCAACAGGTTGCGATAACATCAGGAGTACTATTTGAATGGCAACAATTAAGGATGTGGCGAAGCTTGCCGGTGTCTCCACCACCACCGTCTCTCATGTGATCAACAAAACGCGTTTTGTTGCGGAAGAGACGCGTGAAGCGGTTTGGGCGGCAATCAAAGAGCTGCACTACTCCCCGAGTGCGGTTGCACGCAGCCTGAAGGTTAACCATACCAAAACCATCGGCCTGCTGGCGACCTCCAGCGAAGCGCCCTATTTTGCCGAAATAATTGAGGCGGTGGAAAACCGCTGTTTTGCCAAAGGCTACACGCTGATCCTCGGTAACGCCCATAACGACCTGCAGAAGCAGCAGGCGTATCTGTCGATGATGGCGCAGAAACGCGTCGACGGCCTGCTGGTGATGTGTTCCGAATACCCGGAAACGCTGATCGGCATGCTGGAAGATAATCGTAATATCCCGATGGTGGTGATGGACTGGAGCGAGTCGCACGGCGACTTCACCGACACCATTCTCGATAACGCCTTTGAAGGCGGCTATCTGGCCGGGCGCTACCTGATCGAACGCGGCCACCGCGATATCGGTGCCATTCCGGGGCAGCTGGAGCGCAATACCGGCGGCGGCCGTCACGCCGGCTTTCTTAAAGCGCTGGCGGAAGCCAACATTACCCTGCGCCCGGAGTGGCTGGTACAGGGTGACTTTGAGCCGGAGTCAGGTTATCGCGCCATGCAGCAAATTCTGATGCAGAAACAGCGCCCAACCGCGATCTTCTGCGGCGGCGACATCATGGCGATGGGGGCGATCTGCGCCGCCGACGAGATGGGGCTGCGCGTGCCGCAGGATATTTCGGTGATCGGTTACGATAACGTGCGCAACGCGCGCTACTTCTCACCGGCGCTGACCACCGTGCATCAGCCCAAAGAGCGCCTCGGCGAAACCGCCTTCGATATGCTGCTGGATCGTATTACCAGCAAGCGCGAAGAGCCGCAGACCATCGAGGTACACCCGACGCTGATCGAACGCCGCTCGGTGGCCGATGGTCCGTTCCGCGACTACCGCCGCTAGCCGTTCCGTGCGGCCTGCCTCAGCGGCCAGGCTGCTCGCTCAGCCACTCCGCGTTTAGCGTCTCCGTATCCCCCAGGTAGTCCAGCAACCACACCAGCGCCGGTGAGGCGTTCTGCTCCGTCCAGCTCAGATAGCAGGGGCTGGCGTGATAGGGGGCCAGCAGCGTCAGCTCCTGCAGCAGCCCCTGTTGCAGCAGCGGCTGCGCCAGGTGCCCGGGCACCATCCCAACGCACAGCCCGGCGCGCAGACAGTCAAAGGCACTTTCCCAGTCCGGCACCACCATGCGGCGCTGATTGTCCAGCGCCCAGGTGGTACGCTTCGGCAGCGCGCGTGAGGTATCCTCCAGCACCAGCGACGGCCACTCGCGCACCGCCGCTTCGTCCGGCGGCGTGGCGGTCTGCAACAGTGGGTGGCCCGGCTGCACCACGCAGCGCCAGTTCAGACTGCCCATATCGCGGAAGGAGAAGCGCCCGACCACCGGGATCGCCTGGGTAGCGCCGATCGCCAGATCGACGCGGCCGTCGGCCAGCGCATCCCACACGCCGTTGAACACCTCCTGCGACAGGTGCAGCTCGATATCCGGAAAGTAGCGATAGAAATCCACCACCAGCTGGCGGGTGCGTGCCGGCCGCACGATGCGATCCACCGCGATACTGATCTGACCGCGCCAGCCGTTGGCCACCTGCTGACAGCGGCGGCGAGTGGCAAGCATTTTTTTGATAACAGCTCGCCCCTCTTCGCTGAACACCCGCCCGGCCTCGGTCAGCACCACGTCGCGGTGACGCCGCTCAAACAGGCTGACCGCCAGCCACTGCTCCAGCTGACGCACCGTATAGCTGATGGCGGAAGGCACGCGATGCAGTTCGGCCGCCGCTGCGGAAAAACTGCCGGTTCTTGCTACCGCATCAATCACTTCCAGAGAGTGTTCCGACCACATAGCCTTCCCTTCAATTTTTTTCATATCAGGTGGCGAATAATACCATTTCACAAGCCGTTAGCCGTCCCTTTACACTGCCAGCCGAAAAAAAACTCATCAAAGAGCACCTTCACATGCAATCTTTCGGATTTATGATCTACCTGGCGCTGCTGAGCATGCTGGGTTTCCTCGCCACCGATATGTACCTGCCGGCCTTCGGCGTGATGCAGCAGGATCTGCAGAGCAGCGCCAGCGGCATCAGCGCCAGCCTGAGCATCTTCCTCGCCGGCTTTGCCTGCGCGCAGCTGATCTGGGGGCCACTCTCGGACCGCATCGGGCGTAAGCCGGTGCTGCTGATGGGGCTGAGCCTGTTCGCCGTCGGCTGTCTGGCGATGCTGTGGGTGCACTCCGCCACCGCCCTGCTGGTCTGGCGCTTTGTGCAGGCGGTCGGCGTCTGCGCCGCCGCGGTCAGCTGGCAGGCGCTGGTGGTGGACCGCTATCAGGGCGCAAAAGCCAACCGGGTGTTCGCCACCATTATGCCGCTGGTGGCGCTGTCGCCGGCGCTGGCTCCGCTGCTTGGCGCCTGGCTGCTGTCGGCGCTCTCCTGGCGGGCGATTTTTATCGCCCTGCTGGTGATTACCCTACTGCTGATCCTGATGACGCTGCTGCTGAAGTCACCGCGCGCGCGCCCCGCCGCCACCACTGAGGCGGCCGGCCCGGCCACCGGTTTTCTGACCTTAATGAAGTCGCCGGTCTACAGCGGTAACGTGGCGATCTACGCCGCCTGTTCGGCCAGCTTTTTCGCCTGGCTGACCGGCTCGCCGTTTATTCTCGGTGCCCTCGGCCTGTCGCCGGCGGATATTGGCCTCAGCTACGTGCCGCAGACCATCGCCTTCCTGGTGGGCGGTTTTGGCTGTCGCGCACTGCTTAATCACCTGAGTGGCCGCCAGCTGCTGCCGTGGCTGCTGCTGTTTTACAGCATCAGCATATTTGCGCTGTGGCTGGTGGCCCGCGAACCGCAGCCCTCGCTGGTGGCGCTGATGGTGCCGTTCTGCGGCATGGCGATGGCCAACGGCGCGATCTATCCGATCGTGGTTTCTAACGCGCTGCTGCCGTTCCCGCAGGCCACCGGTAAGGCCGCCGCGCTGCAGAACATGCTGCAGCTGGGCCTGTGCTTTGCCGCCAGCCTCGCCGTCTCTGCCGGCATTGACGCCGCGTTACATACCACGGCGCAGGTGATGTTGCTGACCATTTTACTGGCGGTTCTCGGCTATCTGCTACAGTTCAAAGCCGCGAAACAGGCCCGGCTGCTGGCGCAGCAGGAGCAGCAGTAAACGCGGAATGCGATTGATTCGCAGGCTAAAGATAAGCCATTGAATATTTTCTCGGGTGAGCATATACTCGCCAAAAAACGATAAAACAGCCTTTTATTAACCGCTTAGCAAGCCGGTCTTTTAGCCGTTAAAAGACCGGCATTACAACCTGACAAGGTCGTCATGGTGTTTCCGACGCAGCACGCGTTACGGCCTCGCAGCATTGCATCAATCCTCTTTAAACGTCGGATTTCAAGCCACGGCAATCTGCCGTGACTTCTCTCACAAACTTGCAGAAATTGACTATCCTTTTTCTGAGGTTTCAGTCACAGGGTGATGGAGAAGCTATGAGTTCATCGTGTATTGAAGAAACGATTCTTGAAGATAATCCGTGGTACCGCATCGTTCATGAGATGTTAAGCCAGGCGGACGTGGCCATTAACGGTTCGCGGCCTTGGGATATTCAGATCAGCCACCCCGGGTTTTTTAAGCGCGTGCTGCAGGAAGGCTCACTGGGGCTGGGCGAGAGCTATATGGACGGCTGGTGGCAGTGTGAACGTATCGACCAGTTTATCCAGCGTATTCTGCAGGCGCATATTGACCAGCAGATCCCTCACCGTTTTAAAGACACCCTGCGGGTGCTGGTGGCCCGCCTCACCAACCTGCAGTCGCGCAAACGCGCGTGGATCGTCGGCAAGGAGCATTACGATCTCGGCAACGATCTGTTCTCACTGATGCTTGACCCTTATATGCAGTACTCATGCGGCTACTGGAAAGAGGCCACCACGCTGGAACAGGCGCAGGAAGCCAAGCTCAGAATGATCTGTGAGAAGCTGCAGCTGGCTCCCGGCATGTCGCTGCTGGATATTGGCTGCGGCTGGGGCGGGCTGGCCGAGTTTGCGGCGCGCCACTACGGGGTCAGCGTTTACGGCGTGACCATCTCCGCCGAGCAGCAAAAGATGGCGCAGCAGCGCTGTGACGGGCTGGACGTGACCATTCTGCTGCAGGACTATCGCGACCTTGACCGGCAGTTTGACCGCATCGTTTCGGTGGGCATGTTCGAACACGTTGGGCCAAAAAATTACGCCACCTACTTTAAGGTGGTGGATCGTAATTTAAAGCCCGACGGCATTTTCCTGCTGCACACCATCGGCGCGAATAAAACCAACAGCGACGTCGATCCCTGGATCAACAAGTATATCTTCCCCAACGGCTGCCTGCCCTCGGTGCGCCATATTGCCGACGTCAGCGAGCCGCATTTCATTGTTGAAGACTGGCACAATATCGGGGCGGACTACGATCTGACGCTGATGGCATGGTATCAGCGCTTCCTCACCGCCTGGCCACAGCTGGCCGGCAACTATGATGAACGCTTTAAACGCATGTTCACCTACTACCTCAACGTCTGCGCCGGGGCGTTTCGCGCACGGGATATTCAGCTGTGGCAGGTCGTGTTTACCCGCGGTGCCGAAGGCGGCCTGCGGGTTGCGCGCTAGCGGAAATCAGGCGACCTGCGGGTCGCCTGTTTGATATTAGTCCTGCTCTGGCTGACGCAGCAGAGCTTCAGCTGCCGCTGCCGCCAGCACGGCTTCACGCTGGGCCAGCACCCGCTCAACCGTTTCAACGATCGCCTGGGTATGCGGGTCAATTTCAATATTTACGCGGTGCCCAAGACGTTTGGCACCCAACGTGGTGCGCGCCAGCGTTTCCGGGATCAGGTGCACGCAGAACTTAGTGCGGGTCACTTCACCCACCGTCAGGCTGATGCCGTCGATACCAATAAAGCCTTTGTGCAGAATATACTTCATCTGGCTGGCGTCCTGCGGTTTGAACCAGATCTCGCGATTGTTCTCCGAGGTGATGATTTTGCTGATCTCCGCGGTGGTCATAATATGACCGGACATCAGATGCCCACCGATCTCATCGCTGAACTTCGCCGCCCGCTCCACGTTAACCGTGTCGCCCACCTCCAGATCGCCGAGGTTGGTGATGCGCAGGGTCTCTTTAATCAGATCGAAGCTGACCCGGTCGCCGTCCACTTCCGTCACCGTCAGGCAGCAGCCGTTGTGCGAAACCGATGCGCCCAGTTCGATGCCGGGTAACAACGCCTCAGGCATTTTGATTACGTGAGTACGGAAATTTGGCTTCTCTTCAATTGCCAGCACCTCTGCGGTGCCCTGCACAATACCGGTAAACATAGCGCTTGCCTCTGTCAGTGTGTTTTCGCTGGCCCTAGTTTGCCCTGTCTGACCGGTAAAGCCAAATCCTCCTGCGGAATAAGCGTGACTTAACGGGCTAATTTTATTACAGAAGACTGGCTATTTTGCCATCGAACATTAAACTAGACCACCTGCTCTACTATTACTGTGGAAATGGAGTCGTCTGTTTCCTCCAGCCGTTTTTCCCTACGTGCAGTCATTCAAGACTTACTCTAACGATAAAGGTGTTTTCGTGCAGAAGTACTTTACAGAGGCGCGTCAGTTACTGACTCTGGCGATCCCGGTGATCCTTGCGCAGGTTGCGCAAACGTCAATGGGCTTTGTTGATACCGTGATGGCCGGCGCCGTAAGCGCCACGGATATGGCCGCCGTCGCCGTGGGAACCTCGATCTGGTTACCCGCCATTCTGTTTGGTCACGGCCTGGTGCTGGCGCTGACACCGGTGGTGGCGCAGATGAACGGTGCAGGCCGCCGCGACCGTATTGCACACCAGGTGCGTCAGGCCTACTGGCTGGCCGGGCTGGTTGCGCTACTGATTATGGTGGTTCTTTATCACTCAGGCTACGCGATCGGCGCGATGCACAACGTCGATCCGCTGCTGGCCGAGAAGGCGATTGGCTACCTGCACGCGCTGCTGTGGGGCGCGCCGGGTTATCTGTTTTTCCAGGTTGCGCGTAATCAGTGCGAGGGACTGGCGAAAACCAAGCCGGGCATGGTAATGGGCTTCCTCGGGCTGCTGGTCAATATTCCGGTGAACTACGTGTTTATTTACGGCCACTTTGGTATGCCGGCGCTGGGCGGCGTGGGCTGCGGCGTGGCAACCGCGTCGGTCTACTGGGTGATGTTTATCGTGATGAAGCTGTGGGTCAGCCGGGCCGGTTCAATGCGTGACATCCGCTTGCCGACCCGCTTCAGCCCGCCGGACTGGAAGGTGCTTAAGCGGCTGGTAGGCCTTGGCCTGCCGGTGGCGCTGGCGCTGTTCTTTGAAGTAACGCTGTTTGCCGTGGTGGCGCTGCTGGTCTCGCCGATGGGTATCGTGCAGGTCGCCGGTCACCAGATAGCCCTCAACTTCAGCTCGCTGATGTTCGTGCTGCCGCTCTCGCTGGGGGTGGCCACCACCATTCGGGTCGGTTTCCGCCTTGGCCAGGGGCAGACCGAAGAGGCGCGCGTGGCGGCCTGGACCGCGCAGGGCGTCGGCATCTGCATGGCCTGCCTTACCGCGCTGTTCACGGTGGTGTTCCGCGAACAGATCGCGCAGCTCTATACCGACAACCCGCAGGTGGTAACGCTGGCCGCCTCCCTGATGCTGCTGGCCGCGCTGTACCAGTTCTCCGATTCGGTGCAGGTGATTGGCAGCGGCATTCTGCGCGGTTACAAGGATACCCGGGCGATCTTCTTTATTACTTTTGTCGCCTACTGGGTGGTGGGCCTGCCGAGCGGCTATATCCTGGCGATGACCGGCTGGCTGGTACCGCCGATGGGGCCGGCAGGCTTCTGGACCGGCTTTATTCTCGGCCTGACCTCGGCGGCGGTGATGATGATCTGGCGCATGCGTCGTCTGCAGAAACAGCCGCCCGCGCAAATCCTCGCGCGTGCAGCACGTTAATTTTGCGGCTTTTTTGGTGACAAATGCTTAAAATTGCTGCGCTTCGCACAGATGCGCAGCAATCAGAGGCAAAATTGATTTTTTCTCCTTGCCAGCCGTGCGGGGTGTCGTTAATATTCGTCCCCGCTGTCACCCAGACAGCACAGTGCGTCCGTAGCTCAGTTGGTTAGAGCACCACCTTGACATGGTGGGGGTCGGTGGTTCGAGTCCACTCGGACGCACCAGCTTTCTGCAAACAGAAAGTGAAGCAAAAGATAAACGATGCGTCCGTAGCTCAGTTGGTTAGAGCACCACCTTGACATGGTGGGGGTCGGTGGTTCGAGTCCACTCGGACGCACCAGATTATCTGCAGCAACATCAGTACTGCGTTCTTAGCTCAGTTGGTTAGAGCACCACCTTGACATGGTGGGGGTCGGAGGTTCGAGTCCTCTAGAACGCACCACATTGCTCCCCTTCTCCCTGATTATTAATACCACCTCGTTTGCGCAACAAAACCAACTTGTTTTAAAAACGTTACAAAGCTGACGCTTTTTAATTGGTTTTCGCACACTTAGCGACTATAATACGCAGCGTTGTTTCACTTGAATGGTTTCAGCGTATGGCAGATCATCAATATAACACTAACACCTGTTGCGCAACTCTCTGCTGCGCCTGCGCCAAAACCACGCCTCAACTTTTTCCTTACGCCCTGAACCCGTTACTAACGCAAATCACGCGCCCGACGCCCAATTCCTCTTTCGCTGGTGTTACCGGCGGAAGTCATTTTTATCATCCATCACAACTTAATAGATAACCGTCATGAAAAAGACCAAAATCGTTTGTACTATCGGCCCGAAAACCGAATCTGAAGAGATGCTGACCAACCTGCTGGATGCCGGCATGAACGTTATGCGTCTGAACTTCTCCCACGGCGACTATGCCGAACACGGCCAGCGCATCACCAACCTGCGCAACGTAATGGCGAAAACCAGCCATCAGGCGGCGATCCTGCTGGATACCAAAGGCCCTGAAATTCGTACCATGAAGCTGGAAGGCGGCGTTGATGCCTCGCTGAAAGCCGGCCAGACCTTCACCTTTACCACCGACCAGTCGGTCGTGGGTAATAACGAGCGTGTTGCGGTAACCTACACCGGTTTCACCGCTGACCTGAAAGTCGGAAACACCGTGCTGGTGGATGACGGCCTGATCGGCATGGAAGTGACTGCTATCACCGATACCACCGTGGTCTGTAAGGTGCTGAACAACGGTGACCTGGGCGAGAACAAAGGCGTTAACCTGCCGGGCGTCTCAATCCAGCTGCCTGCGCTGGCGGAAAAAGACAAACGCGACCTGATCTTCGGCTGCGAGCAGGGCGTCGACTTTGTTGCCGCCTCCTTTATCCGTAAGCGTTCAGACGTGGAAGAGATCCGCGCACACCTGAAAGCACACGGCGGCGAGCACATCCAGATCATCTCCAAGATCGAAAACCAGGAAGGCCTGAACAACTTCGACGAGATCCTCGAAGCTTCTGACGGCATCATGGTCGCCCGTGGCGATCTCGGCGTGGAAATCCCGGTAGAAGAAGTGATCTTCGCGCAGAAGATGATGATCAAGAAGTGTAACCACGCGCGTAAAGTGGTGATCACCGCCACCCAGATGCTGGACTCGATGATCAAGAACCCGCGCCCTACCCGCGCAGAAGCCGGTGACGTAGCGAACGCCATCCTGGACGGTACCGATGCGGTGATGCTGTCGGGTGAAAGCGCCAAGGGTAAATATCCGCTGGAGTCCGTGACCATCATGGCAACCATCTGCGAGCGTACCGACCGCGTGATGAAGAGCCGCATTGATACGCAGGCTGACCTGCGCAAAATGCGCATCACCGAAGCCGTCTGCCGCAGCGCCGTTGAGACCGCTGAGAAGCTGGAATCGCCGCTGATCGTGGTAGCCACCGAAGGCGGTAAATCTGCTAAGTCGGTGCGTAAGTACTTCCCGAACGCCACCATCCTGGCGCTGACCACCAACGAGCAGACCGCCCGTCAGCTGCTGCTGACCAAAGGCGTTATCGCCACCGTGGTCAGTGAGATCGCCTCTACCGACGATTTCTATCGCCTGGGCAAAGAAGCGGCGCTGACCAGCGGCTATGCGCAGAAAGGTGAAGTGGTAGTGATGGTGTCCGGTGCGCTGGTGCCAAGCGGTACCACCAACACCTCATCGGTACACGTTTTGTAATACAAAATCACTATCTGTTTAATAAAGCGCCCTGAGTGGCGCTTTTTTTGTGTCCTGATTAACCTGCTTTCACAAAATTTCCAATCGAAATTAACGATTCAATCACCTGAAAAACTCAGAGCTGTCCGATTAAAATTGCCTGTTTTCGCTTCATTTTTTTTATAAAACACCAAAGCAGATGCTTCTTTGAGCGAACGAGCAACTTTCAGCACGTTCTCATCAAAAAATTATTCTCATTAGAAAATAGTTTGTGTAATACTTGTAACGCTACATGGAGATTAACTTAATCTAGAGGGTATTAATAATGAATCGTACTAAACTGGTACTGGGCGCGGTAGTTCTGGCTTCAACTCTGCTGGCTGGTTGCTCAAGCAACGCCAAAATCGATCAGCTGTCTACCGACGTGCAGACTCTGAACGCTAAAGTTGACCAGCTGAGCAACGACGTGAACGCAATCCGTTCTGACGTTCAGGCTGCTAAAGACGACGCAGCACGCGCTAACCAGCGTCTGGACAACCAGGCTCACTCTTACCGTAAGTAAGAGTACTGGTTTTGAAAATGGCGCACACTGTGCGCCATTTTTTTTGTTCTTTTTTCAGCAGGTTTGCGCAGCATTGCCCGCCCCCGCTGAAAAGCTCTGTAATCAGTTTTGCGCCGCTGTTCCCTGCACCTGAGTAATCCCGGCAGGTTGCGCCGATAACCCCGCAGAGTTCGTCTGAAGAGCCACAGCAGGTTGTGTTGCGGTACCGGCAGCGATACCCTCACTCACCAGCACCGGCATCCCCGAACGTCGCGTCATTGCCGCTTCAATCATTGCACCGTCACTCGCCTCGTTGTTTACAAATTTCTTCGCCGCTGGGCTCAGAGCGATCGGCATGGTTTGCGGGTCATCCTTTTCGCTGTGCGACAGCGGCTGATGCACCTCCAGCCAGCGCTTACCGTCCGGCTCGACGGCATACTTCACCGGCTGATTGATCACCTGCACGCGGGTCCCCGCGGGCACGCTGTTGAACAGCGCTTCGATGTCGTCCGGACGCAGGCGGATGCAGCCGGAGCTGACGCGCATGCCGATGCCAAAATCGGCGTTGGTGCCGTGGATCAGGTAGTGACCTTTGCCGTAAGCCAGGCGCAGTGCAAACAGCCCCATCGGGTTTTCCGGCCCGGCGGGTACGGTAACCGGCAGGATCTCGCCTTTGGCCGCATAGCGCTTACGGATATTCGGCGTGGGGGTCCAGGTTGGGTTAGGGATTTTCTGGCTGATCGCGGTGACCATCGCCGGCGTATTGGCGCCCTGCTGGCCGATGCCGATCGGGTAGACGATCACTTTGTCTTCACCCTTCGGATAGTAGTAGAGGCGCAGCTCGGCCACGTTGACCACGATGCCTTCCCGTTTGGTATCCGGCAGCAGCATCTGGGTGGGAATGGTCAGCTCGCTGCCGGCCTTCGGCAGCCACGGGTCGGTGCCCGGGTTGGCTTCCAGCATGCCCAGCAGGCCAATCTGGTATTTTTTCGCCACCGCTTCCAGCGGCTGGCCGTCGTTCGGCACCAGATAAGTGCTGTTTTCGCCAATCAGGCGGCTGTTCTCAGGCGGTAACGGATATTCGGTGGCGCTGGCAGCCTGCGCGCCGGCGAGCAGCGAGGCGATAAAAGCGAATCGAAACAGAGGTTTCATGCGGTTTTCCCGGTTAGATTTTAACACCCCACTGTAACCCAGCGGGGCCTCTACCGGGAAGTGTAGCAAATCAGCGCGGGGCGAGATTCAGCGCTTTCTGACGGATGGCACGGATCATCGCTTCCAGCCCCTGGGAACGGGAAGGCGTCAGCTGCTGGGTCAGCGACAGGTCGGCGAACCACGGGCGCACGTCGAAGTCGAGGATCTGCTGAGGCGTCATCTGCTGGTAGATAGCAAACACGATGGCCAGCAGCCCTTTAACCAGCGCCGCGTCGCTGTCGCCCTGCAGGCTGACCACGCCGCTCTCATCGGTATCCATCACGATCCACACCTGGCTCTGGCAACCCGGGATCAGGTTTGCCTGCTGATGCAGCGTCTCAGAGGCAGCGGGCAGGCGGCCACCCAGTTCGATAATGTACAGGTACTTCTCTTCCTGATTTGCGCAACGATTGAAGTTGCGCACCAGTTTCTCTTTCTCTGGCAACGTGGCCATTACTTCCTCACTTTACTTAACGACAGTGCAAACGATCCGGGGCCGTATAGATCAGGGGCGGGGTTTCCCCCGCCCCTGTCGGTGTTATCATTGACGATCGCGCGGCGATCGTTCAGCCCAGCAGACGATGGATGCGGATCAGCCCGGCAACCAGGCGATCCACCTCTTCTTCGGTATTGTAGAGCACCAGCGACGCGCGGCACATGGCCGGTACCGCGTAGTGCTTCATCAGCGGCATCGCGCAGTGGTGACCGGTACGGATGGCGATACCGTACTGATCGAGGAAACTGCCGACGTCGAAGGCGTGGTGTTTGCCCAGATTAAAAGCAATCACCCCGGCGCGCTGCTGCGGGCCATAAATGACCAGGTCCGGCACCGTCGCCAGCTTATCCAGCGCATAGCGCATCAGCGCCTGCTCGTGGTGAGCGATAGCCTCCAGCCCCAGCTCGCTGACGTAGTTCAGCGCCGCACCCAGGCCGATAATCGCGCCGGTGTTTGGCGTGCCTGCCTCGAAGCGCCACGGCGCGGCGGCCCAGGTGGAGCCCTCGGTCAGGCTGACGGTGGCGATCATCGCTCCGCCCCCTTCCCACGGCGGCATCTGGTCGAGCAGCGCTTTGCGGCCATAGAGAATGCCGATACCGGTCGGACCATAGATTTTATGGCCGGAGAAGGCATAGAAATCACAGTCCAGATCCTGCACGTCCACCTGGTGGTGCATCACCGCCTGCGCACCGTCGACCAGCGTCACGATACCGGCCGCGCGCGCCTGGGCAACCAGCGCCTTAACCGGGTTCTCAGTGCCCAGCACGTTCGACACCTGGGTCACCGCCAGCAGGCGGGTGCGGCTGTCGATCAGGCCAGGCAGTTGCGCCACGTCGAGCTCACCGTTGGCGGTCAGCGGGATAAAGCGCACTTCCGCACCCGTGCGGCTGGCAACCATCTGCCAGGGTACGATATTGGCGTGATGCTCCATCTCGGTGATGATGATGTTATCACCCGGCTGCAGCTGGCTGCCGCCCCAGCTGTTGGCGACCAGGTTGATCGCCTCAGTGGTGCCTTTAACAAACACGATCTCTTCCGCCGAGGCCGCGTTGAGAAACTGCGCGGCGCGGATACGGACGTTTTCCATCAGCGTGGTGGCTTCCGCACTCAGCGTATGGATACCGCGGTGGACGGCAGCGTAACCCTGCTCATAGAACTGGCTCTCAGCGTCAATCACCACCTGCGGCTTTTGGGCACTGGCAGCGCTGTCCAGGTAGGCCAGCGGTTGCCCGTTGACCTCCCGTGCCAGCAGCGGGAAATCGGCACGCACGCGAGCCAGATCGAAACTCATTACAGGGCCTCCGGGAAACGCTGCGCGATACGTTGCATCACCGCCTCTTTCAGCGTTTCATCGCTGATGGCTTCGGTCAGTTCGGCGGCAAAGGCGTAGATGATCATCTTCTGCGCCGAGGCGCGATCGATGCCGCGCGCGCGCAGGTAGAACATCTGCTCTTCGTCGATACGGCCGATGGTGGCACCGTGGCCACACTTGACGTCATCGGCGTAGATCTCCAGCTGTGGTTTGGTATCCACTTCAGCCAGGCGGCCAAGCAACAGGTTGTTGTTGCTCATCTGACCGTCGGTTTTCAGCGCATACTTCGCCACTTTAATCATGCCGTTAAATACCGCACGAGCGCGATCGCGCACGATGGTTTTATGCAGCTGACGGCTCTGGCAGTGGCCTTTGTTGTGTTCAAGGTAGGTGCGGCTGTCGCAGACTTCTTTGTCGACCGGCAGCATCAGGGTGTTGATCGCCAGATCGCTTCCCTCGCCGTTCAGCTGGCTGCTGGTGTTGTGGCGGGTCAGGCCGGCACCCAGCAGGAAGCTGTGGCTCTGCACGCGCACGTCACGGCCCAGCGTCAGGTCGTTATGCGCAAAGTGGTAGCTGCTGCGGTCTTCAAACGCCAGCTTGTAGTGGCTCAGCCCGGCGTTATCGCCGACGTCCGCGGTAAAGCGCGCGCCGG
>NZ_JRZZ01000033.1:0-128 GCF_002865965.1 Erwinia sp. B116
GTGAAACGCCGTAGCGCCGATGGTAGTGTGGGGCCTCCCCATGCGAGAGTAGGGAAAAAAAAAAGAGTAGGGAACGAATAACCCCGACCGAAAGGCCGGGGTTTTTTCTTTTGCAAAAAACACGATAA
>NZ_JRZZ01000033.1:138-27893 GCF_002865965.1 Erwinia sp. B116
CCCGGTGGTCCCGCCTGACCCCATGCCGGACTCAGAAGTGAAACGCCGTAGCGCCGAGGGTAGTGTGGGGCCTCCCCATGCGAGAGCAGGACAAAATGGCCGGGAGCCATTTTGAACGGCGCTCAGCGCCGGCCCGAAGGGTGGCCCACAGGGATGTGGGCCATAAACTGCCAGGCATCAAACAAAGAATAACCCCGACCGAAAGGCCGGGGTTTTTTCTTTTGCAAAAAACACGATAAAAAACCCCTGCCGTAACGGCTCATTCCCCTCCGTTTTCCCTCTTCACTGGTCAAAAAATCAGATTTTAAACGCAAAACCCGCCGCTCCGGACCGGGCTGATGACTCATCCGTGGTCCGAATAAAAAGTGATGGCGCTTTATTGTGCTCCGGCTATAAAAACCGGCGGAAAATGGCGGATGGTGCGCGTCTGAAAGAGGGTCTTTAAGCTATTTTCTGCAGGCATTGAATCATTAACCCTCTTAATCACCTGTTAGATAATTAATTTCTCATAAAATTAGTGAGATAAATGGCTCAGGCAGAGATTCTCATCCTGTTATAAAGGCTAAAATACCCCCTGAAGCGTGTCAGATATGGAGTAAAGAGGTCTGTTTCCGGCGATTATCTGTCAATTAAATCTTCTGGCTGGTTAATATTGTCAAAAGCCCGTCCGGTGAGGCTAAATTCCACGCTGTGCCCGCCCGCCTGCTGTAAGAAGAGCAGCAGTTTACGCTCTCCCCGTGCCAGATACTGCGCCAGTAAACCCGCCAGATCCCGGTGCAGTAGCGCCAGCGTGGGGTGATCGCGCTGTTCCGCACGTGCCCAAACCGCCTTCGCCAGTCCCTTATGCCGCCACAGATGTTCCACCAGATTGTCCGGCAGATGCGGCGTATCGCAGGAACTGAAGGCCAGCCACTCTGTTTCTGCCTGTAGCAGTGCGCTCAGCATGCCGGCCAGCGGACCGGGAAAGTCCGCCAGCGTATCGCGTATCACCGGCAGGCCACTCTGTTGATATAACGCAATATTGCGGTTGGCATTAATCCATACCCTGTCTACCTGGGGCCGTAAGCGGTACAACACGTGTTGATACAACGGCTGGTTACGATACAGCAGCAGCCCTTTATCGTTGCCGCCCATTCTGCTGCCACGCCCGCCGGCAAGGATCACACCGGTGATTGTGGCTTTATCCGCAGCGGAAAACAGACTCATGATCACTGTCCTTAGCTGATGAAAAGAGTTCCCTGCCGGCAATCGGGCAGGGGCTGACAGAGGAAGAATACTATGAAATATCACCGACTCAATGAGCTTATTACCCTGTTACAGCCCGCGTGGCAGGAGCAGCCCGACCTGAACCTGCTGGAGTTTTTACAGCAGATGGCCGATGACGCCGGCTTTACGCAGCCGCTGGCCACGCTGAGCGATGACGCGCTGATCTATCATCTTAAAATGCGCAGCGCGGCTGATACGGCGGTTATCCCCGGTTTAGCCAAAGACTATGAGGATGATTTTAAGACCGCCTTACTGCGGGCTCGCGGCATAATTAAGGAGTAAATCGGCCGTAGCCGGCATGACGACCGGCGTTTAATGATATTCTTGCAGGCACATTTCCCGTAAGAGCATGCCGGATGAAAGAACCTGCCTTTAACTTTGACACGCTGACGCCAGACGCCATTCTCGATGCGCTGTGGGATAGCGGGATCCGCGTGGAATCCGGCCTGACGGCGCTGAACAGCTACGAAAACCGCGTCTACCAGTTCGCCGATGAAGATAAACGGCGCTATGTCGCCAAATTTTATCGACCACAGCGCTGGTCACAGGCGCAAATCGCCGAGGAGCATCAGTTCACCGCCGAGCTGTTCGCCGATGAGGTGCCTGTCGCAGCCCCGCTGACGCTGGGCGGCACCACCTTGCAACAGCATCAGGGGTTCTGGTTTGCGGTCTTTCCCAGCCTCGGCGGCCGCCAGTATGAAACGGATAACTACGATCAGCTGGAGTGGGTTGGACGTTATCTCGGGCGCATTCATCAGACCGGCCGTAAAAAAATCTTCACCGATCGGCCGACGATGGGATTACAGGAGTATATCGACCAGCCCTTAGCCACGCTGGCCGCCAGCGATCTGGTGCCTGCCGGGCTGAAAGATAATTTACTGACCAGCGTGGAGCGCCTGCGCACAACTTTACAAAACAGCTGGCATACTCAGTGGCAGCCGCTGCGTCTGCACGGTGACTGTCACCCTGGCAATATTCTCTGGCGTGATGGCCCGCTGTTTGTCGATCTGGACGACGCGCGCAATGGCCCGGCAGTGCAGGATCTGTGGATGCTGATCAACGGCGATCGCCAGGAACAGCGTCTGCAGTGGGATATTCTGCTGGAGGCCTACCGTGAATTCAGCGACTTTGACGAACATGAATTGTCACTGATTGAACCTTTACGTGCTATGCGGATGGTTTATTATCTGGCATGGGTGGTACGCCGTTGGCACGATCCGGCTTTCCCGGGCAGTTTCCCGTGGATGACGGATGAAGATTTCTGGCGTCGTCAGATTTCCATTTTTACTGAACAGGACCGGATTTTGCAGGAACCTCCGCTGCAGTTAATGCCAGGTTACCCGCTGTGATAGTCCTTTTGTTCACCTACTGATCCGTTACGAGGAGAGAGTTTCACAATGAAAAAGATTTTGTTTGCGCTGGTCGGCATGGTTCTGGCTTTCAGCGCTTCCGCTGCACAATTTACCGATGGCAAAGAGTATGTGACGCTGGATAAACCAGCTACCGGTGAACCTCAGGTGCTGGAGTTCTTCTCATTCTTCTGTCCACACTGCTTTGAGTTTGAAGAAGTCTGGCACGTGAGTGATGCGGTAAAGAAAAACCTGCCTGCGGACGTTAAGGTCACCAAATATCACGTTGAATTCCTCGGCGGCGATCTGGGTAAAACCGTGACCCAGGCCTGGGCGGTAGCAATGGCGCTGGGCGTGGAAGATAAAGTTACGGCACCGCTGTTTGACGGTATTCAGAAAAGCCAGACCATCACCGATGCGGCCAGCCTGAAGGCGGCCTTTGTGAAAGCTGCCGGCATCAAACCAGAAGATTACGACGCGGCCTGGAACAGCTTTGTCGTTAAATCACTGGTTGCTCAGCAGGAGAAAGCTGCAGCCGATCTGGATTTGCGCGGCGTGCCGGCGATGTTCGTTAACGGAAAATATATGGTTAACAACGGCGGTCTCGACACCAGCTCAATGGACAACTATGTGCAGGGCTTTGCGAACGTGGTGAAGTTCCTGGTCAGCCAGAAGTAAGCTCAACGGTCAGATTATCGCCGGCCATGAGCCGGCGTTTTTTTATCGTTATGGAATGAACGTGGTGAAATTGTGCTTTCTCCAGCCATATATCGCGTTATACCGCTTTATATCTTTGACTTATATCCACAAATGAAAAATGTCGAAAAAGTCAGATTGTCTTATTCAGAATTAAATTAACCTTATGATTATTAGAATAAATAGTGATAATTGCTGATGCTGTTATCGGTTCCTGCCATCCGATCAGAAAAATTACACACAAACTTATCCACAGAACCTCATTGCGCGCCATGCCGCAGTAATTGCATCACATCCTGAATAATCGCCGTTGCGATTTCCTGTTTTATGCCCGGCTGTGGCATCCTTACACCCATCGAAGCAACCCGGAAGAACGTGACCCCCTATGGCTGAAATTGCAGAAAACCCGCTGATCCTGGTAGATGGATCCTCCTACCTGTACCGCGCTTATCATGCTTTCCCCCCGCTAACCAACGCAGCCGGGGAACCGACCGGCGCCATGTATGGTGTGCTGAACATGCTGCGCAGCCTGCTGCTGCAATATAAGCCAAGCCACGTCGCCGTGGTGTTTGACGCTAAGGGTAAAACGTTCCGCGACGAATTATTTGAGGCCTATAAATCCCATCGCCCGCCGATGCCTGACGACCTGCGCGCGCAGATTGAACCGCTGCACGCGATGGTGAAAGCGATGGGGCTGCCGCTGCTGGCCGTGCCGGGCGTCGAGGCCGATGATGTGATCGGCACGCTGGCGCTGGCGGCGGAAAAAATGGGTAAACCGGTGCTGATTAGCACCGGTGACAAAGATATGGCCCAGCTGGTATCGCCGGACGTCACGCTGATCAATACCATGAACAACGCCATTCTTGGCCCGGACGAGGTGGAAGCCAAATACGGTATCCCACCGTCACTGATCATCGATTTCCTCGCGCTGATGGGCGACTCCTCCGATAACATTCCGGGTGTGGCCGGCGTGGGGGAGAAAACGGCGCAGGCGCTGTTGCAGGGATTAGGCGGCATTAAAGAGATTTACGCTAATCTGGACAAGGTGGCCACGCTGACCTTCCGTGGGGCAAAAACCATGGCCGCCAAACTGGAACAGAGCAGGGAGATGGCCTTCCTCTCGTACCAGCTGGCGACCATCAAAACCGACGTTGAGCTGGAGTTAACCTGCGAGCAGTTGACGGTGACTGAACCGGCGGTGGAAGCGCTGCTGGAGCTGTTTAAACACTACGAATTTAAGCGCTGGATCGTCGATCTGGAAGAGGGTAAATGGCTGCAGGGCAATCGTGGCAACGCGTCAGCGAAAAAAGTTGCCGCAGTGGAGCAGCAGACAGATACCGCCTCTGAGCCAGCCGAATCGGTGAGTACGCTCTCCGCTGACGGCTATGTCACCATTCTGGATCAGGCGACGTTCGACAGCTGGCTGCAGAAGTTGCAGAACAGCGAGCTGTTTGCCTTTGATCTGGAAACCGACTCGCTCGATACCCTCAGCGCCAACATCGTCGGACTCTCTTTTGCGGTAGCGCCGGGAGAGGCTGCCTATCTGCCGGTGGCACACGACTATCTTGATGCGCCGGAGCAGCTGGACCGCAGCGAGGTGCTGGCACGGCTGAAGCCGCTGCTGGAAGACGCGGGTGCGTTGAAGGTCGGGCAGAACCTCAAGTACGACCGCGGCGTGCTGCAGCGCTATGACATTGAGCTGCGCGGCATCCGTTTCGATACCATGCTTGAATCCTACGCGCTGAACAGCGTCGCCGGCCGCCACGATATGGATACGCTGGCGGCACGCTGGCTGAACCATAAGACGGTCACCTTTGAGGAGATTGCCGGTAAAGGGAAGAACCAGCTGACCTTTAATCAGATCGCGCTCGAGCAGGCCAGCCATTATGCGGCGGAAGACGCCGACGTCACCCTGCAGCTGCATCTGAAAATGTGGCCGCTGCTGGCGGCAGAAACCGGACCGAAGCAGGTGTTCGAGCAGGTTGAGATGCCGCTGGTGCCGGTGATCTCACGTATTGAGCGTAACGGCGTGCTGATCGACCAGGCGATTCTTGCGGCGCACTCGCAGGAGCTGGGCAACCGTCTGGCCGAGCTGGAAAAACAGGCGCACGATCTGGCCGGCGAACCGTTTAACCTCTCATCGCCTAAGCAGCTGCAGACCATTCTGTTTGAAAAGCAGGGCATCAAGCCGACCAAAAAAACCCCGGGCGGCGCGCCGTCTACCAGTGAGGAGGTGCTGGCGGAGCTGGCGCTCGACTATCCGCTGCCGAAGGTGATTCTGGAGCATCGCGGGCTGTCGAAGCTGAAGTCGACCTACACCGACAAGCTGCCGCAGATGATCAACCCGGTCAGCAAGCGGGTGCACACCTCCTATCACCAGACGGTAACGGCCACCGGGCGCCTCTCCTCCAGCGATCCGAACCTGCAGAATATCCCGGTGCGCAACGATGAGGGTCGGCGCATCCGGCAGGCCTTTATCGCTCCTCAGGGGCACGTGATCCTGGCGGCGGACTACTCGCAGATTGAGCTACGTATCATGGCGCACCTGTCGCAGGATAAGGGACTGCTTACTGCATTTGCCAGCGAGCAGGACATTCACCGCGCCACCGCCGCCGAAGTGTTTGGCGTCGCGCTGGACAAAGTAAGTGGTGAGCAGCGCCGTAGCGCGAAAGCGATTAACTTTGGCCTGATTTACGGTATGAGCGCCTTTGGCCTGTCGCGCCAGCTCAATATTCCGGCCGGTGAAGCGAAGAAGTATATGGACCTCTACTTCCAGCGCTATCCGGGCGTGCTGCAGTATATGGAGCGCACCCGCGAGCAGGCCGCGGAGAAAGGCTACGTTGAGACGCTGGACGGCCGTCGTCTCTACCTGCCGGACATCAACGCCAGCAATGCCATCCGTCGCAAAGCGGCGGAACGTGCCGCGATCAACGCACCGATGCAGGGTACCGCCGCGGACATTATCAAACGGGCGATGATTGCGGTGGATGACTGGCTGAGCTCCACGCCGGATTCAGACGTCACCATGATTATGCAGGTACACGATGAACTGGTGTTTGAAGTCCGTGCTGACGCGGTTGAGGCGGCGACGGCAAAAATTCGTCAGCTGATGGAGAGCAGCATGACGCTGGACGTGCCGCTGCGCGTTGAGGTCGGCGTAGGTAATAACTGGGATGAAGCGCACTAAGGCGCTGCTAACACGGGCCATGCTCCGGTCTGTTCTTCAGGCCGGATGGCCCGATCGGTCATAAGAAAATCGTACGGATTAATCGGTTCAGCAACGGCCACAATGGACCTGTGGAGAAAAATGCAGCTAAGCGTTTCAAGCAAAAGCATTTTTTTAGTAATTAAGCTACAGGATTGCTGTCGTTATGTGACTTATGTTGGATTAATCCGGTCGTTTTCTGAAAATTTACTACAGAAAACCCTTTTGACCGCTCAAAAAATCAGGTAAAGTTCGTCGCGTAGGGTACAGAGGTAAGATGTTCTATCTTTCAGACCTTTTACTTCACGTAATCGGATTTGGCTGAATATTTAGCCGCCCCAGTCACGCTGTGACTGGGGCGTTTTTTATTGTGTTTCTTCTGCGTCTTCTTCCACCGCCGGTGGGATCTCGCGATACCAGCTGTCCAGCTTCTGGCTGAGCTTATCCACGCCAATCTTCTTCAGCGATGAAAACATCTCCACCTGCACGTTGCCGACAAACCCTTTCGCGGTTTCGCGTACGGCGTTTAGCTGCGCTTTGCGTGCGCCAGAAGCCAGCTTATCGGCCTTCGTCAGCAGCACCAGCACTTCGATCCCGCTCTGTACCGCCCATTTGATCATCTGCTGATCGAGATCTTTTAGCGGATGGCGAATATCCATCAGCACCACCAGCCCCTTCAGGCACTGCCGCTCCTGCAGATACTCTGCCAGTGCGCGCTGCCATTTCAGCTTCATCTCTTCCGGCACTTCGGCATAACCATAGCCAGGCAGGTCGACGAGGCGATAACCTTCGGCCACCTGGAACAGGTTAATCAGCTGGGTGCGTCCAGGCGTTTTACTGGTACGCGCCAGGCTTTTCTGATTGGTCAGCGTATTCAGCGCGCTGGATTTTCCCGCATTGGAACGCCCGGCGAACGCCACCTCAATACCGGTATCGGAGGGCAGGTGGCGAATATCGGGGGCGCTGGTAACAAAATGAGTAAGGTGATAATTCCAGCCAGACAAAATAGATACTCCAGAAAAAAGGGCAATTGCGTTGATTATACCCTGTATGACGCTAAAGCGCCCGGTAAGAGACAGGCCAGCATTGCTGCTGTAAGAGATTTGCCATCAGTATTGACAGTACTCTCTGATTTTAAAAAAATTATAAAACTTTATTGTTATATTTTTCAGTCAGTTAATTATGACCTGATAAGTGAAATAGTAAATTATCAGGCAGTCACCTTGTGAGACTGGCTCCGTCGTCTAAAGTAGATACCGGAAACAGGATGTTTTCCTTCAGGATGAAGCGCTCAGGGAACATCAGGATGATGGCGGGCGGTACAGGAGTGGGCAGAGGCAAAGGAAAACAGGGACGTTGGCTGCTAAAAAGGACATTGATACTGTAAATCCTTCTGTAGAAGGTGCGAAAAAAGGCGACAGGGTGACCTGCCGCCTTTTTTCTTGCTGCGCTTTCTGCTAGATTCCGGCGCAATTCTATACTGAAGATAAACGTCTGAGATCAGAAACCATGAAGCAACCAGCACACGCACCCCAGGGTAAAAAACCAGCACGGGTAAAACGCAAGTCCCGCGAAGAACTTAATCAGGAAGCGCGCGATCGCAAGCGTAATAAAAAAGGCAGTGGTAACGTCTCCGGCAGCCGGGCTAATCCGGTCGCTGAAAAACCGAAAAACGGCAGCAGCAGTGCGGCAAAAGACCCGCGCATCGGCAGCAAAAAGCCGATCGCTCTCGGTGCCAACGTGCCGGCCAGCAAACCGCTGAAGCCGGCTAAAGTCGCGAAACCGGCACCTGAGAAGAAGCGCCAGTCACCGGAAGAGGAGCTGGCTGCGCTGGAAAGCGATCCGCGTCTGGATACGCTGCTGGATCGTCTGGAGAACGGTGAAACGCTGTCTGCGGAAGACCAGGCCTGGCTCGATCAGTCGCTGGACCGTATCGACGTGCTGATGGAACAGCTGGGTATCGCGCTGGATGATGATGAAGAAGCGAAAGATGAGCAGGCAGAAGAAGATATGTACCGTCTGCTGAAGGGCGGCCAGTAAGCCCGTCAGCGCCTTGCCCACCCGGAGGACGTCAGTTCCTCCGTCTGGTTTTCCGACGTCAACCTTGCGGCAGCGCAATCTGCGCTGCCTCCTCAGTAAGATATCTCTGACCATGATTTGGCCTGGATCAATTATTGCGTTAATTCTGCTGAGCTGGCTGGGTTGGCTGTTGGTTAAACTACAACGGCTGGCGCACAAGAAAGCCCGTTTGCGCCGCAGGTTGGTTAGCCGGCAGCTCCCCGCTGTACGGCGACCACCTCCGGGGCGAAAACGGTGAGTCACCATGAACAGGCAAGATATTGAGTGGGATCTCCCGCTGATCCAGAAATACAACACCTCCGGCCCACGTTACACCTCTTATCCTACCGCGCTGGAGTTTCATCAGGATTATGATGACCGGATGTTCCGGCTGGCCGTTCAGCGTTACCCCGATCGCCCATTGTCGCTCTATCTGCATATCCCGTTCTGCCACCGTCTCTGCTATTTTTGCGGCTGTAACAAGCAGGTGACCCGCCAGCAGCACAAGGCCGACAGCTATCTGGATGCACTGGTGCGTGAAATCAGCGACCGTGCACCGCTGTTCGCGCGGCGTCAGGTCAGCCAGATCCACTGGGGCGGCGGTACGCCAACCTTCCTTAACCCGGCGCAGATTAGCCGGCTGATGCACAGCCTGCGCCAGCACTTCATCATCAACGCCGACGCGGAGATCTCGATTGAGATTGACCCGCGCGAGATAGCACTTGATATGCTGGACCACCTGCGCGCCGAAGGCTTTAACCGGCTGAGTATGGGGGTGCAGGATTTTAACAAGCAGGTGCAGGAGAAGGTTAACCGGGTACAGGATGAGGCGTTTATCTTTGCGCTGGTGGCGCGCGCGCGTCAGCTGGGCTTCGCCTCCACCAGCATCGACCTGATCTACGGCCTGCCGGCACAGACCCCGCAGAGCTTCGCCTTCACCCTCGAAAAGGTGGTGGCGCTTAACCCCGATCGCCTCAGCGTGTTCAGCTACGCGCACATGCCCAGCCTGTTTGCCGCCCAGCGTAAAATTCACGAACGGGACCTGCCGGGAGCACAGCAGAAGCTGGAGATCCTGCAGCACACTATCAGCACGCTGACCGCGCAGGGCTATCAGTTTATCGGCATGGACCATTTTGCCCGCCACGACGATGAGCTGGCGCTCGCCCAGCGCAGCGGCCAGCTGCACCGTAATTTCCAGGGCTATACCACGCACGCCGGCAGCGACCTGCTGGGAATGGGCGTGTCGGCTATCAGCTACCTCGGCGACAGCTATGCGCAGAATCATAAAGAGCTGAAGGCGTATTACGGGCAGATCCACGCCGGGCACAGCGCGCTTTGGCGCGGGCTGCAGCTGAGCGATGACGACCGCCTGCGCGGTGAGGTGATCAAAAGCCTGATCTGCAATTTCTCACTGTCGTTCAACGCGATTGAATCCGGGTATGGCATCGATTTCCGGCGCTATTTTGCCGACGAGCTACGGCAGCTGGCTCCGCTGGTGGCTGACGGGCTGGTAGAGCAGCACGCAGAGGGGCTACAGGTGACCGCTAAGGGCCGCATGCTGGTTCGTCATGTCTGCATGTGCTTTGACAGTTACCTGCGGCAGAACGCCGCAGAGACGCGATTTTCGCGGGTGATCTGACAAAAAAAGACGGGCGCCTGCGCGTCCCGCCTCTCTCACGGCTTCTCTGATCCAGCGGCGCGTTTCTCCACCTCTTCAGTCGCCGGCGGTGAGGACGTACTTTATCCCCGGTTTGCCGCCGTGGCTTACTCCATCCCCAGCTCTTTCAGCTTACGGGTCAGCGTATTACGCCCCCAGCCCAGCAGCCGGGCCGCTTCCTGCTTGTGCCCCTGGGTGTGGCGCAGGGCGGTGGTCAGCAGCGTGCGTTCCATCTCCGGCTGTGCTTCGGAAAGCAGGTTTTGATGACCGGAACGCAGCGCGCGGTCGGCCCACTGCGCCAGCAGCGTGGCCCAGCTGTCCGGCAGCGACTGCGTCGGGCTGTCCGGCGTGGCGGTTTCAAACAGCTCCGGCGGCAGGTCCTGGATCAGCACCTCCTGACCGGCGGCCATCACCGTCAGCCAGCGGCAGGTATTCTCCAGCTGGCGCACGTTGCCGGACCAGTGCAGGCGCGTCAGCGCGGTTTCGGTCTCCGGGTGCAGAATTTTCGCCTCCACGCCCAGCTCCCGTGCTGCCACCTGCAGGAAGTAGCGCGCCAGCCGTGGAATATCCTCACGGCGCTCGCGCAGCGGCGGCAGATGTACGCGGATCACGTTCAGGCGGTGGAACAGATCCTCACGGAACTTGCCCTCCTGCACGCGCAGCTCCAGGTTCTGGTGGGTGGCGGCAATAATGCGCACGTCCACTTTCACCGCCGCGTAGCCACCCACCCGGTAGAACTGCCCGTCGGCCAGCACGCGCAGCAGGCGCGTCTGCACGTCCAGCGGCATATCACCGATTTCATCAAGGAACAGCGTGCCGCCGTCGGCCTGCTCAAAGCGGCCCTGACGGATCTGATTGGCACCGGTAAATGCGCCTTTCTCATGACCAAACAGCTCGGACTCGATCAGGTCTTTCGGGATTGCCGCCATATTCAGCGCGATAAACGGGGATTTCGCCCGCGGGCTGTGGCGGTGCAGGGCATGCGCCACCAGCTCTTTACCGGTACCTGACTCGCCGTTGATCAGCACGCTGATCGACGAACGTGACAGGCGGCCGATAATGCGAAACACGTCCTGCATCGCCGGTGCTTCACCGATGATATCGGCGGTCGGGCCGCTGACCGGCTGGTTACGCGGCTGCTGCTGCTCCTGATAATGGCTGATGGCGCGCTCGACCAGCGCCACCGCTTCATCAATATCAAACGGCTTGGGCAGGTAATCAAACGCCCCCTGCTGGTAGGCGCTGACCGCGGCCTCCAGATCGGAGTGGGCGGTCATAATAATCACCGGCAGCATCGGGTGGCGCTGTTTGATCTGCTTCAGCAGCGCCAGCCCGTCCATCCCCGGCATACGAATGTCTGATAACAAAACGTCCGGGGTTTTACTGGCGAGGGCATCAAGCACCTCGCTGGCGCTGTCAAAGGTGGTACAGCTTAAACCGGCTCCAGTGAGCGCACGTTCAAGCACCCAGCGGATGGAGCTATCGTCATCGACGACCCAGACTATCCCTCGTTGCATAGAAACCTCACTGGCGAATAGGCAAGTAAACAGAAAATTCAGTGTGGCCCGGCCAGCTCTTAAATTCGATCTTGCCGGAGTGCTGGTCAATCAGGCTGCGGGCAATAGATAAACCCAGCCCGGTGCCGCCTTCGCGGCCGCTGACCATCGGGTAAAACAGCGTGTCCTGCAGCTGCGCAGGAATACCCGGGCCATCATCTTCAACATCAATACGCGCCACCAGGCGGTAGCGGGTACCGTGCAGCGTCAGCTGAAAGGCGGTACGGGTGCGCAGGGTGATGGTGCCGCCGGCGTCGCCTAACGCCTGCAGTGCGTTACGCACCACGTTCAGCAGCACCTGCTCGATCTGGTCCGGATCGTGGGGCAGTTCGGGCAGGCTCGGATCGTAGTCACGTACCAGCGACACGTTGTCCGGCAGCTCCATCGACACCAGATTGACCACCCGTTCGGCGACCTGGTGAATGCTCTGGGTGACGTGCATGCCGGGTTGTTGCGGGCCCAGCAGCCGGTCCACCAGGTTGCGCAGGCGATCGGCCTGCTCAATGATCACTTTGGTGTATTCGGTTAACGATGGATCGGGCAGCGCTTTCGCCAGCAGCTGTGCGGCCCCGCGCAGGCCACCGAGCGGGTTTTTGATCTCATGGGCCAGCCCGCGAACCAGATCGCGCGCGGCCACCTGCTGAGCGTGTTGCAGCTGTTCCTGGCTGAGACGGCGCTGGTTGTCCATCGGCGCCATCTCCAGCAGGATCAATCCATCCTGCTGGCGCTGGGCGGTCAGCGACATAATGTGTGCCCGACTGTCGACCACCAGCGTCACTTCACTGTCGGTAAAGCCCTGACCTGCATCCAGGTTCTCAAGCATTACCGCAATATTCAGGGAAAAATAGCCCATCAGCTCCGGCAGCGGCGTGCCGTACAGCTTACGGGAACTTTGCGCCAGCAACTGCTGAGCGGCGGGATTGGCGTAATGAACCGCCAGATCGCTATCAACCAGTAAAATACTGTTGATCAGAGAATTGAGAATCTGCCCAGCATCGGGCTGCGTGCCAGCTGCCATACAGCGTTCTCCTGCGTGAATTATTTGCACCATGTTGGTGCATTATAGTCTCACAGCCCGTTTTTCGTCGCGTTTGACGACGCCGGGCGGAGAAAAAAGCCCATCCGGAGATGGGCTGAAGTTTCCACGGCAACAAAATCCCGGGCTCCGTTGCGGCGGCAGATCAACCACTGTCGCAACGTCACCGGGTGAACTACGTAAAATTAAACGCTGTAGTACAGTTCGAACTCAACCGGGTGCGGAGTCATACGCACGCGGTCCATCTCTTCCTGACGCAGTGCGATGTAGGCATCGATGGTGTCATCAGTGAACACGCCACCACGGGTCAGGAACTCGCGGTCTTCGTTCAGTGCAGCCAGCGCTTCGTCCAGAGAACCGGCCACTTTTGGAATCTCAGCTTCTTCTTCCGGCGGCAGATCGTACAGGTTTTTGTCCATCGCATCGCCAGGGTGGATCTTGTTGATGATGCCGTCCAGGCCTGCCATCAGCAGTGCCGCGAAGCACAGGTACGGGTTAGCCGCTGGATCCGGGAAGCGTGCTTCGATACGCACCGCTTTCGGGTTGGAAACCACCGGGATACGGATAGAAGCAGAACGGTTACGGGCTGAGTAAGCCAGCATTACCGGAGCTTCGTAGCCTGGGACCAGACGCTTGTATGAGTTGGTGGTCGGGTTAGCCAGGGCGTTGATCGCTTTAGCGTGCTTGATAACACCGCCGATGTAATGCAGCGCCATTTCAGACAGGCCGCCGTATTTGTCGCCAGAGAACAGGTTGGTGCCGCCTTTAGACAGAGACATATGGCAGTGCATACCGGAACCGTTATCACCAAACATTGGTTTTGGCATAAAGGTCGCAGTTTTGCCGTAGGCGTGCGCTACGTTGTGGACAACGTATTTGTAGATCTGAATTTCGTCGGCTTTTTTGGTCATGGTATTGAAGCGGGTGGCCACTTCGTTCTGACCTGCGGTTGCCACTTCGTGGTGGTGAGCTTCAACCACCAGGCCCATCTGCTCCATGGTCAGACACATGGCAGAACGGATGTCCTGTGAAGAGTCGACCGGTGGTACCGGGAAGTAGCCGCCTTTCAGACCCGGACGGTGGCCTTTGTTGCCGCCTTCGTACTCTTTACCGGTGTTCCAGCAGGCTTCGATATCGTCGATAGCCACGTGAGAACCGGAGGTGCTGCTGCCGAAACGGATGTCGTCGAACAGGAAGAACTCTGGCTCAGGTCCGAACAGAACGGTGTCTGCGATGCCGGAAGAGCGCAGGAAGTCCTCTGCACGCTTGGAGATGGAACGTGGGTCACGGTCGTAGCCCTGCAGCGTGCCTGGCTCAAGAATGTCACAACGGATGATCAGGGTAGTGTCCGCGAAGAACGGGTCGATCATTGCTGTGGTCGCGTCTGGCCACAGAACCATGTCGGATTCATTGATGCCTTTCCAGCCACCAATAGAAGAACCGTCAAACATTTTGCCTTCTTCGAAGAAGTCAGCGTTAACCTGATGTGCAGGAATGGTAACGTGCTGCTCTTTACCTTTAGTATCGGTAAAACGCAGGTCAACAAATTTGACTTCGTGCTCATTCATCATCGACAGAACGTGTTCAGCGGACATACTTAACTCTCCTGGATTTTGTTGTCGTCGTGTTTAGAGACCTTCACGGGTGCGCATGGCTCATGACCGCGCTGACTCCGATAATAAAGATCTCTGACAAGCTATCAACCGTTGTGGAAACTGGCATTTTTCGCTTGTATGAACTAAAGCGAAATCTATGCCAACTTTCTAATTACGCCTAAAAAGCGCTATGATGCGCCCTCTCGTAAGACGAGGACTGCACCACGATGGAAATCGCGCACCATTTTGGTGCCATTGAGTGATAAATGGGCACTGTTTTGGTGCAATTTTTCGACTCAGTGCAATGTTTGCACTGAAAATGGCTGCAAAAGCAATCCGGACAGTTATCTTTAGATGAAATTTGTGATCCTGTTCAGTCCTTCGATTAATCCGTGTACAATAGCGCGCTATTTCTAAATGCCTGAGGCAAAGCTGTGATCGAAAATTTGCGTAACATCGCCATTATTGCCCACGTTGACCACGGTAAAACTACCCTGGTTGATAAGTTGCTGCAGCAGTCCGGGACCTTTGACGCCCGCACCGAAGCAACCGAACGCGTAATGGACTCCAACGATTTGGAGAAAGAGCGTGGGATTACCATCCTCGCAAAAAACACCGCCATTAAATGGAACGACTACCGCATCAACATCGTTGATACCCCAGGACACGCCGACTTCGGCGGTGAGGTAGAGCGTGTGATGTCTATGGTCGACTCGGTGCTGCTGGTTGTGGATGCAATGGATGGCCCGATGCCGCAAACCCGCTTCGTGACCAAAAAAGCATTTGCTAATGGTCTGAAGCCGATCGTGGTAATTAACAAAGTTGACCGCCCTGGCGCGCGTCCTGACTGGGTTGTTGACCAGGTCTTCGACCTGTTCGTGAACCTGGACGCGACCGACGAACAGCTCGACTTCCCGATCATCTATGCTTCTGCCCTGAACGGCATCGCCGGCCTGGATCATGAAGATATGGCGGAAGACATGACTCCGCTGTACGAAGCGATCGTGAAACACGTTTCTCCACCACAGGTTGAGCTGGAAGCGCCGCTGCAGATGCAAATCTCCCAGCTGGACTACAACAACTACCTGGGCGTGATCGGTATCGGCCGTATCAAGCGCGGTAAAGTGAAGCCTAACCAGCAGATCACCGTGATCAACAGCGAAGGCAAAACCCGCAACGCGAAAGTCGGTAAAGTTCTGACCCATATGGGCCTGGAGCGTATCGAAGCGAGCGAAGCGGAAGCGGGCGACATCATCGCCATCACCGGTCTGGGTGAGCTGAACATCTCTGACACCATCTGCGACACGCAGAACGTGGAAGCGCTGCCGGCCCTGAGCGTTGATGAACCAACCGTAACCATGTTCTTCTGCGTTAACACCTCTCCGTTCTGTGGTAAAGAAGGTAAGTACGTGACTTCACGTCAGATCCTCGACCGTCTGAACAAAGAGCTGGTGCACAACGTGGCACTGCGTGTTGAAGAAACCCCGGATGCTGATGCCTTCCGCGTGTCAGGTCGTGGTGAACTTCACCTGTCAGTTCTGATCGAAAACATGCGTCGTGAAGGTTTCGAGCTGGCGGTATCCCGTCCGAAAGTTATCTTCCGTGAGCACGAAGGCCGCAAGCAGGAGCCGTTCGAAAACGTGACCCTCGACATCGAAGAACAGCATCAGGGTTCTGTGATGCAGGCGATGGGCGAGCGTAAAGGCGACATGAAAAACATGGATCCGGATGGCAAGGGCCGCGTACGTCTCGACTACGAAATCCCAAGCCGTGGCCTGATCGGCTTCCGTAACGAATTCATGACCATGACTTCCGGTACCGGCCTGCTGTACTCCACCTTCAGCCACTACGACGACGTGCGTCCGGGCGAAGTGGGCCAGCGCCAGAACGGCGTGCTGATCTCTAACGGCCAGGGTAAAGCGGTTGCGTTCGCCCTGTTCAGCCTGCAGGATCGCGGTAAGCTGTTCCTCGGCCACGGTGCGGAAGTGTATGAAGGCCAGATCATCGGTATTCACTCACGTTCTAACGACCTGACCGTGAACTGCCTGACCGGTAAGAAGCTGACCAACATGCGTGCGTCCGGTACTGACGAAGCCACCACCCTGGTTCCGCCACAGAAGATGACCCTCGAGCAGGCGCTTGAGTTCATCGATGATGACGAACTGGTAGAAGTGACCCCGGCTTCCGTACGTATCCGTAAACGTCACCTGACTGAAAACGACCGTAAACGCGCTGGCCGCGGCCCGAAAGAGTAAGTTCTTTCCCGGGTAACAACGTCGATAAGGCCGGATAATCTCCGGCCTTTTTTTTCGCCCCGCTTTTCCTGCGGCTCACCTGTTCAGCCTGCCATTTTCCCGCTAGAGTGAATAACTCACCGGAGCAAAAGGAGCCGACCATGCTGTATATCTTTGATTTAGGTAACGTCATTGTTGATATTGATTTCAACCGGGTGCTTGGGGTCTGGAGCGATCTCGGGCGGGTGCCGTTAGCCACGCTGCAAAGCCATTTTAAAATGGACGACAGCTTCCACCAGCATGAGCGCGGTGAGATTAGCGACGCGCTGTTCGCGGAAAAAATGTCTGAACAGCTGGATATCGCGCTGAGCTTTGAGCAGTTTGCGGCAGGCTGGCAGGCGGTATTTGTCGGCGTGCGTCCGGAAGTAATTGCCATCATGCATAAACTTCGCGAGCAGGGCGACCGGGTGGTGATCCTCTCCAATACCAACCGTCTGCACTACAGCTTCTGGCCATCGCAGTATCCGGAAGTGCTACAGGCCGCCGATAAAATCTATCAGTCGCAGGATATGGGTGTGCGTAAGCCGGAAGCGGCGATCTACCAGCGGCTGCTGAATGAAGAGGATGTCTCTGCGGAAGAGGCGATCTTCTTCGACGATAACCTCGAGAACGTTGAGGCCGCGCGCGCGCTGGGGATCCACAGCGTACACGTCACCGATAAGCATGTGGTGCCCACCTTTTTTGCCGATCGTAAATAATGACCGGCCGGGTTAACCACTATCGCCACCGCCTGCGCGCTTTCTGGTCGTGGATGAAGCTGCTGTGGCAGCGAATTGATGACGACGGCATGACCACGCTGGCGGGTAACCTCGCTTACGTGTCGCTGCTGTCGCTGGTGCCGCTGATTGCGGTGGTGTTTGCGCTGTTTGCGGCTTTTCCGATGTTCTCGGAGGTCAGCGTTCAGCTGAAGAGCTTTGTCTTCAATAACTTTGTGCCGGCCGCCGGCAACGTCATCCAGAGCTATCTGGAGCAGTTTGTCGCCAACGTTAATAAAATGACCGCGGTTGGCATTGGCGGCCTGATCGTCACCGCGCTGCTGCTGATGTACTCAATAGACTCGGCGCTGAATGCCATCTGGCGCAGCGCGCGCAAGCGGCCGCTGGTCTACTCGTTTGCCATTTACTGGATGATCCTGACGCTGGGGCCGCTGCTGGCCGGGGCCAGCCTGGCGATCAGCTCTTACGTGCTCTCATTACACTGGGCCACGGTCAGCGGCGTCAGCGGCGCGCTGGATATGCTGCTGCGGCTGTTCCCGCTGCTGCTCTCCTGCATGGCCTTCTGGCTGCTGTACAGCATTGTGCCTACCGCGCAGGTGGCGGGGCGCGATGCGCTGATCGGCGCGCTGGTGGCCGGGGCGCTGTTCGAACTCGGCAAAAAAGCCTTTGCGCTGTATGTTACGATGTTCCCGTCTTATCAGCTGATTTATGGCGTACTGGCGGTGATACCCATCCTTTTTTTATGGGTTTACTGGACCTGGTGTATTGTCTTACTGGGGGCTGAAATCACCGCCACCCTTGGCGACTACCGTCGCCTGAAACAAGAAGAACAAGAACGAGAAAACGAGGAAGTATGATTGCATTAATTCAGCGTGCGCTGTCCGCCAGCGTCGCCGTTGCCGGGGACACCGTCGGGGAGATTGGCCCGGGGCTGTTGATTTTGCTTGGCGTGGAGAAAGGGGACACCCCCGCGCACGCCGAAAAGCTGGCCGGGAAGGTGCTGGGCTACCGCATCTTCGGCGATGACAATGACAGGATGAATCTCAACGTGCAGCAGGCCGGGGGCAGCCTGCTGGTGGTCTCCCAGTTTACCCTGGCGGCCGATACCAAAAAGGGTATGCGGCCGAGCTTCTCCGGCGGTGCCGCCCCGGACGAAGCCGACCGCCTCTATCAGTACTTTACCGCCTGCTGTCGTGAAAAAGGCATTGCCACTGAAACCGGGCGTTTTGCCGCCGATATGCAGGTCTCGCTGGTCAATGATGGCCCCGTGACCTTCTGGCTACAGGTTTGATGCCGCTGACGGAGCGGCCAGGGAACAGCCGGACAGACTCTGACAGAGAGAACCACTTTATGTATCACCTGCGCGTACCTGAAACAGCTGAAGAGTTAGACGCCTACTACCAGTTTCGCTGGGAGATGCTGCGCAAGCCGCTGCATCAGCCGATGGGCTCCGAGCGCGATGCCTGGGATGCGCTGGCGCACCACCAGATGGTGGTGGATGAACAGGGTAATATCGTCGCCACCGGGCGGCTGTACATCAACGCCGATAACGAAGCGGCGATCCGCTTTATGGCCGTGCACCCTTCCGTGCAGGGCAAAGGGCTGGGTACGCTGGTGGCGATGACGCTGGAGTCGGTGGCGCGCCAGGAGGGGGTGAAGCGGGTGGTGTGCAGCGCCCGTGAAGACGCTGTCGACTTCTTTGCCAAGCTCGGCTACCTCAACGAAGGGGAGATCACCGCCCCGCAAACCACGCCGGTTCGCCACTTCCTGATGATCAAACCGGTGGTGACGCTGGATGATATCCTGCACCGCGCCGACTGGTGCGGGCAGCTGCAGCAGGCCTGGTACGAACATATCCCGCTCAGTGAAAAGATGGGCGTGCGTATTCAGCAGTACACCGGGCAGAAATTTATTACTACCATGCCGGAAACCGGCAACCAGAACCTGCACCACACGCTGTTTGCCGGCAGCCTGTTCTCACTGGCCACTCTGACCGGCTGGGGGCTGATCTGGCTGCTGCTGCGCGAACGCCACCTCGGCGGCACCATCATCCTCGCCGATGCCCATATTCGCTACAGTAAACCGGTCACCGGCAAGCCGATGGCCAGCGCCGACCTCGGCTCGCTGAGCGGCGATCTCGACCGCCTGGCGCGCGGGCGTAAGGCGCGGGTACAGTTGCAGGTGGAGCTGTTTGGCAATGATGAGGTGGGTGCGGTGTTTGAAGGCACCTTTATCGTCCTGCCTGCCGATCCGGACGGTCCGCTGGAGGAAGGGGGCTCGGTCGGGTAACCCGGATACCCACCGCGCTGCTGTTATTAACCGCCCCACTAAGGGCGGTTTGACGCTTTGCCAGCAGATTATACTAATCTACGCTCCCCTGTAATATTTGGCTAAATTACGATTACATTAAAACGCATAGTGGTGATTTTTTCTCCGGGCTATTTAATGTTGTTGTTATTAATTAAAAAACATTCCATCAGCAAAATTTATTTATTAAGTGATTCTGTTATGTAATTTTTTAATAGCTGGGGTTTTTTATGATGTTTTTGTTTTTTTGTGCTGTTTTTTTATCATGTTTAATTTTATCAAATACCTCTGTTTTTACTCTCTGTGAATCAAAATGTCGCATTTTAACTTCCCTTAGATAATAACTTTAATATTTACCCTTTGGTGGTATTTTATTATTCGCATCGTGAGAGCGAGAGCGTGTTTCATTTTACTTAATTAATTCGATTTCAAGGATGTTAAATATGAAGCTAAACAAGTTATTGCAGGCATTGGGATTCGTGACACTAGCGACCTTCACCGGTTATGTGCTGGCTGCGGAAGAGGTCACCCCCCCGGATCCGACCTATAAAGGTACACCGACGCAGGGGCAGATTCTGCTTACCGGAGAGCTGGTGAACTCAGCCTGCGGCCTGGCACCGAACTCCAGCCCGGTGCAGGTTGAATTTGGCCAGATCACGACCGCATCACTGAAGGACAATAAGCGTGCCGGCAATGTGCGGAAGGATATCGAACTGCAGGGCTGCGATACGACAGTGGCGAAAACCGCCACTGTGACCTACACGCCGAACACTGTCGATCCGGCTAACGCCAAACTGGCAGCCTTCACTTCCGGCACCGCCAGCGGTGCCGGCGTGGGTCTGAAGGATAACGGCAACAAGGATGTGGTCTGGGGTACGGCCTCAGCCAAGGTCAACCTGGTGAACGGCGTGACAAAAATCCCGTTTGTCGCCTTTGTTCAGGCGGACTCCGCCAGCGCCAGCAGCGTCGTGGTACCGGGTGCCTTCCAGTCGGCTATCAACTTCCAGATTGACTATCAGTAATGCAGGTGGCCTGGTAGCGCAGGGCCGTAGTCGGGATTGTGCTGCCAAATGGGCAACCTGAGTCGGAGAGAAGATGATCCTAAGCAAAGGGATTTGCGTGCTGCTGCTGTTAGCCCTGTCCGGGCAGGCTGCTGCAGCAGCGGGTGATAAAGCCAGTACACCGGGTGAAATGCGGATCAGCGGAGAAATTGTCGAAGCCCCATGCCGCATTGACTACCCGGATCGCGACCAGTGGCTGGACTTTGGCCCGTTAACGGTCAGGGAGATCCTGCAGCAGTCGGACAGTAACCTGCAGTACGTGTTTCACGTCAGGCTGGTGGGCTGCACGCTGCTCAGCCGTTTCACCTCGGGTCTGAACTGGCATCACGCCCAGGTGACTTTTCTTAGCGATACACCTGGCAGCAGCGATCGCCTGGTCAGCGTGGTGGGCGAAGCAAAAGGTTTTGCCATACGTCTGAGCGCAATTAACGGTGAGCCGATTATATTTGGCCAGCCCACGAACGGGATTGAATTAGTTGACGGCAATAATGTGCTGAATTTTAAAGCCAGCATAGTGCCACTGAGAAAAAATATTACCGCTGGCAGTTTTTATGCCAGCGTACATTTTTTTATGGATTACTTGTGACTACTCAACCGGCGGCGAAGCCGTAAACGTTTCGGGGTGGCAAGGATGCGTTGCAGATGAAGTGCATAACGAGAAAAAACATCGGGTTGCTGTTGTTTGAACTGCTACTGCTGCTGGCCAGTGCGGAGACGTCAAGTGCCGCCGATGACCCGGTGGAATTCAGCACCGACGCACTGGATGCGGGCGATCGTAAAAATGTCGATCTCAGCCGCTTTGCTGAAAATAATTTCGTCGCACCCGCGACCTACCTGCTCGATCTGAAAATCAACGGCAACTTTTTTAAGCGGCAGAAGATTACCTATATCGTTTCGCCGGATAACGTGAAACAGAGCCTGGCTTGCCTTCCGGTTGACGTTGTTCAGGCGCTGGCCCTGAAAGAGGAGGCGCTGAACCACGTGCGTAGAATAAGTGACAGCTGTTATGACATCCGCTCAATCCCCAGTGCCTCCCTGAACAATCAGCAGGGCAGCCTGGATATCTCTATTCCACAGGCGTGGATGAAGTACAGCGATCCGGATTGGGTACCACCTGAGCGCTGGGACAGAGGGATCCCCGGGCTATTGCTTGACTACAGCGTCAGCGGGCAGACTACCCGCCAGATCAAGGGCGGTGGCGGTTCAGGTACCGATTTTTCCGCCTATGGCCAGGCCGGGATCAACCTCGGTGGCTGGCGGTTACGCGCTCAGTATCAGGGCTATTACTCGGCCCGTGACCACCGGCGCCGTTTTGACTGGAACCAGATCTATGCTTACCTGCCGCTACCGCTGCAGGCGGCGAAACTGACGCTGGGCGAAATCTACTCCAACTCGCAGGTGTTCGACACGGTGCGCTTTACCGGTATCAATCTTGCCAGCGACGAGCGCATGCTGCCGCCGAACCTGCAGGGCTATGCGCCGGAGGTACACGGTATCGCTAAAAGTAACGCTAAAGTGACCGTCAGCCAGAGTGGGCGCACCATCTATGAAACCACCGTACCTGCCGGGCCGTTTAACATTCAGGATCTTAGCAACGCGGTGCGCGGCAAGCTTGACGTACGCGTTGAGGAGCAGGACGGCAGCGTCAGTACATTTGAGGTCAATACCGCCTCGATCCCTTATCTGACCCGACCCGGCTATATTCGCTACAACACCTCTGTCGGTGCGCCTTCACAGTACAGCCATAAAATTCAGGGGCCCGCCTTTTACACCGGTGACTTCTCATGGGGCCTGAGCAACGCGTGGTCGATATACGGCGGGGCGATCCTGTCCGGCAAAAGTTATAACGCCTGGAACCTCGGTGCCGGGCGCGATCTGAATGTCTTTGGCGCGCTGTCGGCGGACGTCACCCAGTCGCTGAGCCAGCTGCCGCATGAAAGCATGCAGCAGGGGATGTCCTTTAAGCTCAGTTACGCCAAGACCTTTGACGAATATAACAGCAGCATTACTTTTGCTGGTTATCGCTTCTCGCAGAAAAAATTTCGCACCCAGGCGCAATACCTCGATGAGCGCTATAGCGATAACCGTTACCCTGGCCACGAAAAAGAGATGTACACCATCACCGGTAATAAAACCTTCTGGGTGGATAACCCGGACTGGCGCACAACGCTGTTCCTCACCTATTCCCACCAGAACTACTGGGATCGCAGCAGCCAGGACCGCTACGGCCTGTCGGTTAGCCGCGCGTTCCGTATTGCCGGCGTGAAGAACATCAGCGCTAACCTGTCGCTGTTCCGTTCGCTCTATCAGGGGTTGCGCGACGACAGCCTGTCACTTTCTGTCTCGATACCGATTGGCGACAGCCGCTGGTCAGGGTATGACCTGCAAGTGCACGGCAAAAAAAGCACCCAGATGGCTTCATACAGCGATAACCGTGACATCAACAACAACTGGCGCCTGCGTGCCGGCGCAGACCAGGATGGCAAGGTGGCGCTTGACGGCTTCTACGAGCACCGCGCCGAGGTGGCTGATATTAATGCCAACCTTAACTACCAGCAGGACCGCTATCTCTCGCTGGGCGGTACGGCGACCGGCGGCATCACCGCTACCCGCTACGGTGTGGCGCTTAACAGCAGCAGCGGTACCCAGGACACGGCACGGGTGATGGTCGATACCGGCGGCGTGGCGGGTGTACCCCTTAACGATAAACAGGCAGTCACCAACCGCTGGGGCCTCGGCGTGGTATCTGATGTGGTCAGCTACAGCAGCTTTGATACCCGTATTGACGTCGACTCGCTGAAGCAGGACGTTGACGCCAGCCATGCTATCGCCACCAGTACGCTGACCGAAGGGGCGATCGGCTACCAGAAATTCTCCGTCACCCAGGGTGAGAAGATGATGGCACAGCTGCGTCTGCAGGGTGGCAGCGCCCCGCCGTTCGGTGCCGACGTGCTCAACGGCGATGGCGTTAACGTGGCGATGGTGATGGATGGCGGCCTGGCGTGGCTGGTGGGCATCAAGCCCGGAGAGCAGTTGGACGTGCAGTGGGACGGTAAAACTCACTGTGCGCTGACGGTGCCGAAGATGATTCCGCACGGCCAGGCGCAACTACTGCTGCCGTGCCAGTAAGAGGGAAAGTAATGAACTTAGTTAACAGGAACCTGAATATGAATATATGGAGAGTCAGCAGCAGGCTGCTGGCGTTAACACTGGTTGTCAGCGGCGGCATCGGGGCGGCGCAGGCCGGCATTTCACTGGACCGCACGCGGATGATTATCACCGGCAGCAGTGAGTCGGCCAGCGCCAATCTGAGTAATACCAGCCCGGACGTGCCGTTCCTTGCCCAGGCGTGGGTAGAAGATGCCAGCGGTAAACATATCACCTCACCGTTGCTGGTGCTGCCCGCGCTGCAACGCATTAACGGCGGCCAGAAAGGGGTGATCCGCGTGACCAAAACCGCCGGCATCAATGCGCTGCCGCAGGATCGTGAAACGCTGTTCTACCTTAACGTGCGTGAGATCCCGCCGAAGCCGAAAAAGGCCAACGTGCTGCAGCTCTCCATGCAGTCGCGCATCAAGCTGTTCTATCGTCCGACGGCGGCGATTCCGGCCAGCCGTGACGCGGTGTGGCAGGATCAGGTCAGTTTTCATAAGCAGGGAAAAACCTTCGTCGCTACTAACCCAACCCCCTACTTTATCACCATCATTGGCCTGAGCCGTAAGCCGGTGGAGAAGGGCGGTGAACCGATCACCACTTTTCCCGGGGTGATGATTGCGCCGAAATCGACGCTCGATATCCCGGTAACCGACAGCAGCGTGAGCGACTTTATGGTGATGTACGTCAATGACTACGGCGGCCACCCGGAAATTCATTACCGCTGCAACGGCGCGCAATGTAGCGCGGTCAGGCCCGGATGAGCGGAGGGCAAGCGGTGGATAAGATTAACCCCAGGCCACCACGCCTGCGCTGGCTGCTGCTGAGTCTGGCGATACTGCTGGCCGACCGGCCAGCCGCTGCCGCGCTGAAGGATACACGCAGCGATCTGCACAACGTTGATGGGCAGTACGGTACGGTGCACTTTCGCGGTGACGTGCTGGTCTCGCCGTGCATTCTGGCCAGCCAGTCGCAGGAGCAGCTGGTGGAGATGAAAACGGCTACCGCACGCGAGTTTCATCATGCCGGTGACCGTTCTCGAAAAGTAACCTTTGTGCTGAAATTACAGGACTGTCTGGCGGGTGCCCGCCAGGTACACGAGGATTTTCCCGGGCATACTATCGGCCGCGATGCACATCTGCTCAGCAGTTCAGAGCGGGTGGTCTCCCTGTTCTTTAGCGGCGAGCCTGACGGCGCTAACCACGATCTGCTACAGCTGGAAGGTAACGTACATGGCCTGGGACTGCGGCTGTTCGACGCGCGAGGTGAGCCGCTGTCGCTTAACCAGGCGCAGACGCCCTATCTGCTGTCGCCGGGTAATCACAGCCTGACGTTGATGGCCGCTTTAGAGGCGACTGATAGCTGGGTCAGCGGTGGCAGCTATCTCGGAACACTGCATATACGAGTGGAGTATTTATGAGCCCAATGACTGCGTGCTGTAAAAAATGTTTAACGGTTCGGGGGGCACTAGCGTTTGCAGCCATGCTGACAGGACACTCTGCCCTGGCATATGAACAGGGCGAAGTGACGCCGCAGGTGCCGCATAATTATGATGTCAGTTTGACGACGCTGGATATAAAAAATAATGTGGCCGGCGCTGTCATTATGCCCCCCCCCTGGAATAACAGCGGTGCTGTCTATACAGGGTATATTCACTGCCCGGATGGAAGGATTAAGGAGAAACCACGATATTATACTGCTACCACTGGTATGACACCCTCAGCAATAAATCCGGGTTATTTTCGCCTGAATGACTATTTTGATGTAAAAATTCAGGTGTTTATTGTCAATGGTCCTACCCCTGGCTATGACGTACCCTTTTACGACGTTTCAAATCAGGATAAAAAAAGTTGTCGTAAAAATCCTACGACTGATACTCGCATTGAGTCAGGATCGAAGGGGCAGGTTACGTTCAAAATCACCAAACCCGTCATTAATGGCGTCTCACTTAACAGCTATGAACTGGTTAAGCTGTATGGCCGACAAGAGCTAACACCGGTATTACTCAATACGCCACTGACGACCGTTACCCTTAAATCAGCGATCATTACCGTACCGGATAAATGCGTAGTTAACGCCGGTAATGCGATTGTGGTCAATTTTGGCGACATTCCCGGCAACAGTAGTCAGCTCAACGGTAACAATTTTAAGAAAGATGTTCCCATTAAAATAGCCTGCAAGGGAGGGAGCTTCGATATGAGTAAGCTGAATATCAAATTAGGCGTACAGCCCTCAGGATCCGGCCTGGCCAGCTTCAGCCCGGACTATCTCGGTACCACCGGTAGCACCGACCGTAAAAACCTGGGCATTGTGCTGAAAGATAAAGCAGACAACTCGCCGGTCATTCCGGGAAAATTTTATAATCTGAAAACCTTCAACAACAACAGTGGTTCGTGGAATTTGACGGCGGCACCGATAGCCAAACCCGGCAGTGAAATACCTGAGGGTGAATTCGATGCCAGTGGCAGCATTGTTGCTGAGTTTCAGTAGGAGAGGCAATGAAGATTTTCTCCGTAGTATGCTGCATCTGGGCGCTGTTACTCACCTTAGCAGTGCGGGCTAACGAAGCGATTCTGATTGGTGGTGAAATTCGCTTTCACGGCCGTGTCGTGGCGCTGCCGTGCAGCATCGCTCCGGGTGATGAGACGCTGCAGGTGGATTTTAAACAACTCTCCACTGAGGATCTCTATCTGAACAGGCAGAGCCGTCCGGTAGGGTTTACCCTGCATCTGATCAACTGCAGCACTACGGTGTATAAAACCGTTACGGTGACCTTTTCCGGCGAACGCAGCCAGGCGCTGCCCGAATCTCTGCGGGTGCACAGCAATGCTTCAGGCGGTACCGCCGGGATCGCCATCGATCTGCGTCAGGATAACGGTAATCCCCTGACGCTGGACCAGCCCACTCCAGCCACGGACCTGACCCGTGGCAGCATGCAGTTAGGCTTTCAGGCGCTGGTACGCGGCGAACCGGAGGCGCTGCAGCAGCATAACCTGCAGCTCGGCCCGTTTACCTCGACCGCCAGCTATACCCTGAACTATCAGTAACGTCGACGTGCGCAGAGCGGCAGGTGCCAATACTCTGCGGTGTTGCAGGTCTGCTTCGCCGCCCGCGACTTACTGCAGCTGGCCGTTAACCAGTTTCTGCTGCTGCGCACCGCCGTTCAGCTCCAGCGTAGCATTCACCGTCGGCTTCAGCGGCTTGTCCGCCTGCAAATTACCGGAAAGACTAAGCTTCAGGTTGCTGCCGGCCGGCAGAGATTGCCCCGGCCAGCCCCAGTTCGCCAGCACCGCCGCATTCACCTGGCGACCGGTTAGCGACAGCGAAAGGGCCCGCTGCGGAGCCTGGCTGACGTTGGCCACTCCCTCCAGCATGCCGCTGCCGCTAAAAGCGCTCAGTTCGGTGACGTTAATGCTGTTGCCGTCGGCGTTCAGCGCCAGCGACGGGTGGCGCAGGTCAACACGGTTAAAGGTGGACTCGGCGGCGTTGGCGCTCAGGCTACCGGACCAGATGCCCCAGCGGTGATTTTGCGCCAGTAGCAGGTTGCTGCCGCTGGCGTCCAGCGCCGTCATCTGGAACGGGAAGTCCGGGTTAATATCGATAATCAGGTTCCGGTTGGCGGTGAAGCGGCTAACCTGCACGCTGTCCAGCCAGCCCGGCAGCGTTTGCAACCAGCGCTCACGCCAGTTGGCCGGCAGCGTATATTCCAGCCCGGCGACCACCAGCTCATCCAGCGTCAGCTTTTTATCACGGCGGCTCCAGTTGCCGCCGGTGCGGATCATGCCGTTGACCCAGCGCGAGCTGAA
>NZ_JRZZ01000033.1:27937-37727 GCF_002865965.1 Erwinia sp. B116
CGCCACGCCCGCCGGTGAAAATTCCAGGCTGGCAATCGGATCGTTGAGCTGCAGGCTGCCGTTAACAAAGCTGCTGGCGTTGAGCGCCAGCGTGCCGTTATCGCTCTGCCAGTCGCCGTGGCTGAAGGTAATATTTTTCAGCAGCAGATCCAGGTCGGTTACCGCCCAGTCCAGCCCCTCCAGCCGCGCATCGGTGACGTCCACCCGGTTAAAACTGATATCCGGCAGACTGAGCAGCGGCTGCAGGAAGTCGGCCAGCGTTTTATCGCTCTGCAGGCGGATACTGTTCAGCCGCAGGCTCTGAACCTGCCAGCCACCGCTGGCGTCGCGCCGCGCATTAGCGGTAATCGAACCCAGCGCCACGTCCGCGCCCACGTTGCTGAACAGCCACTCGCGCCCTTTGATGCTGCCTTCCAGCAGCGCGTTGCTGGCGGTCAGGTCGCCCAGCGCCAGCGACCCGGCGCTCAGCTGAAAGCGCGCCTGTTGGCCGAGCAGGGCCCCTTTTTCCGGCAGCCACGGCGTGACGCCGCCGTCAACTTTCTGCCCCTGCACCGTCAAGTCGCCCGCGCTGCCGTTGACCGTCATCCGGCTCAGCAGCAGGCGGTCAGCCTGCAGGCGCCCCGGCATCGCGTTATCGGTCAGGTTAAGCGTACCTTCGTTGAGACGAATTGAGGCGAAGTGCTGCGGATTAGTCAGTTGCGCCAGGCGTAAACCGAGGTCCACCCGCCGCGAGGTCAGCAGCGGCGGCTGCCCTGGTGCCGTCAGCGTCACGTCGTCCAGCCGCAGCAGTCCGGGGGCCGAGAAGTTATGCTCAATCTTGCCGATGTTCAGCTGATACTGCGCGTCACTCAGCTGGCGGCTTGCCCACGCTGCGCCCCAGCGGGTCTGCAACAGCACGTAGCAGGCCACCAGCGCCAGCAGCAGGATCAGCAACAGCGTAAGCAAAATTTTGCCGGGATACTTCATCGCAACCACCCTATCGATTTCCGCTAATGGCTTGTTATGCCTGATTTAACGGCGTATCTCAACCGGGAAGCCCTGACAAGGCTGAAATTTGTGCAGAAAGCGGTAAGGAGAAGGTCAGGGATGAGGCAGAAGGTAGAAGGTGAGGGAAACAAGGAGGTAAGGGTGACCATCATCAGAACAGATTGCCGGGCAGATTGCTCCGCCCGGCAGCGCCCGGCGCTTACTTCTCCTGCGGGAACAGCAGGTTCAGCACAATGGCGGTAATACCGCCGGCGGCAATGCCGGAGGAGAGCAGCATCTTCAGCCACTCCGGTGCAAACTGCAGGATCAACGGCTGCTGGGAGACGCCCAGCCCCACCGCCAGCGACAGCGCGATAATCATAATCGCCCGGCGGTTCAGCGGCTCGCGGGAGACGATGCGCACGCCGGAGGCGGCGATGGTGCCGAACATCACCAGCGTGGCACCGCCGAGCACCGGCTCAGGAATGTGCTGCACGAAGCCGCTGACCGCCGGGAACAGGCCGAGCACGATCAGCATCAGCGCCACAAAGAAGCCGACATAGCGGCTGGCGACGCCGGTCAGCTGGATCACGCCGTTGTTCTGGCCGAAGCAGGAGTTCGGGAAGGTGTTGAACAGCGCCGAGACGCAGGAGTTGAGGCCGTTGGCCAGTACACCCCCCTTCAGGCGTTTCATGTACAACGGGCCGCTGACCGGCTGCTCGGAGACGTCAGAGGTGGCGGTGATATCGCCGATGGTCTCCAGCGAGGTGATCATAAACACCAGCATCAGCGGGATCAGCAGGCTCCAGTCGATGCCCAGGCCGTAATAGAACGGCGTCGGGATGGTGATAAGCTCCTCACTGGCCGGTGCGGAGGTTGCCGGCAGCATGCCCATCGCCCACGCAAGCAGATAGCCCACCGCCATGGCAATCACCAGCGAAGCCACCCGCAGGTAGGGGTTACGCTGGCGGTTAAGCAGAATAATCACCAGCAGTACCGCGCCGGCCAGCAGCAGGTTTTTCGGCGCGCCAAAGGTATGATCGTTGAGCGCCGCAAAGCCGCCGCCGATCGAGGTCAGGCCCACCTGAATCAGCGACAGGCCGATAATCATCACCACGATGCCGGAGACCAGCGGAGTGATCACCCGGCGCGCCAGGTGCAGCACGCGCGACAGTGCCATCTCGGTGCAGGAGGCCAGCATAAGCGTGCCAAACAGCGCTGCCATCATCGTCGGCACGTCGGCACCGCCGTTCTTCAGCGCCAGCCCACCCATAATCAGCGGTGAGACAAAGTTAAAGCTGGTGCCCTGAATCGACAGCAGCCCGGAACCGATCGGACCCCAGGTTTTTATCTGCAGGATCGACGCCACGCCGGAGGCAAACAGCGACATGCTGATAATGTGCTGGGTATCCTGCGCTGGCAGGCCCAGCGCCTGGCAGATCAGCAGGGCCGGGGTGATTACCGCCACAAACATCGCCAGCAGGTGCTGGCAGGCGGCAAACAGCGTTTGCGGCAGCGGCGGGCGGTCTTCCAGGCGGTAGATCAGCTCACTGTGGCTGGCCGGAACCGGGGTACGATCGGCAGCGTCAACGGAGGTTTCAACGGACATTTGGGGCTTCCAGCGGCAATAAAGGTGGCGATTTTAAACCGAATGGTGTGAAAAGCAATCGTTTGCCAAACTTTCATTTATCCTGGCCGGCCGGACTTCTCCAGCGTAGCCGTCAGGCGTTAGTATAGCGTTCGGTTTCCGGCAGCCAGCGCTCAATCAGCGCCTGAGCCTGCTGCGGATAGTGCTGATGGATATGCCGCGCCACGCGCTGTACTTCGGGGATCATCGCCTGGTCGCGCAGCAGGTCGGCCACCTTAAATTCGGCGTTGCCGGTCTGGCGGGTGCCGAGCAGCTCACCGGGGCCGCGGATTTCCAGGTCACACTGGGCAATGACAAAGCCGTCGTTGCTGTCACGCAGCACCTGCAAACGCTTCTGGGCGGTTTTGCTCAGCGGTGCCTTATACAGCAGCACGCAGTGCGAGGCTACCGCGCCGCGGCCGACCCGGCCGCGCAGCTGGTGCAGCTGCGCCAGCCCCAGCCGCTCAGGGTTTTCAATAATCATCAGGCTGGCGTTCGGCACGTCGACCCCGACCTCAATCACCGTGGTAGCGATCAGCAGATGCAGTTCGCCCTGCTTAAACGCCTGCATCACCGCCTGCTTTTCGGACGGCTTCATCCGGCCGTGCACCAGGCCGACGTTCAGCTCCGGCAACGCCACTTTCAGCTCTTCCCAGGTGGCTTCCGCCGCCTGGGCTTCCAGCAGCTCGGACTCTTCGATCAGCGTACAGACCCAGTAGGCCTGGCGACCTTCGCTGCCGCAGGCGCTTTTCACCCGGGCGATAATGTCGGCCCGGCGGGTATCGGGGATCGCCACGGTGGTCACCGGGGTGCGCCCCGGCGGCAGCTCGTCGATGGTGGAAGTATCGAGGTCGGCATAGGCGGTCATCGCCAGCGTGCGCGGGATCGGGGTGGCGGTCATAATCAGCTGGTGCGGGTGGAAGCCCTGCTCCACGCCTTTTTCCCACAGTGCCAGCCGCTGGTGAACGCCAAAGCGGTGCTGTTCATCGATGATCACCAGCGCCAGGCCGTTAAACTGCACCTGTTCCTGGAAAATAGCATGGGTGCCGACCACCATCGACACCTGGCCGCTGGCAATCGCCTCCTGCTGGGCGAGCCGCGCTTTACCCTTCTGCTTACCGGCCAGCCAGCCGACTTCAATCCCCAGCGGCGCAAACCACTGGCGGAAATTACTGGCGTGCTGCTCGGCCAGCAGCTCGGTGGGGGCCATCAGCGCCACCTGCTTGCCGTGCGCGATAACGTTAAGCGCCGCCAGGGCGGCAACCAGCGTTTTACCGGAGCCGACGTCGCCCTGCACCAGCCGCATCATCGGATAGTCTTTGGCCAGATCTGCTTCAATCTCTTTGACCACCCGCTGCTGTGCGCCCGTCGGCTTAAACGGCAGCGCCGCCAGCAGTGGGTTGCTTAGCCGGTGGCTGGCGGCCATCGGCAGCGCGTGATGGCGCTGGGCACCGGCGCGGACCGCCAGCATGCTCAGATTATGCGCCAGCAGTTCTTCCATAATCAGCCGCCGCTGGGCCGGATGGGTGCCGCTGGCAAGGTCTGCCAGCGCCATATCCGGCGGCGGGCGGTGCAGCGTGCGCAGCGCCTGCGGCAGGCCGATCAGCCCCTGGCTCAGTTCCGGCGGCAGCAGCTCGGCGATCGCGCAGGTCTCCAGCAGGGTCAGCGCCTGATCGGTCAGGTTACGCAACGTCGCCTGACGGATGCCTTCGGTGGTGGAGTAAACCGGGGTCAGCGTCTCCTGCAGCTCGGTAACGCCGTGATCGCCCTGCACGCGGTACTCCGGGTGGACGATCTCGGCACCGCGCTGGCCGCGTTTGATCTCACCGTAGGCGGTGACGCGACGGCCGGGCGCGAGACTGTTTTTCATGCCGGCATTAAAGTTAAAGAAGCGCAGGGTGATCACGCCGCTGCCGTCGCTCACCTGACAGGTGAGCATACGACGGCGGCCAAAGCTGATGTCGCTGTGCAGCACTTCGCCCTCAATAGTGGCGTAAATCCCCGGCAGCAGGTCGTTAATGGTGTACAGCTGAGTGCGGTCTTCGTAGCGCAGCGGCAGGTGCAGCAGCAGATCCTGAAGGGTGACCAGACCGATTCTGGCCAGCTTTGCCGCCTGGCTGGCACCGACGCCGGTCAGGGTAGTGAGCGGAACCGCATCCAGCAGGCGGCCCTGCATTATTTCACCGCTCGCGACTGCATGGTGGCCCACCAGTCCGCATCGGCGACCACCTGGCCCTGGTCATCAATCACCGGGTAGGGCAGCCCTTTGTGTTTCGCCACGCGCGCCAGCACCGGGTAGCCGCCTTCAAACAGCAGGCGCTGCTGCTCGGCGTAGTCCAGCGTGCTCTCCGTGCGCTGGTACATACCTGCGTTCTGCCGCTGACGCTGTGCTTCGTAGAGGATCAGCGCGGAGGCGACGGAGACGTTCAGCGACTGCACCATACCGATCATCGGAATAATGATGTCCTGGTCGGCCAGGTCGAGCGCTTCCTGGGTGATGCCGGTTTTCTCCTGCCCCATCAGAATACAGGTCGGGCGGGTGTAGTCGATTTCACGAAAATCCACCGCCTTGGCGGAGAGATGGGTGGCGAGGATCTGCATCTTCTGCCCTTTCAGGTGGCTGACCGCTTCGGCAATGGTGCGGTGGGTCTTCACCTGCACCCAGCTGTTGCTGCCCGCAGCCGAGGAGACCATGGTGCGCATCCGGCTGCCCGGCCACACGGCGTGGACTTCATGCACGCCAACGGCGTCCGCCGTACGGATCACCGCAGAAACGTTGTGCGGCTTGTGGACCTGCTCCATGCACACCGTCAGATCGTGCTGACGGGCGGCGAGCATTTCGCGAATGCGGGCGTAGCGTTGAGCGTTCATGCGCAGGAAAACTCCCTTAAAAAATGGTGGTATGCCGCCGGATGCGAAAGCACGGCGGGTGCGGACCGCGCGGCGTGAGAGCGCCGGCGGCCGCAGCCTGGAGGGGCAACTTTAGTTGCGGTTACGGTGCACCTTGATGACATCCGGCATCACGCGAATTTTACGCATAATATTAGCCAGATGGACGCGGTCGCGTGCGGTCAGACGGATAAAGGCGCTGTAAACGCGTCCGTCTTTCTCTTCGGTGTTCAGGCTCTGAATATTGGAACCTGCCGTATTAATCGCCGCAGTCAGGTTAGCCAGTGCGCCCTGGTGATTGAACATATCCACCTTAATCTCGGCGACGAACTCCTGTTCGGTGACTTTGTCCCACTCCACCGCCATAAACTTCTCCGGCTCTTTCTGGTAGCCGCGGATATTACGACAGGACTCATGGTGCACCACCAGCCCCTTACCCGGGCTGACGTGGGCGACAATCGGGTCGCCGGGGATCGGGCGGCAGCATTTGGCAAAGGTGATCAGCACGCCGTCGGCGCCCTTGATCGGCAGCTTACTGCGTGAAGGCGTGGACTGGCTGGCGCCTGACGGCGCAGCATCGCTCTGCTGCAGATTCTTCGCCACCACCACGCTCATCGCGTTGCCCAGGCCGATTTCGGCCAGCAGATCGTCCAGCGTCGCCAGCTTCATGCGTTCGAGCTCATGCTGAAGATTGGCCGGCGGGATTTCAGCCAGTTTACGGCTGCCTCCCAGCGCATGGTTCAGCAGGCGGCGGCCGAGGCTCACCGAGTCGTCACGCTTGAGGTTTTTCAGCAGCTGGCGGATCTTGGCGCGTGCTTTCGAGCTGACCACGAAGTTCAGCCAGGCGGCGTTCGGCCGCGCGCCCGGTGCGGTGATAATTTCGACGGTCTGGCCGCTGGTCAGCGACTGCGACAGCGGATAAGGCTGACGATCGACACGGGCACCGACGCAGGCGTGGCCGATATCGGTATGTACCGCATAGGCGAAGTCGACCGGCGTGGCGCCGGCAGGCAGTTCGACGATGCGTCCTTCCGGGGTAAACACGTAAATCTCATCCGGGAACAGATCGGATTTCACGCTCTCGATAAATTCAAACGAGCTACCGGCGCTCTGCTGCAGCTCCAGCAGACTTTGCAGCCAGCGCTGGGCGCGGATCTGTGCGGTGGTGCTGCTTTCGCCCTGCTCTTTATATGCCCAGTGGGCTGCCACCCCCATCTCTGCCATCTGATCCATGTCTTCGGTACGGATCTGCACCTCAACCGGCACGCCGTGCGGGCCGATCATCGAGGTGTGCAGCGACTGATAGCCGTTGGCCTTGGGGATAGCGATATAGTCTTTCATCCGGCCGGGGCGTGGCTTGTAGAGGCTGTGCATCTGCCCCAGCACCCGGTAACAGGTATCCAGATCTTTGACGATCACCCGAAACGCATAGATATCCATAATCGAATGGAAGCGCTGCTCTTTCAGGTGCATCTTGCAGTAAATTGAATAGAGGTGCTTTTCGCGACCGCTGACCCGGCAGGGGATCCCCGCTTCCTGCAGGCGACCGTCAATTTCAGAGAGGATTTTTTGGATCATCTCTTTACGGTTGCCGCGGGCGGACTTCACCACTTCTTTAATCACGCGGTAACGATTGGGGTAGAGCGCCTCAAAGCCCAGCTCTTCCAGCTCGGTCTTCAGGTGATGAATACCCAGACGGTGCGCCAGCGGACTGTAGATTTCGAGGGTTTCCTGCGCGATACGGCGTTTTTTATCCGGGCGCAGCGCGCCGAGCGTACGCATGTTGTGCGTGCGGTCGGCCAGCTTGATCAGAATGACGCGGATATCCTGCACCATCGCCATGATCATTTTGCGGAAGTTTTCGGCCTGTGCCTCTTTCTTATCGCGGAATTTCAGCTTATCGAGCTTGGAGACGCCCTCAACCAGTTCAGCCACGGTCTTGCCAAACAGCTGTTCCATGTCCTGATAAGTGGCGGGGGTGTCTTCGATCACGTCATGGAGTAGCGCGGCCATCAGCGTTTCATGGTCGAGCTTCATTTCCGCCAGGATACAGGCAACGGCAACCGGATGGGTGATATAGGGCTCACCGCTGGAGCGTGTCTGTCCCTCGTGGGCATCACGTGCGACAAGGTAGGCTTGCTTGAGGCGCTTAATCTGCTCCTCAGGCAAGTATTTTTCAATCAGCTGATTGAGACTTTCGAACAGATACAAGGCGAGCCTTTAAATGCGAATTAACGACGGCCTTCGGCGATAGCGGTAACCGCCTGCAGTTCGGCGGCTTCCTGCTCCTGCTGCTCCTGACGATCGCGCACGTCGAGGATCTGATTGGTAATCAGGCCTTCTTCGATTTCGCGCAGGGCGATCACCGTGGATTTATCGTTTTCTTCCGGAACCAGTGGATCTTTACCACCCACCTGCATCTGACGTGCGCGACGTGCGGCGACCAGAACCAGGTCAAAACGGTTACCAATTTTCTCTACTGCGTCCTGTACGGTTACGCGTGCCATTTGTGTGATACTCCACGGGTGAAGAAAAGACTCGGCATCATACTGAGTTGTCCTCAGTCTGCCAATAGTTTGCTGATTAAAGCATCATGACGGGCCTTCTGGCGGCCCATACGCAGACGCTCGGCGCGAATGATGGTTTTCAGATCGGACAGCGCCAGGTCGAAATCATCATTCACGATCAGATAATCGTACTCCGCATAATGGCTCATCTCGGCCACGGCTTGCGCCATGCGCTTGCTAATCACCTCTTCGCTGTCCTGGCCGCGGCCACGCAGGCGACGGTCCAGCTCTTCGGTCGAAGGCGGCAGCACAAAAATGCTGCGGGCAGCGGGCATTCTCTCGCGGATCTGTTTCGCACCCTGCCAGTCGATATCCAGGAATACGTCAACGCCGGTGGCCAGTACCTGCTCAATCGCTTTACGCGACGTGCCGTAATAGTTGCCAAAGACTTCAGCATGTTCGAGAAACGCGTCTTCGCTAATCATCGAACGAAACTCGTCGTGATTAACAAAGAAATAGTGCTCGCCGTGATTCTCACCCGGCCGTATGCCACGGGTCGTATGCGAAATTGACACTTGGGTGTCATATAACGGCTGCGTTTTTAACAGTGCCTGAATCAGGCTGGATTTACCCGCGCCACTGGGGGCGGAAACAATATAAAGCGTGCCTTGAGCCATGATTATTCTTGATAAGCCAAAAAAGCGGAGTCTACTTCCTGCACAGTATACACAGGTGCAGCGCGTCATGCAGCGTTTCGGGTGATTCACCGCGTAATTTCTCTGAAACCTGACAGTAATACGCATTTTTTTAACGCTTTTGCTGCGTTGCATAAAAATTTCCTGTGACAGCTTCAGGATACGGTATTCGCCGCTCGCCAGACCTGATGCCCTGCGCTTTACTGCCGCCTGTTCCTGATCCTTGAGAGGAGGTGTGCAATGCGATATCTGATGGTGATGGTCTGGCTGGCCTGCGGCTGGGTTCAGGCGCAGTGCCCGCAATGGAGCCCGTACCGGGCAGAGCAGGAGATCGCGGCGCTGACCGCCCGGCTTAGCGTCTGGGATCGCGCCTACTATCAGCAGGGTCAGGCGCTGGTCAGCGATGGGCGTTACGACCAGCTGCAACAGCAGCTGCAGCACTGGCTCAGCTGCTTTAAACCTGGGCTCACCCACCAGCCTGCGCTGGCCAGCGGCGGCAGGATTCTGCACCCCGTCGCTCATGTCGGGGTAAAGAAGCTGAGTAACGGCCAGCAGGTGGCGCGCTGGATGGAGGGCCGGGAACAGATGTGGGTGCAGCCGAAGGTGGATGGCGTGGCGGTAACGCTGGTCTACCGCGACGGGCGGCTGGACAAAATGATCAGCCGCGGCGACGGCCTGCACGGCGAGGACTGGACGGCAAAAGCCCGGCTGATCCCGGCGATACCGGCCACGCTGGCGACCGGCGCGGTGCTTCCGGCGTCGGGTATCTCGGGCACATCAGGGATATCAGCTACATCAGCCGCATCAGGTACATCGGGCACCACACCAGCCATATCATCTGAATCAGGGCGGCCCGCACCTTTTTCCGGCGTCACGGTATTTCAGGGCGAACTCTATCTGATGATGAACGGTCATCACCAGGCGCTGCAGGGTGGGATGAATGCCCGTTCGCAGCTGGCCGGCGCGTTAATGGCGGTAAAACCATCACCGCTGTTGGCCCGTACCGGGCTGTTTATCTGGGCGTGGCCAGACGGGCCGGAGTCGCTGGCCGGGCAACTGGCCGGGTTGCGCAGCGCGGGCTTGCCTGACGTCAGTGAATGGAGCCG
>NZ_JRZZ01000033.1:37762-43197 GCF_002865965.1 Erwinia sp. B116
TGGGGTGGTGGTGCACAGCCTGCCCACCCCGCGTGGCAGCCACTGGATGCCCAACGATGGTAACTGGGCGGTGGCGTGGAAATACCCGCCGCCGGAGAGCAGCAGCGAAGTGCAGGCGGTACGCTTCAACACCGGGCGCACCGGGCAGATTAGCGTGGTACTGGATCTGCAGCCGGTGCAGCTGGATGACAAACGCGTCAGCCGGGTCAGCCTCGGGTCGGTGGCACGCTGGCGGCAGCGGGATGTGCTGCCGGGCGATCGGGTCAGCCTCAGCCTGGCCGGGCAGGGAATCCCCCGTCTGAACGAGGTGATATGGCGGGTTAGCCAGCGTGACTATCCGCAGCCACCCCCTGCTTCCAGTAATCTGCGTTGTTTTCACGACGACAGCGGCTGCCGTCAGCAGCTGCTGGCGCGGCTGGAGTGGCTGAGCGGTAGCGCAGCGTTACATATGGCCGGCATCGGGCGTGCCAGCTGGCAGCAGTTGATTGAAGCCGGTGGAGTAAGCGATCTGTTCTCGTGGTTGACCCTGTCAGCCGGGCAGCTGCGGGCGATGCCGGGGATCGGGCCGCAGCGCGGTGAGCTGTTCTGGCAGCAGTTCCGTCTCAGCCAGCAGCGCCCGTTTAAACGCTGGGTGAGGGCGCTGGGCGTACCGATTCCCGAAGCTGCGCTGCGTACCTTAACCGACAATGGCTGGCAGCAGCTGTTGGCGCGCAGCGAACAGGAGTGGCAGCAGTTACCGGGCACCGGGGCGGTAAGCGCCCGGCGCATCAGGCAGTTTTTACAGCATCAAACCGTACAGCAACTGATCGGCAGGCTGCAACAGCTCAACGTATGGCCCTGATGGTGGTAAGGGGCCCCTGCTGTAAACGATGACGGAGTATTCCGGCCAGCCGCATCGTATTAGCGGGGCGTAGCGTCTAGTGATCGCCGTGCTCGTAGTTGAACACCGGAAGACCCAGCCGAAAACGCAGCGCCAGCAGGCGGGCGATAAAGGCAAACAGCAGGGTAATAACGATCACCGTTTCCATATTCAGCTCCGTTTTCTGCAGCAGGATGTACAGCCAGCCGGAGGCAAACGCGATACCGGCATACAGCTCTTTTTGAAACACCAGCGGAATGCGGTTGCAAAACATATCACGCAACACGCCGCCGAATACTCCGGTCACCACTGCACTGATCGCAGCGATAATTCCCGCATGACCCATATCCAGCGCGACCTGCGCCCCCAGAATGGAAAACACCGCCAGCCCCAACGCATCCAGCACCAGAAAGACCTTGCGCAGATGGGGCATCAGCGGTGCCACGAAGGTGGTGATTACCGCCGCCGCCGCCACAATCAGGATGTACTCCGGGTGTTTGACCCAGCCAAGTGGATAATGTCCGAGTAGCATATCGCGAACCGAACCGCCGCCAATCGCGGTCACCGATGCAATGATAATCACGCCAAACAGATCCATCTTACGGCGGCCAGCGGCCAGCGCCCCGGTCATCGCTTCAGCGGTGATGCCGATGATGTAGAGTACGGTGAGTAACATAATCAACTCCAGATTTAGAGGCCGCAAGACTACGGTGTAATGGCACGGGCAGCGACTGAAATTTTCTCAGTATAGCCTCTTGGGATTAGTTTTTTTGATGGTTTGTTTGTTTATTTTTACGGCTATGTTAATCGTAATACATTGATTTTTAGTATTATGAAGATATTGCCCCGATCGATTCTGCTTGAGTTAGTTAGCGGATAAAGTTATTAAAAAAAGGATGGTTGACTGGCCCGGTACTGGCCACAATCTGCGAAGGCGGGCGTACTGAATATGAGACGGCTATCACTTTATTCCGTTGGCATACGGTAAAAATGAGCAGAGAGCAGAAATCAGGTCAGAAAATAGAATGACACCTTTGAATATTAATTTATTTTAAAATTTTGAGACTGATGTTTTGATTATTTGTGCGTAGCAGAGGGTTTGTTTTGTTACTAATGGTGCTGGTGTGGGGTATATTTCATTTGCTTTTTAAACAGCATCTCTAAAACTAAGTTAATTCTTAAATGGCAGGGAAGGAACTTTCGCGATCGGGAAGGTAGGGTCATACAACCTCTTTTCCAGTCACCAATGTGAACGGCCTAAATGATATTCTCAGGCAGGAGGCGTTATGTACAGCAGATACACGGTAACCGTTTCTGACGATCATCCACATATCATGCATTCCTTAAAAATGCTTTTTTCAACCAGTGACCGTTTTCTTATTACCAATGAAGCTGCATGTGGTAAGGACTTGCTGTCCGTTCTGGCGGTGAAAACCACCGATATTGTTATTACCGATTTTTCGTTGGGTTCAGATCGTTCCACCATCGATGGCTTCACCAAACTGCGCGCGCTGGCGGCCCGCTATCCGGATACGCACATCGTCCTGCTGACGTCACAAAAGAATGTGGCAATTTTAAGAAAGGCCTGCGACTACGGTATCAGGGCGATTGTCAGTAAATCAGATGCGGTGGAGGAAACGGTGCTGGCCTGCCATCATGTGGTCAGTCAGCAGGACTGTTACTTTTCCTCATCGCTGAGCCATCTTAAAGCCCCGCTGGCAAAAGGTAACGAACGGGGTAACACCCTGACGCCGAAAGAACTGGAAGTGGTACGCTTATTCTCATCCGGGTATTCGCTGGCAGAAATTGCCCATCGGCAGAACAGAACCATCAGCACCATCTCGACACAGAAGTATAACGCAATGCGCCGCTTAGGCGTTTCCACCAATATAGAGTTGATTCGGTACGCCTATGCGCAGGGATTAATTTGATACCAAAGCTCCTCATTTTTTGGAAAACAGACTTCCATTAAATAAACAAGGATTGACTGGATTTAAGGGATTAAATGAAAAGAGTATTAGTACTTGTGTTTTTTTTCCCCTCGTTGTTGCAGGCAACCACGCTTTTAGAAGCGGTAAATGCTGCACGTCGCTACGATGCCGGATTTAGTGCAGCGTTAGAGGAAAAAAAAGCGGGCAATGAAGCCTTTGACCAGGGGATTGCTGGTCTGTTGCCATCGATTAATCTGGAAGGAGGTTATGCCAAACAGGACCAGCCTCATGTAAAATATGCAGCGGCCGTTAAACGGCATAACTACAGTGTTAATCTCAACCAGCCGCTGTTTGACCTGGCAAAATTTGCCGCATTTCAGCGTGGCAGCGCCATGTCCGATCTGGCCGATGCAGAATTTATCGTTGCGCAGCAGACGTTAATTCGCGACGTGTCAGACGCTTTCTTCAGGGTGGTGTACCAGCGGGAGGTGCTTGAGGTAGCGGTTTCTGCCATCCGCGTATATGGCCAGCAGCGTGAGCAGGCGCGGGCCGCACTCAGACTGGGTGAGGGAACGCGCACGGAAGTCGATGAAGCCCAGGCGAACTATGATGACGCGCAGGCGAAGGAGATTGCCGCGCGTAACGATCTGGAGATTGCCGGTACCGCTTACACCCGGCTGACCGGTTTAATCGCTGATGGCATTGAGCCGGTATCCAGCCAGTGTTATCGCCTCACGCAGCAGGAGAACATGCAACAAGCGCTGCTGCTGGCACAGCGCAATAACGCTGAAATCAGAAAAGCCAGCACCCAGGTCGCTCAGGCGCGCAGTAACGTGGTCAGCGCTACTGCCGCCCACCTGCCGGTGGTTAACCTGCAGGCCAGCTATGGCGGCAACTGGAGCCGTGGTGAGGATGAAAACGTGCTGGATAATATTTTTGGTACCACCTCAAAAACTAAAAATACGCTGGTCGGAGTCAACGTCTCGCTGCTGCTGTTTGCCGGCGGCGGGCAACTTTCTGCGTCCCGCGAAACGTTGAATCGCCTCAATCAGGCAAAGTATGCACTGGAAAATACCCGGCGGCAGGTTAATCAACAGACGCGCACCGCCTGGCTGAATATCACTAACGGCCGCGCGCTGCTGAAAGCGCGCCAGAAAGCGGCGCTCTCCGCCAACAGCAAGGTGAAGTCCACCCGGTATGGTCGTGAACTCGGTCTGCGTACCACCATTGATGAACTTAACGCCGAGCAGAAATATTACGACGCCATGCAGAACGAGGCGGAATCCCGCTATAAGTACCTCAGCGCCGGTATTCAGCTGCTGGCTCTGCAGGGCACACTTGACGACCCCATGCTGCAGCAGTTCAGCTGCCACCCCACTCAGATTTCGTCCTCTGACAGGAAGTAACCCTCATGGAAGAGCCGCTATTCAGACCGGAAGCGACCGGCAATAACGCTTCGAAAACCATTGGAACCGTTGCGGTGTACTCACCGCCGTGGCGCTGGCTGGTGGTCAGCGTCATTGCCTTTATCACCCTTACCATCACCCTGTTCTTTATCTTCGGTAGCTATACCAAACGAGAAAATGCCAGCGGCGAGCTGCTGCCGGTGAAAGGGGTGACCACCCTGGTGCCACAGAGCGCCGGAACCGTCACCCGCATTGCGGTTAAGGAGGGCGACCGCATCCGTCGTGGCCAGCCGCTGATCGAGATCGCCTCCGAACTGGCGACTTCACAGGGCGCGACCTGGGACACGGTGATTACCCAGCTGCAGCTGCAGAGCGCCAGGCTTGAGAATGAGCAGCGCGAAACCGCCGCGCTGAGCGCCGAAACGCTGAGGGGGCTGCTGGCACGCCAGACCATTTTACAGGCGCAGATCGCGCAGATGTCGCAGCTGATTGCCAAACGGCTGGAGCAGGTCAGGCTGGCACAGCGCCAGCTGGATAAACTGCGCCGCATGAACCGCGAGGGCTATGCCTCCGGTACGCAGGTGGATCAGCAGGAAACCACGCTGCTGGATGCCGGCAGCGCCGTACAGGAGCTGCAGCGTCAGAGGCTGGAGCAGCAGCAGCAGCTGGCACAGCTGGCACAGCAGATTGGCGAACAGCCGATGACCGCCGCTAACCAGCAGCATGAACTGGAGGTGCGTCTGGCTGGCGTCAGGCAGTCGCTGGCGGAAAATGAGTCGCGTCGTTCGGTGGTGCTACGGGCACCCCAGGATGGCACGGTCGGGACGGTGTTAAGCCACGTTGGCCAGGTGGTGACTGCCGGGCAGTCGCTGATCTCGCTGCTGCCGGAAAACAGCCCGCTGGAAGCACGTATGCTGGTCAGCAGCCGCGCTATCGGCTTTATCCGCCCAGGCCAGACGGTAGTGCTGCGTTATCAGGCATTCCCCTATCAAAAATTTGGCCAACAGTATGGTCGCGTTCTGGAAGTCTCGCGTACTGCGCTAACGCCGCAGGAAATCGCCGGCATTACCGGCAATAACAAGGTCAACGAACAGCAGTACCGGGTGCGGGTGGCACTGAATCATCAGCAGATCATCGCCTACGGTAAAAGCGAACCTCTGCGTTCGGGTATGGCGGTCGAAGCCGATTTCCTGATCGAGCACCGTCGCCTGATTGAGTGGGTGCTGGAGCCGCTGTTTG
>NZ_JRZZ01000033.1:43224-50325 GCF_002865965.1 Erwinia sp. B116
ACGGAACCCAGGTGCGCCTCACGGACGATAACGTTTAAGGATAAAACATGCGTTTTACTGATTCACTGGTGTTTGGCTGGCGACGCCGGCTGCCCATGCTACAGCAAACCCAGGCCGCAGAGTGCGGGCTGGCCTGCGTGGGGATGATAGCCGGCTATTACGGCCATCACTTTGACCTCGTCACCCTGCGGCACCGTTTTTCCACCTCGCTGAAGGGGGCCACGCTGGCGGATATCATGCAGATCGCCCACCGGCTGGGGATGGCGAGCCGTGCGCTGCGCCTGGAGCTGGACGAGCTGGACCAGCTCAGCACGCCGTGCATCCTGCACTGGGAGATGAACCACTTTGTGGTGTTAAAGAAGGTGACCCGCAACAAAGTCATTCTGCACGATCCGGCGCGGGGCCTGCGTGAAGTTAGCATGGAGGAGGTCTCTAAATCCTTTACCGGCGTGGCGCTGGAACTGCTGCCGTCGGCCAGTTTCCAGCGGCTGGAAGAGAAGCAGAGCGTGTCAATGCGCCGGCTGGTCGGCGGCATTATCGGGCTGAAGAGCGTGTTTGCGCAGATCCTGATTATGTCACTGGCGCTGGAGCTGTTCGGCATCCTGACGCCGTTCTTTATGCAGTGGGTGATGGATATGGTGCTGGTCTCCGCCGACCGCTCGTTGCTGACGCTGCTGGGCAGCGGGTTTATCATCGTTCTGCTGCTGCAAAACGTGGTCAGCGCGCTGCGATCCTGGGTAATGGCGTGGTTTTCCAGCATGCTCAGCGTGCAGTGGTCGGCCAACGTCTTTTCCTGGCTGCTGGGCCTGCCGATGGCGTTTTTTGAAGCCCGTCACGTGGGCGACATCGTTTCACGCTTTGGCTCGATCGGAACCATTCAGAATACCCTGACCACCCGTTTTATCAGTACGGTGCTGGATGGGGTGATGGCCTTTGTCACCCTCGGGCTGATTTTTGCCTACAACGCGAAGCTGACGGTACTGGTTATCGGGCTGTTTGTTACCTATATGCTGATTCGCTTTGTCTCCTGGCGGCCGTTCCGCCGGGCCAATGAAGAGCAGATTATCGCCGCGGCCCGCACGCAAACCCAGCTGCTGGAGACGATCCGCGGCGCGCAGGCGGTCAAGCTGAACAATAAAGAGGAGGTGCGGCTGGCGGCATATGCCAATGCGCTGGTGGAGTCGACCAATAAGGGCATCGCCATTCAGCGGCTGAGCATCAGCTTTACCACGCTGCAGGGCACCATCGCCGGCGTCGGGCGCATCGTGCTGATCTGGCTGGCCGCGCTGCAGGTGCTGGAAGGGAACTTCTCGGCGGGGATGCTGGTGGCGTTTATCAGCTTCTCCGATCAGTTTATCGCGCGGGCCTCCGGGTTAATCGATGCGCTGCTTGAGTTCCGCATGCTGCGCCTGCACGGCGAGCGTATTGCCGATATCGTGCTGACCGAGAAGGAGGAGGATCGCCCGGCCGGCGCGATCGAACGGCCGTCCGGGCCGCGGTGTAGCGGCCCGGGGTTAACCGTCCGCGACCTCAGTTTCCGCTATGCGGAAAACGAACCCTGGATCCTGCACCAGTGTGATTTCTCCATCGCACCCGGTGAAAACGTGGCGATTGTCGGACGTTCGGGGCAGGGTAAAACCACGCTGGCCAAGCTGCTGCTGGGCCTGCTGAAACCGCAGCAGGGGGAGATTACGGTCGCCGGCGTGGATATTCGCCGTACCGGCATGCAGGCTCACCGCGCCCGCATCGGCTGCGTGATGCAGGACGATATCCTGTTTGCCGGATCGATTGCGGAGAACATCAGCTTCTTTGATGCCGAACCCAGCCCGCAGCAGGTTGAGGTGGCCGCGCAGCAGGCGCAGATCCATGACGATATCGTGGCGATGCCGATGGGCTATCAGACGCTGGTCGGGGATATGGGGTCGTCGCTTTCCGGTGGGCAGATCCAGCGCGTGCTGCTGGCGCGGGCGCTTTACCGCCAGCCGGAGATCCTGCTGCTGGATGAGGCCTCCAGCCACCTGGACATCGAGCGTGAGCGGCTGATTAATGCCGCCATCCGCCAGATGCCGGTAACGCGCATTATCATCGCGCACCGGCCGGAGACCATTCGCAGCGCCGACCGGGTGATCGTCATCGACCAGGGCCGTGCGCACAGCCTGGACGCCGACAGTTTTATCGCGCTGCAGTCGCCGCCGCAGTTGCCGGGCTAGCGCCGCCGGCGCGTCACAAAAGTATCGGGCTGAAAGAGGGCGCTCAGCCCTTCTTCACAAACTCTGACTTCAGCTTCATCGGGCCAAAGCCGTCGATTTTGCAGTCGATATTGTGGTCACCCTCGACCAGCCGGATGCTTTTGACCCGGGTGCCGATCTTCAGCGGCGTTGAGCTGCCCTTCACCTTCAGGTCTTTAATCACCGTCACGCTGTCACCATCGGCCAGCAGGTTGCCGTTGGCGTCCTTAACGATCAGCGCGTCTTCCGTCGCGCCCTCGGCACCCGGTTGCCAGACGTGGCCGCACTCAGGGCAGTTCAGCTGTTCGCCATCCTGCCAGCTGTATTCAGAGTGACATTTCGGGCAGGGAGGTAAAGTTTGCATAATAGGGTCTCAGTCAAATCCATAATAAAAGAAGGGGCATAGTTTACTCCCTGCCAGTGATTCTGCCTAGCGGTGGGAAGGGCTGCTGTCCGAGGCGTGGCGGGCCGTCACCGGCCCGGCGGCGGTTTACTCAGTGGCGGCCTGACGCGGCTTACCCTTCAGCGTCCAGGTAAGCAGGAGGATCGGCAGGCTGCACAGGATCAGCACGGCGCCGAGGTTCTGCGCCAGCCCGGCCAGAGACAGCCCCGTACCGAGCAGCAGGTAGTAGAGCAGCCCGAGCAGCGCCCCCGCCGTGCCGGCACAGTCCTTATAGCTGCGCAGAGCATAAGCGAGGACATTGGGTATCGCGATACCGTACGCCATTACCACCGGCACCATCGCCAGCACAAAGCCGACGCTGTTTTCCAGCGCCAGCACCCCCGCGCCCCCGGCCAGCGCAAGCCCACCGGCCAGCGTCAGCAGCCGGCGTAATCCCCAGCCGGCGGCGACCAGCCGCCGGTTGATACCGGCACCGGCGGCCACGCCCGCCGCCAGCACCAGCCCGGTATAACCGAACCAGTGCTGCGGCACGGCCAGCGTCGCAAAGCGGAAGGGGGCCAGCTGGTAATAGCTGAACATACAGATATTGAACAGCGCCACCCACAGCGCGCTGCGCCAGATGTCCCAATCCCGCAGCATGCGCCGCAGCGTGGCGAAAAAGGGCGTGGTGGTCCACTGCGCCGGACGGGTTTCCGGCAGTTGCCAGGCGGTGTATGCCAGCAGCACCGCAGCCAGCACGGCCAGGCCGGTGAATACTCCCTGATAGCCGCCGTAGCGGGTCAGCACGGTGCCGCTCAGTACGCCGATCGCCGGGCTGACGGCCATGGCGATCCCCATCAGGGAGAACACCCGCGCCAGCTGGTGACCGTCAAAACGATCGCGGATCGCCGTCTGCGTCGCTACTGACCCCACCGCAGCGCCAAAGGCCGCCAGCATCCGCGCCAGCAGCAGCAGCGTGAAGCTGCCGCTGAAGACGGCCGTCAGCGAGGCGACCAGATACAGCACCAGGCCTGCTAACATCGTCGGGCGTCGGCCGATCAGGTCACACATGCGGCCCCATACCACCACGCCGAAGGCAAACGCGAAGAAGTAAAGCGACAGGGTTTGCGCCGCCGCCTCCGCGCTGACCTGAAAACCCTGCGCGATAGCGGTCAGCGCCGGGCTGTAAAGGGTCTCCACCACCTGTGGGAACATCATCAGGCAGGTCGCCAGGGGGAGCGTCAGTTTAGGTTGCATAGTCTTCCTGCGAGAGTGAGGGGTAAATGAGCGAATAAAATAGCACCGGCCGTCACTCTCCCTTTACAATATAAAAGACAAAAAATTGTTGAAATCGGACATGTTATGCCACGGATAGATGCAGACGCACCCTTTGATCCCGACGGTTACCGCAACGACGTGCTGGGCATCGCCTCCGGGCTGGCGCAGCACGACTCGGGCATGCACCGGCATGATAAAGGGCAGCTGTTGTTCAGCCAGCAGGGCTGTATGCGCATCACGCTGAACCAGAGTTTTTCACTGTTGCCGCCGGGGCGGGTGGCGTGGATCCCGGGGGGCGTGCCGCACCGCGTGCAGATCCAGGGCGTGGTCGGCTACCGCTCGGTGTGGCTGGTGCAGGCGCGGTTTGCCTCCCTCGCCGGCCACGTTGAGATCGTCAGCGCCAGCCCGCTGCTGCGCGAGGTGCTGGAACGTATCGCCTTTGCTGAATTTGACACCGACTGGCGGCAGGGGGCGGCGGCAAACCTGCTGGCGGTGTGCCTGGACGAGCTGCAGGCCGCACCGCGCGAGCTGACCACGCTAAGGCTGCCCGTCGACCGCCGCCTGCGGGCGCTGAACGCGATGTCCCTGCCGCCGCCGCTGCATAGCCTGGCGCGCAGCAGCGGGGCCAGCGAAAAAACCATCAGCCGTATTCTGCTGCGCGAAACCGGGCTGAGCTATCAGCAGTGGCGACAGCAGTGGCGGCTGATAAAAGCGCTGGAGATGCTGGTGGCGGGGCAACCGCAGGCTGATATCGCCGCCGCGCTGGAGTTTGCCAGCGACAGCGCCTTCTCGGCCTTTTTCAGCAAAATGACCGGCCGCTCACCGCGGGCGTATCTGGCGCAGCGGCCGTGAAAAGGTATCGCGAGAATGTCTGGTGGGAGATATTTAAATGGCCACAACCGTACAATGGTATCGCCAGTTTTTGCCACCCGGCAGGCGCGCCTGTCGCGGCCATGCCAGTAACGTTGTTGAGTAAGGACGACCATGCACGCGCCCAAGGAAGCGATCTTCTTTACCAAGGGAGATTCTGCAGATATCTCCAACTGGTCCAACGTGCCTTACTTTTTTACCCGCACGCTGGAAGAGAAGGGCGTGACCGTTCATCGGGTCAATATTGACGATCACCGCCGCCTGAGAAAATACTACAACCGTTATATTAAAAAGATCTACGGCGCGATCTATCCTCAGAACGACTATGACTACCAGCGCAGTAAGATCTCGAAGTTCTTTTTCGACCGCAATATCAAGCGAGCGGTGGCGGCACATCTCAACGCCGATCTCTGTATCTTTATCGGCTTCGAGTTCTGGAGCGCCTTCAGCGCCGTTCCCACCCTGCTGTTCTGCGACTGGATCTACAAAATCTACCAGGAAGAGCACCTGAAAAAGCAGGTTAACCCGCTGGAACAGGACTTTATGCGCCGCCAGCGCGGCGATCGGCAACGCGCGGCTGACGGTATCGTTGTTTGAAGAGTGCGCCGTCAAAATCAGTGAGGATAACCCCGCCGCCCGCGTTAGCTGGATCGACTCTAACGCGGTCAACTCGATTATTCCGTATGACCAGGTCGAGGCGATGCGCGAGTAGATTGTTGCCAAAAAGCATAGCTCTGATAAGATCCTGTTTATCGGCAAGGCCAAATATAAAGAGGGGGCGTAGCAGCTGATCGACAGCCTGATGCTGTTATTAAAGGAGCAGCCGGCGCTGGAGCTGGATATTATCGGCATGCACGCCCGTGAATTACGCGGTGCCGACCACCCGGCGATTCGCTGCCACGGCTATTTACGCAAGGATGTGCCGGCGGAACGCAAGAAATACAACGATCTGCTGATCGGCGCGCGCATGGTGGTTAACCCGTCCGACGTCTGGGTCGGCTACTCGTCGATTATCGAAGCGATGTACTTCTATACTCCGGTGATCACCTCCCGTTATCAGGAGTTCACCTCACAGTTCGGGGAACAGATCGCCTTCGGCCACTATGTCACCAGCGACGTGACCGATATCACCCGGGGCATCGGTGAAGTGTTTGCCGCCGAAAACTACCCGCAGCTGTGCGAGGCTGCCCACGCGGCGGTGAAGGATTACCGCTGGGATGTCTACGTCGAAAAGCTGCTGGCAAAGGTGTGACAAGGGGCTTGTGCCGGGTAAGATGGGAGCGGCTATTCTGCCGGCCTTACCGAATGCGCGCGAAACGCCTGCCGACTAAATAGCTGATCCTAATGTCGCTACACTTTGGCCAGACCGTGTTGTCCGCCCGGGAAGGGGCTGGCCGTACTCATAAAATGCTTCACCTTTTTGAGCAGTTGCCACATTGAGCGACACTGATGATTGCGGGTGATGGTGTCGTGTAATGCCTACCACAGCCGTTCAACGTGATTTACCCACGGCGAGTAAACCGGCTGGTAAATCACCCTGAACTTTGGATTCTCTTTCAGCCAGCGCAGCGTTTCACGGCTCTTGTGGATGATGTAGTTATCCACGATAAGCGTGATGCTTTTTGCCCGGCGGTAGGTCGCTTTAAGGTGTTTCAGCAGGCTGATAAACAGCACCGAGCCTTTGCTGCCGCCGCCCACGTAACTGACCTTCCCGGTACCGGTGTGCAGGGCGCCCGCCAGGTAATACTTCTCATTCTGACCGGACGTGACAACGCGTTTCTGATGCCCTCGCAGCTGCCAGTCTGCGCCGATTTTTGGGTTGAGGTGGATATCCACCTCGTCTTCGTAAAACACCGGATTTTCCTGGCTGCACTGTGCGAGAGCGGCGTTGATAGTGGCCATTTTTTCTTCCTTATGCGGGTCACGGATCCTGAGCGTAGGGGCCGCTCTTCGCCAGACCAGACCGGCCCGGGGAAGCCAGCGGCGGACGGTGGACGCATGCAGGTGGCAACCGGTTATCTCTCTGATTTTTATCGCCATCAGTTCAGTACTCCAGCGCGAACGCTGGTAGCCAAAGTCACCCGGCGAGTGCTTCACCAGCTGAAGCAGGAGTGAGCAGATATGCTCAACCGGCCAGCGACGCCCGCGCCCGGGCGGCAGGGATTTCAGGCCGTCGGTGCCATAAAGAGTAAACCAGTTTATCCAGCGACCCACGGATGAACGGGCGCAGCAGAGCGTTCTGGCAACCTCGCTGACGCTGTCCCCCCGATCCAGCATCAGCAGGGCCGTGAGCCGTCGGGCGTGGTTTTTGTCACGCGTTTTATGAAGCGTTTTTTGCATCAG
>NZ_JRZZ01000034.1:0-47820 GCF_002865965.1 Erwinia sp. B116
GCCTGTTGCAGGCGGGCCAGCCCGCACAGCGCCAGCATCAGCACGGCAACGGCCAGCCACGGGCGCTCAAACAGGACGATTTGCCACAGTGCGGGGGCGCTGTCAGCATCGCTCCACAGCGTGCTCAGCCAGCCGAAATCGAAAAAGCCGGCTTCCTGGCTGTACCACGGCAGCAGCAGCAGGGCGCAGGCACCCAGCAGCAAAGCCCCGTTCAGGCGGCGGTTTTGCGCATTCATTTTCACCTCGGTCATCGGGTGTCAGGGAACAGGCCGTGCGGCGCATCGGGTTGGCCGCACGGCGTCAGAGGTCAGGGTGGGAGGCGTTACTGCGCGCTGGCACCGATCTCTTTATCCCAGCGGCTGAGCAGCTCTTTACGTTTTTCAGAGTTGCCGTAGGTTTTGAAGTCGTAGTCGATCAGCTTGATGTTCTCGAAGCGCGGCGCGTATTCGGAGATCTCCGCCTTACTGTTGGACGGCAGCTGGAAGGATTTGGCGTCTTTCATATGCGACTGGGCGTCGGCGCTCAGCGCCCAGTCGTACCACACTTTGGCGCTGGCGAGGTTGCGCGCGCCTTTGACGATCGACATCGAACCAATCTCATAGCCGGTGCCTTCGCACGGGGCCACCGCCTTGACCGGGAAGCCGTCCACCTGCATCGCCACCGCGTCGTGCATAAACACGATGCCGATGGTGGTTTCGCCCCGTGCCGCCGCCTTCACCGGGGCAGAGCCGGATTTGGTGTACTGCGAGATATTGGCGTTAAGCTTTTTCAGATAGTCGAAGGCTTTCTCCTCGCCCATAATCTGCACCAGCGTGGCGAGAGTGTTATAGGCGGTGCCGGAGGAGTTCGGGTTAGCCATCTGGATCTCGCCTTTGTAGGCCGGGTCGAGCAGGTCGGCCCAGCAGGCCGGTGCCTTGAGCTTTTTATCGGCGATCAGTTTGGTGTTATAGCCCCAGCCCAGCGCACCCGCGTAGACGCCGACGGTGCGGTAACCGGCGCTCTCTGCCTGCTTGCGCGCCCACTCCTGCTGTTCGCCGAGCAGCGGCGACTGGTAAGGCTGGGTCAGCCCTTCGTCGGCGGCCTGCATATGCGGATCGCCGGTGCCGGCCCACCAGATATCGGTGCGCGGGTTCCGCGCTTCGGTGCGGATGCGGGCGTAGGCCTCCCCGGCGGAGAGCCGCACCATACTGACCTTGATATCCGGGTGCTGCTTTTCAAACAGGTTGGTCATTTGCTCACACACCACCACGTCGGCGGAACAGATCATATTCAGCTTGCCGGCCGCCTGGGCCGGGGCGGCGAAGGCGGATCCGGCGACGACTGCTGCAATCAGGGTCAGACGATACATAGTGTTCTCCTTGGTTCTGTAGGGTGGCGATACGGTGTCGCCGGAGTTTTTTTGCACTTGTGTGCAATTAATTAATGGACAACAATTAACCTGTCAATCGCGTTACATGGCATTTCAGTGGTTGCGTCACAAAAACAGAACAATATTGTAACAATCTTGTTTGCACAGGCGTGCAAACTGCGACAAAATCAGTTTTCGTTTACCAGGGGGTGCAACATGGCAGTGGAGAAGGCGGTAGTCAGTGCAAAAGATGTGGCCGACCTGGCCGGCGTGTCGCGTTCGGCGGTGTCACGCACCTTCACGCCGGGAGCCAGCGTATCGCCAGCCACCCGTAAACGGGTGATGCAGGCGGCGGAATCGCTCGGCTATCACGTCAACCATCTGGCGCGTGGGTTAGTCAGCCACCGCAGCGGCATCATCTGCCTGATCGTCTCGGAGCTGGCTACCCCGTACCGCGCCAGCCTGGTGCGGCTGCTGACCCTGCAGCTGCAGGCGGCCGGTAAGATCACCATGCTGATTAACACCGACCGCTCCGACGACAGCGTGGCCGCCGCGCTGCAGCAGGCGATTAACTTCCGCGCCGACGCCTCGTTTCTGCTCTCCGGCATGCCGGACAGCGCCATCGCCCGCCTGTGCCACAGGCACGGCCAGCGGCTGGTGCTGATCAACCGTAATGACGTGCTGCCGGGGTCGCTGAGCATCAATCAGGACAGTCAGGAGGCCGCCAGCCGGGTGGTGATGGCCTTCGCCCGCGCCGGCTGCCGCCGTCTGGCTTTTGCCAACTCGCTGGCCGGCACGCCCAGCCTGATGGCGCGCGAACAGGGATTTGTGCAGGCGGCGGAAGCGGCCGGGCTGCAGGTCAGCGTCGAGCGCTTTGGCACCACCTCCTACGAGAGCGGGCAGATCCTCGCCCACCGGCTGCTGACCCGCCGCGACCGCCCGGACGCGGTGTTCTGCGTCACCGACCTGCTGGCCTGCGGCTTTATGGACGAGGCGCGGCACCGCTTTGCCCTGCGCATCCCTGAAGACCTCTGCATCGCCGGTTACGATGATATCCCGCAGGCCAGCTGGTCCTCGTATAACCTCACCACCTTCACCCAACCGGTGGCGCTGTTTGCCGAGGACGCGGTGAAGTGGCTGGTGGCGCAGGAGCGCAAGGAGGAGCGGGACAGCGCGAACGCGGGGCTGGAAACCGCCGGTGAGACGCGCAGCTATCAGGCCGAATTTATCTGGCGCGGGACGATTCGCGGGGGCTGAGCAGGACAGCAGCTGAGCTGTCAGACTATTTAAACAAATTGTTGATTTAAGTGGTCTGTAAGCGTAATTTACTCCACGCCCTTTAAGAACAATTCGAGTTAATTTCACTATTTTGTTGAAATAAATCCTCGCTATCCCTTTGCCGGATCCCCTTTTCCGATGGAGCGTTACATGCCACTGAGTATCACCACTCCGCTGCTGGAGTCGCTGCCGCCTGGACAGCTGAATCAGACCCGCGTCTGGCTGAAGATGGAGGCGCTGCAGCCCTCCGGCTCGTTTAAAATTCGCGGCGTCGGCCACGCCTGTGAAACCCACTACGCGCGCGGTGCCCGCCGCTTTATCTCCTCTTCCGGCGGTAACGCCGGGCTGGCGGTGGCCTATGCCGGGCGGCAGCTTGGCGTACCGGTCATCGTGGTGGTGCCGGAAACCGCCTCCGTCCGCGCCCGCCAGCTGCTGGTGCTGGAAGGGGCGGAGGTCCGGGTACATGGCAGCACCTGGGCAGAAGCGAACGATCTGGCGCTGTCGCTGCTGACCGACAACGATGCCTTTATCCATCCGTTTGACGATCCGCTGCTGTGGCAGGGCCACGCGACGATGATTGATGAAGTGGTGGCGGCTGGGGTGCGGCCGGATGCGGTGGTGCTGTCGGTAGGGGGCGGTGGCCTGCTGGCCGGCGTGGGCGAAGGGCTGCTGCGTAACGGGTTACAGGATGTGCCGGTGTATGCCGTCGAAACCGGGGGGATGGCGTCATATGCGGCGGCGCTGTCGGCGGGCCAGCCGGTGGAACTGGCGCAACTGTCCGGCGTGGCGACGTCGCTGGGTGCCCGGCAGGTGTGCCAGCGTGCCGTGGATCTGAGCCGTGAGCTGAATATTACCTCCGTTACCGTCAGCGATCGTCAGGCCGTGGATGCCTGCCTGAGCCTGCTGGACGACCAGCGCGTGCTGGTGGAACCCGCCTGCGGCGCGGCGCTGGCGGCGCTGTACTGCCGGAAGCTGCCGCTGGACGGGGTGAACAACGTGCTGGTGATTGTCTGTGGCGGATCCACCGCCACCGTGGCTTCGCTACAGTCATTTGCGGGCTGAGCGCTGAGGCAGACAAGTAACGCCGCCGACCTGACGGGTCAGGGCTGGCTAATGCAGTTGGGCTGACAGGTCATCATTGCCGGTCAGGATGGCTAATGCAGTGGAGATGACAGGTCATCATTGCCGGTCAGGATGGCTAATGCAGTTGGGCTGACAGGTTCCATTGCCGATCAGGCGGGCTACAGCAGCCAGCCCGATCGGGCTGACGTTGCCGATCAGGCGTCGTTAAGCAGCGACAGATAGCGCGAACCCGCCACGTTTCTGCCGCTGATCACCGCCACGGTGCGGCGTCCGGCGATCTCCCCCGCATAGCGCAGCGCCCCGGCCAGCGCCGGTACGCCGGACGGTTCAGCGACCTGGCGCTCAACGTCAAGCAGGATGCGCATCGCGGCTTTGATCTCCGCTTCCGAAACGGTCAGCACCCGATCCACCCGGTCGCGCACCAGCGGCCAGGTGAGGGTGGAGGCTTCAATCGGGCCGCTGACGCCTTCGGCAACCGACGGGCTGTGCGCAACCGGCACGGGTTCACCCGCATCCATCCAGCGGGCGAAGGTTGGGCTGGCCTCGCTCTGAATCCCCCATACTTCAATCGCCGGATTGATCGCTTTCACCGCCGTTGCGATCCCGGCCGCCAGACCGCCGCCGCCGATGTTGACGAGGATGATCTCCGCGTCGGCCCACTGTTGCAGGATCTCCAGCCCGACCGTGCCGCCGCCGGCCACCATGGCGAGGTTGTTGTAGGCCGACACAAAGACGGCACCCGAGCGTTGCGCCTCAGTCAGCGCCGCATGGCGAGCCTGTTCAACGTCGTCGAAGAAGGTTAAGCGCGCGCCAAAATCGCGCATGGTGGCGACCTTGCCCGGATCTGCCGCGTGCGGCAGGTAGATGCTGACCGGCACGCCGGTGGCATGGCCGGCACAGGCCAGACCCAGCCCGTGGTTGCCGGCGGTGGGAGCAATCACGCCGGTCTGCCGCTGTTCGGGCGTCAGGCTGGCCAGCACGTTGGTCGCTCCACGCAGCTTAAAGCTGCCGGTCAGCTGCTGGCTCTCCAGCTTGAGGCGCAGCTCCGCACCGATGCGTGCCGAGAGGGCGGGGGAGGGATCTAACGGCGTGGTGCGCACCGTGGAACGGATGCGCTCCGCAGCGGCAACAATATCCTGCACGCTGACCGTGTCGGTTGCCGTTTGCTGTGGGTCTGTCATAGTAGTGGCTCGGTAAGTGTATTGTGAAATAACTATATAGGTATTTGGCTATATGAACAAGCAGATGACGACCACGGCAGAACTGCTGCGGGCGATGGGCAACGAACAGCGGCTGATGATACTGCACTGGCTGGCCGATCCGTGCGCCTGGTTTCCCGCCCAGCGCGACGGCGATCTGGTTGAGGATGGCGTCTGCGTCGGCTTTATCACCGAAAAGCTTGGCCTCAGCCAGCCGACCGTTACCGGCCACCTGCAGCTGCTGGCGAAGGCCGGGCTGGTAACCTCAAAACGCATCAAAAACTGGGTGTTCTACAAGCTGGTGCCGCAGCGGCTGGCCGAAGCCAGCGCGGCGGTCAGCGCGCTGACGCACACCGCAACGGAGACGATCGCTAAGTAAGCACGCCACCACACGGGCCCTTTGTCCGGCCCTGAGTCTTGCCGGCGCAACGGGTCCATGGTCAGGTCAGTTCAACGGAGTAGTATTCTGTCCGGTTCTACACCTCCTCACCCTCCGCCCGGTACTCAAAGTAATCGAAGTCGGCATACGCGTTTTCACCGGTAAAGTCCTGGCAGCACAGGCCGACGAAGGTGCCGGTAAAGCGCTCAATGCCGCGCTCTTTAAAGTATTCGTCCGACAGTTTGCTGAACTCAACATAGCCGCCGACCGGATGCCACGTGGTTTCGTCGGCGGACCAGAAGAAGAACGCCGCATCGAAGCTGACCTCCACTTTCAGATACACCGGGCCGTCATGGCCCGTTTCCGTGCCGCTTTCCGTTGGCTGGCTGAGCCGGTTGAGATCGTTAATCATCAGATTAACGACGCGCCTGCCGTCAGCGCCGCGCGTCAGGTAGAGATAGAGGTAGTGGGTGGTGTCGTAAATACACACCAGCCCGGCCATCTGCTGGAACGAGGTCGGCTGGAAATCGACGCGGGTCTGCGCGGTGAAGGCGAAATCCGTCTGCCGCCGCGCCACCAGGCTCTGGCAGTGGCGCGAGCTGAGGGATTCGCGGCCGTACAGCCGCAGCCATCCCGGGCGCTGCCGCAGGCTGCAGACCGCTTCCGCCAGCGGGATGCGTAAGGTCTGCAGGTGCAAGGGTAGCGCTGGATCGTCAAAGTTATCGCGGACGGGCAGCGCAGGCCAGGGGTGTTCCGGCAGCGACGACCACACCTGCAGTTCCGGCGTGGTCTTTTCATTCGCCAGGCGCAGCCAGCCCTCTTCGTTCCAGTACACCGCCTGGATAGCGGTTTCCCGCCCCATGGTGCTGCGGCCGCGTGACGGCAGCGGCCTGCCGCACAGGTGCACCAAAAACCAGTCGCCCTGCGGCGTTTGCACCAAGTCGGCGTGGCCCGTGCGCTGCAGCGGCAGGCGGCAGTCGTAGCGCGAGGTCAGCATCTGGCCGATCGGGTCAGTCTCATAGGGGCCGAGTAAATTACGCGAGCGCGCCATCGTTACGCCGTGGTTGTAAAAGGTGCCGCCCTCGGCGGTCAGCAGGTAAAACCAGCCGTCGCGCTGATAGAGATGCGGCCCTTCGGTGATCCCCAGCTCGCTGCCGCCGTAGATCGTGCGGCACTCGCCGGTCAGGCGCTGCTGCTGCGGGTCATACTGCTGGATGATGATGCCGTTCCACTTCGGGAAGCCCGGCTTGCCGCCGTCGCGGTAGCTCATCTCCATGCTCACCAGCCATGTGCTGCCGTCAGCGTGGTGAAACAGCGACGGGTCGATGCCGCGACCGTTCAGGTAGACCGGCTCTGACCACTCGCCTTCGATATCGCGGGTGGTGACCACGTAGTTGTTGACGTCCCAGAAGCGGCCGCTGAGGTTTTTCACGTCGCTGTAGACCAGGTAAAACACGCCATCTTTTTCGCTCAGGCAGGGGGCATAAACGCCGCCGGAGTCCGGATTGCCCTTCATATCCAGCTGGCTGACCCGGTTAAGCGGATGGGCTATCAGCGACCAGTGCTTTAAATCATACGACTTATAGAGGCACACGCCGGGAAACCACTCAAAGGTCGACGTGGCGATATAGTAAGCGCCGTTGGCAAAGAGTATCGACGGGTCCGGGTTGAATCCGGGCAGAATCGGATTGGTAATGGTGGTCATTTTATCTCTCCCTGAGCGTCAGCCAGTGCGCTAACGGTGGGTTGCGGACTTGCCGGCGCGTGTTCGGCAGCAACGGGGTGGTGGCGGTAGTTTCTGAGTATCAGGATCAGGCTGAGCAGCAGCAGTGCGGGGATCACGGTGAAAATCAGCCGGATGCACAGCACGGCGCTCTCGCTCTGTAGTGTCGCGCCCCCGGTATAGCCGCCGAACGTTAATATCCAACCCATCAGCGCACCGCCAATGGCGATGCCAACCTTAATGGCGAAGATATTGGTGGAGAACACCAGCCCGCTAAATGATTTCGCCGCCTGCCGTTCAACATGGTCAATGATGTCGCTCAGCAGGCTCCACTGCAGCGGCGTGGCCATTGAGTTAATCAGGTGGATAATGCCAATGAGAGCGCAGATGGCGACGGCCTGCTGCGAGGGGACAAAAAACAGACCGATCATAATCAGCGCCTGCAGCGACATCGCCAGTTTATAAGCCCGCAGCCGTTCGATGCGTTTTGCGACCAGCGGGGTCAGCATTGAGCCAAAAAACTTGGCGGCGAGGATCAGCGTCAGCACCACGCTGACCAGCTCCGGGCGCTGCAGGTAATACGTCACGAAGTACATGGCGCCACCGGTTTTTAAAATCCCGGCGGTCAGGTTTACCACGTTGAGAGTAAACAGCTTGCGCCAGTTGGCATCCGCCGCCAGATAGCGCAGTTCGCTGAACACGCTGCTAAACTTCTGGCTGCGGTCTACCGGGCGAATATAGCGCTCGCGGGTCATGGCGAAGCAGAGGTAAAACATCAGCGTGCTGAGCCCGCCCATCAGCAGCATGGCGTAAAAGTAGCCGTGCTGCAGGTTACCGCCGCCCAGTACTTTGGTCAGCGGCAACGCCACCAGCGATACCAGAACGCCGCCCAGCGCCGCAAAGGCGAAACGGTAAGACTGCATCGACACCCGCTCCGCCGGGTTTTGCGACAGGTTGTTGATCAGCGCACAGTAGGGGACGTTAACCAGCGTATACAGCAGCGACAGCGCGGTGTAGGAGATATAGGCGTAAACCAGCTTGCCGGTCTCGCCGAACTCCGGCGTGTAAAAGGTCAGTGAACCAATTACGCCGAACGGCAACGCGAACCACAGCAGATAAGGGCGGAACTGGCCATGCCTGGTCAGCGTATGGTCGGCCAGGAAACCGATCCAGACGTCGAAAAAGGCGTCCAGCACCCTGACCACCAGGAACATAATGCCCATATGGTAGGCGCTGAGGCCATAAATGTCGGTGTAGAAAAAGGCCATAAACAGCATGATGGTTTGCCAGATGATGTTTGACGCACCATCACCGAGGCCGTAACCGATTTTTTCTCTGAACGTCAGTGCAGACATAGGGAGTCCTTTTTTGATTTTATTGTCAGGGCAGGCAAGCCGGGCTTGCGATATCAAAAATAGGCCTTATCAGGGCGCAATAATGTAGTGGAAAACGAGTGGAATATAATTTTCTTGCGCAGGAGGGGTAACGGCGATCACTGTTTTGCAAAGAAGCCGTTGGGCGGTCAGCCGGGCGAGGGTGCTGGCAGTGTTTCAGTCAGGTAACGCAGAGATAAGCCCTGGTCAGGCGGATGATGATAGCGACGCACTATCCGTCGGCGGCAGGCGTCAGCACGGCCACGTCATGGTAAGAGGAGAGCTGGCGGGTGGTGCGGCTGCGCTGGCGGAAGGTTTTCGGCGATACGCCCATCAGCGCTTTAAATTTGTAGCAATAGTAGGCGCTGTCGGTAAAGTCGCAGCGGTAGGCGACGTCGGTTATGCTCAGGTCGCTGTTTCTCAGCAACTCTGCGGACCGGGCGATCTTCTTGCGGATCAGATACTCCTTAAAGCCGACCTGCATAATCTTTTTAAAGGTGCGCGAGAAGTGGCTGGTGGAGAGCCCGCAGCGGGCGGCGGCCTCGGTCAGTGAGAGGGTAAAGCGCTGCTGGTGTTCCAGCCACACCACAAAATCAATCAGCGTATCGAACGGGCCTGCCTTATCGCCTCTGACGATGACTTTATCAGCCTGTTCGCCGCAGCCGTACACCGTGTTGAGCAGCAGCACCAGCAGCGGATCGATCTGCTCCGGGCCCTGCGGCGCGGCGTGCAGCTCGCTAAACCAGGTAAACAGAAACTGCAGCCGCTCGGCCTGCTGCGGGTTAAGCTGCAGCACAAAACCGGCCTGCAGATCGCCCAGCTGAAACGGGTATTTCAGGCGATGATGCACGGCCTGCTGGTACTGCAGTAAAAAGCGCTGATGATCGCCGCTGTGCTCCAGTTCCATATCGTGCAGCACCATCGAGCCAACAAACACCAGGGTGTTGTCCTGCACGCTGAATTTTTCACTGCCGATCGAGAACGCGCCGCGCGCGCGACGAAACCACATAATCTCATGTTCCAGATGCACGTGCGGGCGGATCGCCACGCCGTCCACCGGCACGCCTTCACCGGCACGCAGCATGTAATCCACGCCCAGCGTGGTTTCAATTTTTTCATAAAAGCGATCGGAATGGGACATGGCACAACACGGCGCAATTTCAGGAGCGGTTACTATTACGTTATCGCGCAGGCGAAAGCAATCCACCGTGCAGCGGCCCGCGGCCGTTCAGTTTTTTTTAACAACACCCACAGATTTTTTGGCTGCCATTTTCATCAGAATTTTCATAGTATGAAAGGCTCCGGGGTGTTCCCGGAGAAACTCAGCCAGGAGGAACTATGTCGGGTCATTTTTTAGAAATCGCCACGAAGCGTCGCAGTATCTATGTACTGGGTAACGATCTGCCACTGTCGAAAGAAGACGTTGCAGCGCTGATTAAAGAAGCCGTCCGTCAGGCACCGTCGTCCTTTAACTCACAGTCATCCCGCGTGGTGGTGCTGTTCGGTGAAGAGCATAAGAAGCTGTGGGAGATCACCCGCGAGCAGCTGCGCAAAATCGTCCCGGCCGAGAATTTCCAGGGCACCAGCGATAAGATGGATATGTTTGCCGCCTCCGCCGGTTCCGTACTGTTCTTCGAAGATGAAACCGTGATTGCCGGCCTGCAGGAGCAGTTCCCGAGCTACGCCGATAACTTCCCAATCTGGTCTGAGCACAGCACCGGCATCGCCCAGTACGCCGTCTGGCTGGCGCTGGCCGAGCAGGAGATCGGTGCCAACCTGCAGCACTACACCCCGCTGATCGACAACGACGTGCGCGAGGCATGGGATATCCCGGCCAGCTGGAAACTGCGCGCGCACCTGAACTTTGGTTCTGTCCAGGCCCCGGCGAAAGATAAAACCTATATCGAAGACGATAAACGCTTTAAGGTGCTGGGCTAACGCTCTGTGCTACCACGGATTCGGTGCCTGCCGGGTCCGGTTTAATTCGGCAGTCTTTTGCGGCTGCCGGATTGCTCCTAAACTCTGTCAGTTCCTCTCTCTGCTGGTTCGCTTATTTTTCGATTATTTGTTGTTGTGGCTTAAAATTTAATGTAATAAATACAATAAGTTAAATATATATTCTTGCTAAGAAATGGTGGGTCCATTTACTCTAAATGTCATGTTTTTCTGCAAAAAAACTTTCTATTTTTTAAGGTGGGTGTAGAATACTTATCAGGAGGGAAGCAATATGAAGATTAAACCCTTGGTTGAGAATGAGATAACTCGATTTGAACCGGGTAAAATTTTTACCTATGGAGATTTATCTCCATTTCTTTCAAATCCTGAAACTACGGTGAAGGCTGTCAGTCGTCTGGTGAAGAATGGCGACATTAAAAGGTTCGCAAAAGGGCAGTTTTATCGTCCAAAGAAAGGGATTTTTGGCGAAATGCAGCTCAGTGATACTGAGAAGCTGAACACCTTCATCTATCAGGATGGCAAGCGGAGAGGTTATGTTACGGGAACAGGCCTCTATAACAGACTGGGTCTGACCACTCAGGTACCCAGAACGATTACCATTGCCAGTAACAAATCACCACAGCGCAAGAATCTTGGCACGATCGAAGTTAAATTAGTGAAAGCTAAAGCGCCTGTTTCGGAATCCAACAGAGAATATCTTGAGATCCTTGATGTACTTTCAGATATTAAGAAAATACCGGACAGTAATCCTTCATCCGTCATGAAGGTGATGGCAGGGAAACTGAAGGATATCGACAAAAGTGATCTTGATGAGATTATTAATCTGTCCGGTTTTTATTCGCCTGCAACGAGAGCCTTGTTAGGGTTGTTGACAGAGAAAATTAATATAAATATAGCGGAGAATATCAAAAAACAGCTCAATCCGACTACCCGCTACCGAGTTGGACTGGACGGTTCCTGGGATAATGCTGATAAATGGAATGTCGAATGAACCTTCATGATAATCCAGAAATGTTTCTTGAACTGATTAACCGGACAGCAGATCACTTTAAGATCCCAGAGGTTTATGTCGAGAAGGATTACTGGGTTACACGAGTCCTTCTCCAGCTAAGCCAGTCTGAGTTCAGGGAGGATTTTATTTTTAAAGGTGGAACGGCGTTATCCAGGGTCTTTGGTCTGATTCAAAGGTTTTCAGAAGATGTCGATCTGGCCATGTTTAACCATCGGGCGCTTAGCGATAACCAGATTAAAAAGCGTATAAGGGCCGCTGAGCAAAGGATTTCTGCCGGATTGACTTATATTGAGAGTCCTGGTGAGTCCAAAGGAAGTCAATTCCGGAAAGTCTATTATGAGTTTCCACGAATCGTTGATGGAGATTTTGGTCACGCCTCGGATGTTATTCTGCTTGAAATAAACAGTTTTACCTCACCTGAGCCTTTTTCTCCTATGCCTGTTGAATCACTGATTGCAGAATTCATCAGGAAAGGGCTGATTGAGGGTGGTGATGCGGTGATAACACGCTTCGGACTGGAAAGATTTGCAATCAACGTTCTCGACATCAAACGAACGGTTGCGGAAAAAATATTAGGATTGGTCAGAGCATCCAGGTCCGAAGACCCACAGCAGGCATTATCTGATAAAATTCGGCATATATATGATCTATGCATGATTAAACGTGATGCACAATATAGTCAGCTTTTTTATTCTGATGAACTTTTGGATATGGTCGATCTTGTGAAACAGGCCGACAGAGATCAGTTCGAAGATGCAGGAATCTGGCTTGATCAGCCTTTGCATGAGAGTGTGCTTTTCAGCCAGCCACTTGAAACCTGGGAAAATATCAGGGGTGTTTTCCACGGTGCTTTTTCTGAACTGGTTTACGACGGCGATCTTCCCTCTGACGACGAGGTGATTGGGGTACTCTCCTCAGTAGCCGATCTTCTCAAAAGAATGCATGACTGAAAGAGTAGTAATCAAGAACGTAAAAAACCTTGTTCGTTAATTAATTTTACGGTCACCACCTCGATGGTCTGTTCACTGGCTTTGCTGCGCTATTGCGGGCGGCCTCCCTGCCGCCCCCGGGTGCTGAAAAAATCAGAACTTATAGCTGGCACCCACCTGCCAGCTGCGGTCGCGGCCGATCCAGCAGTAGTTGCTGTCGTAGCAGGTGTAGGTGAACTTATTGGTCAGGTTCTGCGCCCCGGCCTTCACGGTTAAGCCCTTCAGGCTGTTGCTGACCACCCCCATGTCGTACGCCACGGCGGCGTCAAACTGGGTATTGCCGCCGATGGCGGGCACCGAGTTGTCCGGAGTGATCGCGGTTTTGCCCTGATAGCGCATCCCGGCACCAAGCATCAGGCCGTTAAGCGGGCCGCTGGCAAAGGTGTAGTCGCTCCACAGGTTCAGGGTGTTTTCCGGCACCTGGGTGGCGCGCTGGCCCTGATAGCGGTCGTCCTGCACGTTAATCGCCCGCGTATAGGCGTAGCTGGCGATCAGGTTCAGGTTCTCCAGCGGACGGCTCACCGCGCTGAACTCAAACCCTTTCGATTCGATCTCACCGGTCTGGCGGTAGTTCGCCAGCCCACCCACGTAAGTGTTATCGGTGGTCAGCACGTTCTTCTGATTGATCTTAAACACCGAGGCGGTCAGCGTGGTGGCGTAGTCGGCCAGCAGCGTTTTCACCCCGCCTTCCACCTGCTTGCTGGTGGTCGGTTTCACCTGGGTGGCGCTCAGCGTGCCAATCGGCGACACCGGCAGGAAGCCTTCCGAATAGCTGATAAACGGCGCGATGCCGTTGTCGAACTGGTACAGCGCGCCGAGGCGTTTAGTGACGCGATCCTGGTCGACCCAGCTTTTATCACCACCGTTGAGGTGATCGGTGGTGGTGGAGCGGTAGTCGTCGTAGCGCAGGCTGGCGATCAGGTTCAGCCCGCCAAACTCGACCTGATCCTGCAGATAGTAACCGGCCTGGTTAAAGCTCATATGCTGGCGCGTGGCCGCATACAGGCCGAGATTGTTATCGGTGACCACGCCGTGATCCGGGTTCTGCATATCGATCGCCGGATAAACGCTGCCGTAATCATAGTTAAAGTTGGCGTTCAGGCGCTGATAGTCAACGCCGGCCAGCAGATGGTGTTTCCACTCGCCCAGGCTGAGCGTTTTCGTCAGCTGGTTGTCGATATTAACGTTGTTCAGCGACTCATCGGTAGTGTAACCAAAGCGCGACAGGGTGGTGTCGCTGCCGCTGGTGCCGGTGGAGTAGATGCTGCGCTGGTATGATTCCACGTGGGCATAACGTGCTTTCTGCACCACGCCCCAGCCGCTGTCGAACTGGTGCTCGAAGGTGTAGCCGATCAGCGTCTGGCGCTGTTTGAAGCCGTTCCAGCGGTCGCCGGCGTAGTCATCACGGCTGGCCGAACCGCTGCGCAGGTAAGCCAGCGGCAGCGGGTTGGACGGCGTCAGGCTCGGCTGATCCTGGTAGATGGCATCGATGGTCAGGCGCGTCTGGTCTGACGGCTGCCAGCTGACGGACGGGGCCAGCAGATAGCCTTCATGTTTGGTGGTCTGTGCCTGATCGTCACCGGCGCTGGCCTTGCCGATAAAGCGGTAGTTCCAGTCGCTGTCGGCGATCTGGCCGGTGGAGTCCAGCGTGCCTTCACGCAGCGCGCGGTTGCCGGTGGTGAACTCCACCTCGGTGCTCTGCTCTTTTTTCGGCGTTTTACCCTGAATATTCACCAGCCCGCCCGGCGAGGCGTTGCCGTACAGCACCGAGGAGGGGCCTTTCAGGATATCCACCTGCTCGATCAGGATCGGATCGATGCCGGCTTTGGTATTGCCGCTGACGTTGTACGGCAGCTGCAGCCCGTTGTAGTACTCGTGCTCGGCGCTGAAGCCGCGAATTTTGTACTCACTCATATAGGTGGTGGAGCCGCGCATTTCGGTCGCCACGCCCGCTTCGTAGCGCAGGATCTCATTCAGTGAATTTGCATGGCGCTTCTCAATTTCCGCCTTGCTGATGGTATCGATAGTCTGCGCGGTACGGCTTTCCGGCACCGCCGATTTACTGGCGCTGTTGGTATAGGGCGCAACGCTGTTTTCGGCGCTACCGCCACCGGCGGTGACCACCAGCGTGCCGTCGCTGTTAGCGGTGGCGGCCTGCGCCAGCGGTGAGAGGGAGGCCGCAATGCTGAGCGCCAGAAGGGAGAAATGCCGGTAACCGTGCCTTGCCATAAAGAAAGTCTCTCTGTTTTTATCAAATTCGCGGCGGCTATTATTGCTGAAAGATTCGCATTCGCACCTATGCGAACTGCCGGATTGCGTATGCGGGATGACAAAAGCGGGCGGACAGAGGCCGGGGCAACCGGCACGGCGCTGTTATCCGGCGTAATTCACAGTCAGGATCCCGGCGATAATGTCCGTTGCTTTCAGGAACTATCGCCAGCCCGGTCAGCTCGTGATGAGGCGGGCCCCGGTCACAGGCGAACAGGACAACCGGGATCGGGTGTTTGCTCAACCGGCCTGCAGCGCGCTGGGTGCCACGCCGTAGCGGCGGCGAAAGGCGGTAGCGAAGTTGCTGGCGTGCTGGTAGCCGGACATCCACGCCGCCTGCTGCACGCTGTGCCCCTGCTGCAGGTAGCGCCTGGCCTGCGCCAGCCGGCAGTCGCGCAGATAGTTAAACACCGAGTCGCCGTAGGCCTGGCGGAACTTGCTGCGCAGGCTGCTCGGGCTCATCGCCGCCGCCCGCGCCAGCTCTGCCAGCGTATGGGGTTGCTCGGGGCTGGCGGCGATCAGCTGGCGCACCTGCTCCAGCCGCGCCCGTTCACCGGGCGGCAAAGGTGGGGTTAACGAGGCAACCGCCATGCCGCTTTGCGGCGATGCGGCGGCAACGGGCCGGGTAATACCGGCGGTCGCCACCGCGTCTGCCCTGGCTTCAGCGGCGGCGGAGGCAAATGCCGGTGGGCTTTCCTGCGGGATGGCCGCCGTGTTACCCGCAGTTTTCGCCATTCCGGAACGAGATACTGTACCTGCTGTACCCGTCTGTGAAGCGGCTTCGGCCGGTTCGGCCAGCAGCTGTTGCGCCAGCAGCTGCAGCAGCAGCCCCTCCAGCATCAGCTGGCGCACCAGCGGATCGGCACAGGGCTGCAGCACCCCCCGTAGCCCGGTCAGCAGATGGTCCGGGATCTGCCACACCTCCGAACCGGGATAGCGCTGCTGCCAGGCCCCGAGCAGGGTGGCGATCTCCGATCCCGGTTGAAACCGCGCCGGATTAATGCCAAGGGTGATGGCAACCAGCCGCTGGCCCGCGTCGTGGCGTGCCTTCAGCTCCAGCCGGTCGCCAATTGAGGTGGCCAGCGCCATGCCGCCGCGCATTAGCTGGGGTTCGCCGTTCAGCCACAGCTGCACGCAGCCGCTGACCACCACCAGAATATAGAGCGGGGAGTGGCCAGCGGAGGTGGTTTCATACGGCTGGACGATCTGCAGGTCGGAGCAGGTAACGCTGAGCCCGGAGGGCAACAGATGCTCGTCGACGTAACCCTGCACCACGGTGGCGGCAAGCGAACGCTGCGGCGCGCTGCCCAGCGCCGGAAAGCGGTAGTCAATGGCGTGGCGCTGGCCATATTCAAGAAAGTTTGCCACCGAGAAGCGTTGTTCCTGGCGGGCATGTCGCTGTGTATTCATGGAACTCCGCTGGCTGGGGGAAGGGCCGCTCAGGTCTGAACGTCGGATAGTGCCAATAATAGCATCGGTAATTTCAGTGGTAAATTAAATGATACTTATTCTCATCAGTCGCCCTGTATGCGGCGTCGGCGACACGCGCTGCCACCTGCCTGCTGGCAAAGCGAAACCCACCCGCATCATCTGATTAACCTTTTGGTAATAATTCAATCTATTGATTTACATCAATAATACCGTTTCTTTTTACGCGGCTTTTGATTGCTTTTTTGATCGCGGATCGTATAAAGTGTATTTGAAATGCATCTTATGGTTGATGCAGCATCCTCTACCCACTTGGCACTGGCCGCGACGGCCAGGCTTACCGTAAGGAAAGAAACATGAATCAGAACCTCGACTCCGCACAGCTGATTAGCGCCCTCGACAACGTGATGGTGATCTCCACCACCGATCTGCAGGGCACCATTACCTACGTTAACGATCTGTTCTGTACCCTGACCGGCTACCAGCGCGAAGAGCTGCTCGGCCAGCCGCACAGCATCGTGCGCCATCCTTCGGTGCCAAAAGCCACCTATAAGGAGATGTGGGACACTATTAAAGCGGGCGAGATCTGGACCGGTATCATCCCCAACGTCGGTAAAGGCGGTGGCCTGTACGTGGTCGATACCACGGTGCAGCCGCTGTATGACCAGCAGGGCAATATCAACGCTTACATCAGCATCCGCCGGGTGATCAACGATCTGATGACCGACTTTGACGCGGTGGAGTTCTCCAAAGAGCAGTTCGACGAATTTTACGACAACTAAGCCATGAACAAACCCATCGAACGTGTGCTGATCGCTTACGGTTCTGAATCCGGCAACGCCCGGGCGCTGGCCGAATACCTGGGCGGTGCGACATTCCTGCAGCCCTTCGCGCCGCAGGTGACGGAACTGAACCAGCTGCTACAGGCGGAGCCGAATGAGGGCGACCTGCTGCTGCTGCTGACCAGCTCGTTCGGTGACGGCGAACCGCCCGCCAACGCCGACCGGCTGCTGGAGCAGCTGCCGCACTACGCCGCGCCCGGCGGCCTGCGCTACGCCATTTTCGGCCTTGGCGATACCGCCTATCCGCAGTTCTGCGGCTTCAGCAAGGCGCTCGACGCCGCGCTGGCCGCGCAGGGCGGGCAGGCGCTGATTAACCGGGTAGATGCCGACGCCGGCTATCAGGACTTCTTCCGCCAGTGGCTGGCGGTGGTGGAAAAGGTGCTGCAGGGCGATGCTGAGGCCGGGCAGGCGCTGCGGCTGCAGGTGACGCCTTACGGTGAGCAGAACGCCTTTACCGCCCGGGTGCTGGAACGATCGCACCTCAGCGGCAGTGCGCCACACGCCTGGCATATCCGGCTGGATATCCGCGGCAGCGGCATCCGCTATCGTGCCGGTGATACGCTCTGGGTTTTACCAGAGAACGACCCAACGCTGCTGGCCGGGCTGGCGGCAGGACTGGGCGATGAACGGGCGATTACCCAGCTGCGCGATAAAGAGCTGCGCCAGCTGAGTAAGGGCGTGCTGCGCGAACTGGCGAAGCTGGGCGGCAGCGAGGCGCTGAAGGCGCTGCTGAAAAGCAGCCAGCGTAAGGCGCTGGAAGCGTACCTGTGGGGCGCAGACCTGCTGGACGTGCTGCAGGACCACTGCCCGCCCGGCTCCGTCAGCCTGGCGCAGCTGCTGGAGATCCTGTCGCCGTGCCTGCCGCGCGCCTACTCGATCGCCTCGGCCGGCGATGAGCAGACGCTGGATCTCTGTGTACGTGAAGTCAGCTACGCGCGCGACGGCCGCCCGCGGCAGGGGATGGCGACCGGCTGGCTGCTGGCGCAGGACGCGGTGAAGATCTTTGTGCGCAGCAACCCCGCCTGCTGGCTGCCGGAGGACGCTGACGCCCCGCTGCTGCTGGTCGGTACCGGCACCGGCATCGCGCCGCTGATCGGCCTGACCCGCGAAATGGCGGGCAGCGGGCAGCAGCGTGAAACCTGCCTGATTTTTGGTGATAAACAGCGCGAGGTGGATTTCCTTTATCGTCAGGAGCTGGAAGCGCATCTGGCCGACGGGGTACTGAGCAGCCTGCTGACCGCCTTCTCCCGCGACGGCGACAGCAAATACTACGTGCAGCACGCAATAGCCGATCACGCTGACCAGATTGCCGGGCTGCTGCAGCGCGGCGCGCATATCTACCTTTGTGGCAACCGGCGCCATCTCGAAAGCGCGGTACGGGCGGCGCTGGATGCGGTGGCGCGTGAGGCAGGGTGGCCAGAGGGTGAGTTATGGCCGCAGTTGCTGGGGCAGGGAAGGCTGCATCTTGAACTGTACTGACACTGAGGTCCTGCTCCACCATGCAGCACTCTCTGGAGTCTTCAGGAGTCATTACTGATATGCAGGCCAGACAGGGCAGCCGGCTTGAGGCAATCCCCGACAAAATAATTGCTGAGGTGCTGGCCCGCCCGGGCGCGATCTTCAATTGATACATTTACGCTATCAATCATGTGGTTAAACGGTATTGGTTAAGCTTTGCAGGAAATCGGTATAAGAGTAGCGTCACATTACTTTCTTACTACCGACATATGGAGCTGCTAAGCCGATGACCTCTCTTGATAATTCCCCGTTCTACGCCGCCGATATTATCCGCTCACGCCTCAACGGCCTGAATCCGCGCGTGGCCTTTATCCTCGGTTCCGGCCTGGGGGAACTGGCGGAGCAGATCGAAAATCCGGTGGTGTTCTCATATGCCGAACTGCCGGGCTTCCCGGTCAGCACCGTACACGGCCACGCCGGTGAGCTGGTGGCCGGAACCCTGTCCGGCGTGCCGGTGCTGTGCATGAAGGGGCGCGGCCACTTCTATGAAGGGCGCGGCATGGCGGTGATGACCAGCGCTATTCGTACTTTTAAACTGCTCGGTTGCGAAATCCTCTTCTCCACCAACGCCGCCGGTTCTCTGCGCCCGGAGGTCGGCCCCGGCAGCCTGGTGGCGCTGAACGATCATATCAATACCATGCCCGGCACGCCGACCGTCGGCCCGAACGACGACCGCTTTGGCGACCGCTTCTTCTCACTGGCTAACGCTTACGATGCTGACTACCGCGGCGTGCTGCAGCAGGTGGCCAGCGAACAGGGCTTCCCGCTGACCGAAGGGGTGTTTGTCTCCTATTCCGGCCCGAACTTCGAAACCGCCGCCGAAATCCGTATGATGCAGATCATCGGCGGTGACGTGGTCGGCATGTCGGTGGTGCCGGAAGTTATCAGCGCCCGCCACTGCGGCCTGAAAGTGGTGGCGGTAGCGGCGATCACCAACCTCGCGGAAGGCCTCGGTGACGTTGAGCTCTCCCATGCGCAAACGCTTGCGGCCGCGCAGCTCTCTAAGCAGAATTTTATCAATCTGATCTGCGGCTTCCTCGGCAAACTTTCCTGAGCAGACACTAAACGGCGGGCAGCGTGATGGCGATACAACTACGCTTGAAGATTATGATGTTCCTGCAGTACTTCATCTGGGGGGCCTGGCTGGTCACGCTGGGTGCTTATCTGATTAACACCCTCGGCTTTCGCGGAGCCGACGTGGGCCTGGTCTACAGCGCCAAGGGTATTGCGGCGCTGCTGATGCCGCCGCTGATTGGCATCGTCGCCGATAAGTGGCTGCCAGCCAACCGGGTCTACGCGCTGTGCCACCTGACCTGCGCCGGCATGCTGGTGTGGGCGGCCGGGGCCAGCCAGCCGCAGCTGATGTTCTGGGCGATGCTGGGCAATGCGATGGCGTTTATGCCGACGCTGGCGCTCTCCAACACCATCGCCTACGCCGGGCTGGAGAAGGCCGGGCTGGATACCGTCAGCCACTTTCCCGCCATCCGTGTGCTGGGCACGGTCGGCTTTATCGCGGCGATGTGGGCGGTCAGCCTGCTGCAGCTGGAGCTGAGCAACGTGCAGCTGTATATCGCCGCCGGGGCATCGCTGCTGCTGGCGCTGTATGCGCTGACCCTGCCGACCACGCCGATCGTCAAAGGGCTGCCCTCGCGCAGCTGGGTCAGCCGGCTGGGGCTGGATGCGCTGGTGCTGTTTAAAAATCCGCGCATGTCGGTGTTCTTCCTGTTCGCCATGCTGCTCGGTGCGGTGCTGCAAATCACCAACACCTTCGGCAGCCCGTTCCTGCACGACTTTGCCCGCCAGCCGCAGTTTGCTGACAGCCTGGTGACGCGCTATCCGTCGATGCTGCTGTCGGTGTCGCAGATTTCGGAAGTGGCGTTTATCCTCACCATTCCCTACTTCCTGCGGCGCTTCGGCATCAAAACGGTGATGCTGATGAGCATGATCGCCTGGGTGCTGCGCTTTGCGCTGTTTGCCTGGGGCGACCCGTCGGCGTTTGGTTTTGTGCTGCTGCTGTCGATGGTGGTCTACGGCTGCGCGTTTGATTTCTTCACCATCTCCGGTTCGGTGTTTGTTGAGCAGGAGGTGGACTCGCGGATGCGGGCCAGCGCGCAGGGGCTGTTTATGACCATGGTCAACGGCGTCGGCGCCTGGCTGGGCGCGATCCTCAGCGGCTGGGTAGTGGACTACTTCTCCGTGGCCGGGGTAAAAGACTGGACCAGCATCTGGCTGGTGTTTGCCGCCTACGCGCTGGTGCTGGCGGTGGTGTTCCAGTTCAGCTTCTCCTGGCGACACTCGCGTCCGGCCGCGTCTGCCGCCGTCACCCATTAGCGTTCCGTCTGGTACAAGCCGCTAATGCGGTGGTAAATTATGGGGTTTCCCGCTATGGAAACCCCATGAACCCGTCATCCCGCCCGCACCGCCCGGACCTCAAGCTGCTGCGCTACTTTCAGACGGTGGCGGAGGAGCTGCACTTTGGCCGCGCCGCCACCCGCCTGAATATGTCGCAGCCGCCGCTCAGCTTCCATATCAAAGAGCTTGAATCCCAGCTCGGCACCCAGCTGTTCGTGCGCCATTCGCGCAGCGTGGTGCTGACCCACGCCGGGGAGGTGCTGCTGAATAAAACCCGCGCGCTGCTTAACAGCGTCGAGTGCGCCTTTGCCGAGGTGGAGCAGATAGGCCGGGGCGAGAGCGGGCGCATCCGGCTGGGGATTGTCGGCACCGCCATCTGGGGTGGCCTGCGCCCGGCGATCCGCCGTTATATGCAGGACTACCCGGCAAGCGAAATTCTGTTTTACGAAAAATCACCGGGCGACCAGCTGGCGCTGCTGCAGCGCAACGAGATCGACGCCGGCATCTGGCGCATGGAGACCCACCCGCCGTGCGGGCTGCACAGCGAAAAGCTTAACGACGCCACCTTTATGGTGGCGCTGCCCGTGGAGCACCCGCTGACTCAGCAGCCGGCGATCGACATTCGTCAGCTGCGCGAGGAAGATTTTGTCACCATGACCGCAGTCCACTCCGACTGGACCTTTCTGCAGAAGGTGTGTGCCGAGGCCGGTTTCACCCCTAAGGTGGTGCGCGAAGCGGTGGAGCCCCAGACGGTGCTGGCGCTGGTCAGTATCGGCCTTGGCCTGACTATAATGGCCGACAGCTACGCGCAGATGAGCTGGCCGGGCGTTACCTTCCGCCCGATGGTGCAGGCGATCCCGGCCGACCTCTATGCGGTCTATGCGCCGGAGCAGCTGACCGGAGTGACGAGGAGGCTGATTGAGGCGCTGAAGAAGTCGGCGGGGCTGGAAATCGCGTAGCGCCGCTAACGGCGGATGCAGCCCCTGCTGGCGGGCAAACGCCTTCGGCAGATAGTCCACGATGACCCGCACGTGAGGAGAGACCACTAACAGGTACGGATACTGCACCGTGATGGAAAACTTGACTGGCGGGTTACGGAGGGGAGTCCCGGGACTTTCAACCGCCCGAGTCGTCCCGTTTTTCCTGCCATGGCGGCGGTTTCGACCAGCATTCCACCCCTTATCACGATCCGTAATGCTTAAGTTATTCTGCTGTTATTGCTGAATGAACGGTGATAGCCAGATAAATTGATGACGAGTGTCTTGTTTAGGTGTTCAAATAATTTCAGAGATTATTTGGCTATTTAATCAGCAAGTTATTACCATTCTTTAAGATTATTCCCATATAAATCAGTTAGTAATTCCTTTCATGACCTGTTGCTCATTCCCGCCGGGCTGTTCTATAGTCGCGTCTGTACCCATACGGAAAGTGTCCCGGGTCGCGCTTTGAATGCCGCGACAATCGGCGATCCTGGTGAGTAATGCTTATCAAAAAGGAGCGTTCGCGATGAGCCTGATAAACACAGTACAAAGGAAGGGACCCGGTCTGGAGGGCAGCTCGCTAAATCGCTACCGGCTGGAGATCCCGTCCTGTGATGCAGCGCTGGACGTGGAAGATTTTAGCGGTCTGGAGATGATGAGCGGGCTGTACCGTTATGACGTCACCTTCACCTGCCCGGAGAAAGACCTGCATGCTGCGCACTTCCTGCGTCAGTCGGTCACCCTGACGATGGGGACCGGGCCCTTGCTGAGCATAACGGGATTAAAGCGTGTTCACGGTGTCACTACCCATTTTGAACGTGTCAAAGCCTCGCCAGACCAGGCGACATACCGGCTTATTCTGGAACCCTATCTGGCTTTACTGCGTAACCAGTTTCGCACCCACCGTTTCTTTATCAACCAATCGGTGCCCGAGGTGGTGAAGGCTGTGTTGGCAGAGCATAAATTCAAAGACTGGGAATATGCGTTTAACCTCAAAGGGTGCTACCCGAAGCGCGAACAGATCAACCAGTATCAGGAAAGCGACCTGGCGTTCGTTGAGCGCCTGCTGGCCGAAGTGGGGATTTTCTACTTCTTCACTCTGCAGCCTGACACCCTGACCGAAGTACTGCAGATGGCCGACGCGCAACGTGCCTGGCGGTTTGGTAAAACACTGCCGCTGATCGGGCCGTCCGGCACCCATGGCAACGGCGTGGAGTCGGTGTGGGATATTCACGTTCATCATCAGGTGGTGGAGGCATCCGTCACCGCCGGGGACTACAACCACCGCGCCGCTAACAAAGTTTTACTGACGCCGCCCGCCGACAGGAGCGGCGTTGAAAGTGAGCTGCAGACCTATGGTGACGTCTGGCACTATCGGCCTAAGTACCTTAGCGCAGGCAATAAACATACCCCCGATACAGAGACGGGTAACTTCTGGGCGCGGCTGGAGCATGAACGTTACCTGTCGAGGCAGACCCTGGTCGTCGGCAGCAGCACGGATTATACCTTAGCCCCTGCTGAAGTTGTGACCATCAGCCCGGCTTCACCGATCCAGACCCTGCCCGCAGCGTTAGAAAACGACGTGGTGATTGTGCGGGCCAGCTTTACGGCCAGCCGCAAAGACGCTCTGCAGGTTAACTGGGAGGCGGTTCCCTTCAGCGAAACCCGTTGCTGGCGACCCGCCGCTAAACCCCGCCCGGTGGTGAGCGGCACCCTGATGGCGCGTGTCACCAGCGCCAAAGCGCAGGACAGCTACGCGCATCTCAGCCAGAGCGGCCTCTACTGGGTCAGATTTGACGCCGACCGTGATGAAAAACCAAAGGGCTACGAAAGCATGCCGGTGCGTCTCGCCAAACCCTACGGCGGCGATACCTTCGGCATACACTTCCCGCTGATTCAGGGCACCGAAGTGGCTATCGCCTTCCACGAGGGCGACCCGGATCGCCCCTACATAGCCCATGCGCTGCACGATTCCTATAACCCGGACCACGTGACCGCCGACAATAACACCCGCAACGTGATCCGCACCGCCGGCCTGAACAAACTGCGTATGGAGGACAGGCGCGGCGAGCAGCATATCAAGCTCAGCACCGAATACGGCGGCAAGACGCAGCTGAACCTGGGGCATAACGTTGATGCGCAGCGCGTGCTGCGCGGTGAAGGGGCCGAGCTGCGCACGGATGACTGGTTGAGCCTGCGTGGTGGTAAAGGGGTGTTTATCAGCGCGGATAAACAGACCAAAGCTCAGGGCCATAGCCTGGATATGGATGAAGCTATCCGACAGCTGAGTCAGGCATTGTCGCTGGCACAGAGCCTGAATAAAGCGGCGCAGACGGCAAAGGCTACGCCGGGTGAAATTGACAGCCAGCAGCAGTTGGACGACGCGTTGGGACATCTGAAAGAAGCCGGAATCCTGGCTCATGCGCCAGAAGGCATTGCTGTTCTCAGCCAGCAAGCCATTCGTCTGGCATCGGGCAGTAAAAGCATTGGACTGATGTCAGGGAAAAATACTGATATCAGTGCGGGCCGGTCATTTACCGTCGCCGCTGAGGAAACGGTAAGGCTGTTTGCACAGGGGGCAGGGATGCAGCTGTTTGCCGGTTCAGGCAAAGTCGATATCCAGGCAATGGGCAACGCACTGGATGCTTCCGCACTGGAAGACGTAACCATCAGCAGCACTGAAAACAGCGTGACGATTAATGCCAGTAAGGCGCTGATCCTCAACTGCGGAGGGGCATACATCAAGCTGAGCGAGGGAAATATCGAACTGGGCTGTCCCAAAAATATATTTCTCAAAGCCACAAACGTTGACCAGACCGGGCCCGCAACACGGAATACGCCGCCGCTGACTTTCCCTAAAGGATACCAGGAGAAGTTTACCCTTAAAGACCCACGGTCAGGTGAAATTAAGCCGTTTACGCGCTACAAGATCACCACCGGGGAAGGAGATGTCTTTTTCGGTGCTTCTGATGACGCCGGCAAAACCTCCGCCGTTCATACCTCAATGCCCGCCAGCCTACAGATCGAGTTTCCGGATGAATTGCCTGATGAAGGGCCAGGATTCTGGCTAACGACCGACGATGATTATCGAAGTAGTTAAACCTTGGGTGAATATTGCTTTTAAGCCTGGTTCTGATTTTTTCAGAACTGTTAAAACTGAGTGCGTATATATTAGCGAAAGGAGATCGCCATGCATAAGCCAACGGCATATACATCCCTTAAACCTAAATGCCCGGATGCATTTACCTGCGGGCAGAAAGAGTACTGGGTTGAAATCCAGCTGGTAGACGAAGCAGGCAAACCGGTATCTGCGTTGCCTTACACCCTGGAGAACGAAGCCACCCGCAGCGGTCATCTGCCAGCGTATAAAGGCAGCAGCGACGGTGAAGGCTTGATTCGTGTTACCAGCCTGCACTGGCTGGATCTGACGTTAACCGTTGAGGCACAGCCGCTGGCGGATGAAATGCAGCAGCGGCCTCTGGCAATCAGCCGGCCACCGCGCCGCTCTGCCACGGCTGGCCGGCCGATCGCCAACAGCTGGCGCTCCAACGTGCAGATTAGTGCTGAGCAGAAAGGCTACCTGCACCATTACGTCACCATTGGTGAGCTCTGCGACAGTGCGCCGCAGATTGATAAATGGGAGGCGAAACAGCTGCCGCAGTTTCATTTCCCTGAAGGAAAATCCCTCAAAGGGTTTGAACTAACTCGCGAGCAGCTTGATAAACGTCACGTTATTGAGATCTGCCCGTTCCGGGCCTGGGTGCTGGTACTGCACGATACCAAAGAGTACTCTCTGGCGAACGGGTATAACCTCGGGCTGATGGCGGATATGGCATATGCAAAAGGAGGAGACAGTGTAATAAAACAATTTTTCCTCGAGAAATGCCAGGACCTGTCAACCACGCCAGGTTACGAAGAGTATCCATCTTACGTGCGTGCCCTGACTGTTGATGTGCCATTCAGCCAGCGTTACACATCGGCTGAATTTTTGGACTCATCCGATAAAAAAGACAGCGGAAAGGGCCAGCCTTTACTTGATAGCACTCAGCTTTTTTATGTTGAGTGTGCCGGGCATCTGGTTGTTGCCTGGCGCGGAACTCAGGAAGGCGCCGACTGGTTAACTGACGCTTCGTTTATCCCAGTACCCTGTCCGCCAGAGTTAGCAAAGGCTGGAAGTATTCATGGTGGGTTTTACGATGCGTATAAGTTGGCACAGGAACGATTTAATGAGAAATTCGCACAGATAAAAAAATCATTGTCAGAAGCGAATGAAATAAAAAAATTATTTATCTGTGGGCATAGTCTTGGCGGTGCTCTTGGGCTGACCTATGCAGCTGAAATGAAAGCTGGTGAGCCCATTATTTATACTTACGGTATGCCACGAACTTTTACGGCTGATGCTATCGGCAGTCTGTATCCAATAACGCATTATCGGCATGTTAACGATGCCGACACCATTCCGAGCGTGCCCTTTGATGCCAATTTAGATAACTGGCTGTACGGTAAGTTTGGCTATCTCGGGAATACGCTTGGTTTTTTCTGGGCGCTGCTGGCGGAGATTCCCACTCAGATGCTGGGGGGCTATATCGGCGAACACTACTGGCATCACGGTAAGCCAGTGGTGTTTTTCCGCACGGCGCAATCCGTTTCTTACGAGGAGTGCCGGGTGATGATGAACCCCAACACCTGTCGCCGCTATAGCTACCGTTTGCCGATTAAAGCTAAATTATTTCTCGTGCCTTCACTGTCAGAAAGTGAAAATCAACAGGCTAAACAGGCGCAGGAGAGGCTGGTTAAAGCTTATCCGGTGGACGATATGCAGCGTCTTTTTCCGCGTAATACTAATCCTTCATTCGATCATCTTACCAATCCAATGCGCCACTCGATGGCCAGTGAATATCTGCCATTTCTTAATAATCAGCTGCTGGAGTTGGCCTGGCCGCAACTGGCGATGCAGCGTAAGAAGAATCGTGAGGCGTTTAAGCAGCAGATGAAAAAGTATGCCATGCAGGCACCTGAGGAAGAACTGATGCGTAATAAAATATTTCTCGATCTGCAAAGTATGCTGAGCACTACGCTGGATATCACCCACAAGCTACCCGGTGGCGAAAATGCATTGACTCGCTTCAAATCAGAAGCGGAGGAAAAAGTTGAAATTATCTAAACTTATCAATTTAATAGCGCTAGTATTGCCTCTCAGCGGTTGTGCCGTGCGCCCGGACTATACGTTGAGCCCACCTCCTGGCACAGAGTGGATCACGCTGTCGGTGAAACTGCCGCCGCAAACGGAAGTTATACCGATGGATGTTTTGTACCGCTCAGAGAAGTGCCAGCGCGAGGTTTACGATCAAGGCACTGAATCTCACACCAGCATGGACAGAGGTAAAAACCCACAATTGGTGTCTCTCTCTCAGCGGGGTAAAAGTAATATCTGGCAAGCCCAAATCGCGCTTAACGGTGGTGGAAAGTGTGAATGGCAACTCAGTGCCGTAAGAGTCGACATTCAACCTGTAAAGACACTTGCCTTAGCAACAGGAAAGAAAATTATCCCAACGAGCTACGTTTTTGGCTTTGATGACGAAGCTTATGGTGGGGGGGAGGGCTCTGGAAGTAAAAAAGAGACTCGAGGCGATTTAAACCTGCAAACAGAATTATTTCCTGTGATTTTTATCAATCATATGTTCAATGAGACAACGTTTGAAATGTTTGGTGGGGATACGAGGTTTGAAAAATGGAGTCGATACTTCAGGGTGTTCGGAACGAAGGAAATATTAATATCACCGACATTTTATCTTCAAAAAGTGGTGACACTTGAAAGTCCTAAAAATCGCAAAGATCCAGCAGGGATGATAATCACCTATCCTGACGGGGAGGTTGTGCATGAGCGAAAAATCGCTCCAGATTATGAAAAACTACTTTCGATGAAAGAGTGATGAGAAATCAGAGGCGAAATAGTATTTGATAAGTTTTCATGCAGAAAGGCAGCCGAGTATAGGCAGTCTGTTTTTCCGCGTAATACTAATCCGGCCTTTGATCATATCACCAGTCCGATACGCCACTCGATGGCCAGTGAATATCTGCCGTTTCTTAATAATCCGCTGCCGGAGCTTGCCTGGCCGCAGCTGGTGATGCAGCGTAAGAAGAATCGTGAGGCGTTTAAGCAGCAGATGAAAAAGTTTGCCAGGCAGGCACCTGAGATTGAGGATTAACTGTTCAGGTTCAGCCTGTTCATAACCGAGGAATGATTATGTCAAAAGCACTCGTAGTACTTGGCGATAGTACGACTCATGGCGGCAAAGTCATTACCGCCTCGTCAAAAATAATCGTGGACGGTAAAAACGTTGCGGTCGTCGGCGATCGGGTCAGCTGTCCGATTGCAGGGCATGGAACCAGTCAAATTGTGGAAGGCATGCCGCAACGCACCTGCGGCGGTCGGGCGGTGGTGGTTGATGGCTGTCAATGTCAGTGTGGTTGCCGGGTTCTCTCCAGCGCAACCAACAGTACGTTAGGATAAATCATATGGAATGGGAAAGGACTAAAGCATCTGTCAGGGAACTGCCGCTGGCTCCATCCCTGAGGTGGTGGTCGCTGAGCGGTGCGCTGGCGCTGATGGTTGGGGCTTTATTATTTCTTCTTCACGCTTCCGGCACGGTACCAGCCCTGGCAAATATTGATATCTGGCAGCTTTCACTGGCTGTGCCGGGTGCCTGGCTGCTGATGTTGTCTCTGCGCGGGTGGTGGTTGGTGCGGGCAACAGACGAATACGTCTTTCTGCAGAACGAAGCTCAATTCGCTCAGGAGCAGTGGGAAGCCTGGGCAGGCAGGCACCTTGCCATTCTGGCAGGCAGTGTGCAGTTGCCGGATGGCCTGACTGCCGCCGTGATCCATGAGCCGTCAGCAGCCATTCCGTCTCGCGGGGGACTGACCCGGCGGATGGCCCATATTCACGATCCGCTTAAACTCTGTCTGGCTGGCGTTGAGGAAGCGTTAAGCACGCTGCCGCCAGATCTTCCGCTGCGGGTCACCCTTGTTTCGGATTCCCCCGTTGCACAACTGACTGAGACCTTTGCCAGACACTGGGCGTCGCGTTTTCCTCTGCGTGAGCCGCCGGACGACATTACCGTGACGGCAAGCTTATCCCTGCAGCGTATGGCAGAACGGCTTAAACAGCCTGAGTTAACGGTCGATCTGATTCTGCTAATGCAGCTTAACGGCGGCGAGGCATATAGCGACTGGCTGGCGTCACTGCTGCTGACCAGCGATGACGTAGCGCTTATACATAACCTTGCGCACCCGGCACGTCTGCTACGCCCAATGGCGCTGGATATGGCAGCCTTTGAGCGGGGGTTCACTCTGTTTCTGGAAACGCAGACGGTTGCCTGTACCAGCGTAAGGACGCTGGCCGATGCGCTGAGCTGGGAAAAGTCTGCTGCGTCACTGATGACTACCGGTGCACGCTGTGGCGCGGCATGGCAGCCTGCTGAACGTCTGGTGCTGGAAAAGTTATGCGGTATTCCTAGCCCAATGGCGCCGTGGCTGGTTGTCGTTCTGGCCTCTGAACTGGTCAGATTAAGCAAAGTATCAATGCTAACGCTGTTCTCTTCGGGAACAGAACATTATGTCAGTACTGTCACATCAGGAGATGAAGATGCAAACAACGGGTAATCTGCCCGACCGTTTGGGGCGCGCTGGGATGTTAATAGCCACTGACTGATTTTGTGAAAGGTTATGCTTTCGCGAGTTTCTTGAGTATTACATTGGTGTTTGTAATGAGTTTTACTAACAAGGCAGATGTTTTAATCTGTTGTTATGATGGCTCAGGTGGTAAGTGAGTGAAGTGATTGTTTGGACCTAATACGATTGTCATACTTGTGCTTGCATGATAAACGTATGCTGTTTTTCGCTTTAGAATCTGGAGGGTTAACTATAATGCTTGAATTGTATGATGTGACCTACGAGAAGTTAACCAGTGCTGAGATGCATGATTTATTCTCATTGAGATGTGGTGTGTTCAAAACACGATTGAATTGGAATGTTTCCGTGAGAAAAAGCCTGGAGTCAGACGAGTATGATAATAGATCCGCAAGTTACATATTTGGCAAGATTGGTAATAAGCTAGTATGTGGCGTGAGATTTATTGATTCGAAAAATAAGACAATGATTTCAGGTGTTTTCCAAAAAAACTTCAAAAAACTCAATCTTCCAGAAGGTGATTATTTGGAGGCGAGTAGATTGTTTGTAGATAAAGTCACCACACAAAATTTAAATATTCATAATCAGCCAGTGAGCACTCTACTATTACTCTCAATGATAAATTACTCAAAATCAAACGGCTATTCAAGTATCTATGCAGTCGTAAGTATTGAGGTTTTTCTTATTTTCAAGCGCACAGGATGGATGATTGAAGTTGTCAGTGAAGGTGTGTCAGAGCAATCTGAGAAAATTCTATTTATTTATATGCCGGTTGATGATAAAAATCAAAGCATTGTGATTGAAAAAATAAAATCGTGTTCTAAGTATAAGTTCAATAACTTAGATTCATGGCCTATATTATGGCATGTCTGATAGAATCGGCTTGATAAGCTGAAGCTCAACACCTAATCTAATCGCATGCTTTATGTTAATAACGCCAAGTTTTTTTACGACATTACTGGCGTGATACTTTACTGTCGTTAGTTTAATATCCAGGATGGTCGCTATTTCTTGATAGGTCTTTCCCACGCTGGCCCAATAAATTATCTCATTTTCTCGTGTTGACAGTATTCCACGAATGCTATTTCCGTAACTATCAGATTTTATTTTTAGACCTTGATAAAGAGTTGTTAAATTTTCATGAATAGTGTTTAACACCATCTGGAGTTGACATTTATCTCTATGAATGGCTTCTTCAATACAACTGTCACACTCTTCATCTATTATTAGTGATAATAGAACAAGATTATTGTTATGATCGTGTAAAACAAAGGTGTACCCGGAGATGATATTATACTTGCTTGCTATGTTGAAAAGTTTCGGTACTTTTATCCCATGGTTCAGTACAGTATTCTCATCCCACGAAAAAGGCGTCAACCGATTCAATGCCGTGATAAGGACCGGATCTATAAACTGAAAGTTGTTTTTGACATATACATCAAACCACTTTTTTCTGTTTGAAATAACAACGAACCTTGCAGGGTTTCTTTTGCTCATGATGGCGTATGCATATTTTATGTTCTTATAGTGATGGAGTTTTTTTTCAAGTATGTTCTTTATCCTTTCATTTATCGTAATATTGTCAAAAAAATATTTATTCATTTTCTGATATCCTTTCCGAAGTTTTCTTATGATGTGCATTTTGTCATATCGATTGAATATTAAATTGAAGTGGTTCATGCTTTGGCGGTAATTTTAAATTAAATTATTTCTATTTTATTAAAGGCAATGAGTTTTTGCGAAAGTCAATCTATTAATTCTGATACTGTGAATTATATGTATCTTTTAAGTATTAACAATAGTGGTTTATTTTATTTTTGTCAAAATTGTTAGCAGTGTAATCAGGTTTTCTATCTTTTCCCATTTATGTGAGGTGAGAGTTGGCTATCGCTTACTCTTCGAGAGAGATAATTCACACTCCAGCCTGAATCGATGAATTCGCTTAAGTTTTTCACCAGATATGGACAGATAGCGAGAAGGCCAGATCTCCTCAGCTTTAAAGCCAATCGCTTCAGCGATGATGTGTTCGCCCTTAGTCCAGGGCCGCACTAATGCATTCCCTAATGTACCAGAACTAAGCCCATGACCTCTTGAGAGTGCCGCCAGTGATCCGCACTTTTTTCTGACTGCTGCGAGGATATCAGCGCGATGCCAGTCTTCTCCGCATGATTCTTTTTTCATTGTTTTTTCCATTTTTAATGAGTGACGGTGTTAATTTATTTCAATCTAAAAATAATGCATCTTATAAAAACTTTTTTACCTGTATTTTAGTACAGCTAATCACTGTTCTTAATACATATAACTGAGTTAATTGTTGAATGTTCATGCTATTTTCTTTTTGTAAATTATGCATTCCTTTAAACTGGGATAGTGCTTGATTTCAATGGGGGTAACTAAATAAGGTTAACCAGTCAATGACACTCTGCGAACAGAGAGGGGAGGGGGCTTGCTGCTGGAACTGAGATGTGAGGCAAGGTATTACCTGGCCGCTCAACGAGACCAGGCACCCTGCTACAAAGGCGGAAAATCACCCCGTACATCAACCAACGCTTGCGCTTACCGGTGACCAATTGCAGACTGACGGTGGCTGGACAGTTGTGCCCCGTAGGCAACGGTTAAGCCCCCCTGGTTGCCGGGGTTAGCCAAAGGGTTTCACCCGCGGTTTCAGGTGGTAGTGTGGTATCAGGGATTCCGGAACGATCTGGAGACTGCAACGCTGTGCGAGGGCTTATGCTTAAACGAATTAAATCTGCCGGTCTGTCCGCCAGGATAGATTTGCGCGGGGTTATTCTTCTGTCTTCCCTGCTCATCCTCGTCGTTACGTTGCTGATTAGTTTATTTGTCGCCTGGCAGGTTCAGCGTCAGGCGTTGCTGGAAAACGCTCAGGAGTCAAGCCGGGCTTATGCCCTGAAAGTCGCCTCCGGGGTGGATGATTTTATCTACGGAGCGCACCGCAGGCTGGGGTACAGCGCCGCGCTGATCGGCGATGCGCTGACGGACGATCGTCTGTTAACGGAGGAGTCCCACCGGCTGCTCGATCAGGATGCGTCGTTCGGTGCCGTCATCATCATTAATGCGGCAGGTAAAATACTCAAGGCGACCCCTGAGCGGTTAGGGCTGCTGGGGAGGGTGACGCACGCCGACGGCAGTGAAGAGGCCCTGCGCGAGCAGCGGCCGATGGTCAGCAACGTGTTTGAGGCGACCTCAGGCGGGCAGGTGGTGTTTATTACCATGCCAGTCAGGGACAAGGGCGGTCAGTATCGGGGTCTGATTGGTGGGGCGATCAACGTGCGCAAGCAGGGGACGCTGCATACCCTGGCCAGCGATCACTTTAACCGCGACGGCACCCGCACATACATTGTCGATCGGGTGGGCCGGATCATCCATCATCCGGACCCGGCGCGCGTCGGCACGCTGGTAGACAAGGCGTTAATGGAATATTTCGCGCAGAGCGAAAGCAGCGGCCCGCTGCTACTGCAGACCAGCGAGGGGAACAGCGTTATTGCCGGTTTTGCCAGAGTGCCTTTATCCGGCTGGCTGGTGGTTTCTGAGCGCACGCGGGCGTCGACGCTGGTGGCGCTGGAACCGCTAATCTGGAAAATGTTCTTGAGCATTATTCCTTTTGCGATTGCCATCGTGGTGGCTATCTGGTGGCTGGCCCATCTGATCTCGCGGCCGCTGCGCCTGCTGGCCCGTGGGGTTGCCGGGCCCGACACCCGTGAAAATATTGGGCGGATCCGCGGCGTGCTGACCTGGTACCGCGAAGCCTTCAGCATTAAGCAGGAGCTGCTAAAGGGTATGGCAACCATGCAGGACACCATCCGCCGCCTGAATACCCAGGCGCACACCGACCCGCTGACCGGGCTGGCCAACCGGCGGGCAAAACGAGAGGCGCTGAGAAAGATGGAGGCCGCAGGCCAGCCATTTGCGGTGGTGGTGCTGGATATCGACCATTTCAAATCGATTAACGATACCTGGGGGCACGAGGCTGGCGATGTTACCCTGTGCCACCTGGCGCGGCTGCTTGAGGCGTGTTCCCGGGAGGGCGATATCGTCTGCCGCATCGGCGGAGAGGAGTTTATGCTGCTGTTGCCGGCGACCCCGCTGGTTGAGGCGGCAAAAGTGGGTGAGCGGGTGCGTAAGCGGGTGGCTGGCTCAGCCGTGGATGGCGTCGGCACTATCACCGTCTCGCTGGGTATTGCTGGCTGGCCGGTCAGCGGCAGAAAACCCGCCGACGTCGTTAAACAAGCCGATCGGCTGATGTATCGCGCCAAACAGGCCGGCCGCAACCGGCTTTACGTGGATACGCCTTAGTCGTTAGCTGAGTGGGGGCTGCGCACGACGCATCGTTTCCCTCTGGAGAAAGGCGACCTTCGGTGGCCGCCTTCACTGCGTCCTCGGAGAAGGGCAGTGTAGATTTATTTGAGTGACCTTATAATTAATCAGTCACTCGTTGTCTGTCAGTACCTTATTAGGCTAAGCTGGAAAAATGAGTAAACAAACAGAACTTCATCCCCCTCGGGGCCCGCTGGACCACAGCGTCCGCGATCGGGTGGTGGCAGCCGCCACCGAACATTTCAGCCATTACGGCTATGAAAAAACCACCGTCTCCGATCTGGCTAAAGCGATCGGTTTCTCCAAAGCCTATATCTATAAGTTCTTCGACTCCAAGCAGGCGATCGGCGAGGTGATCTGCAGCAACCGGCTGGCGATGATTATGGCGATTGTCGATGCGGCGATCGCCGACGCGCCCAGCGCGACAGAAAAATTACGCCGCCTGTTCAGTGCCCTGACCGAAGCCGGCAGCGATCTGTTTTTCCACGATCGCAGGCTTTACGACATTGCGGCGGTTGCCTCACGTGATAAATGGCCGTCAGCAGAGGCGTATCAGGCACGGCTGCGTCAGCTGGTTGAGCAGATCGTTGTTGCCGGCCGCCAGGCGGGTGAGTTTGAACGAAAAACGCCGCTGGATGAGACGGCCGATGCGATCTGTCTGGTAATGCAGCCCTATATCTGCCCGGTGCAGCTGCAATATAATCTTGAGACGGCGTCGTCGGCCGCGGTGCTGCTTTCATCGCTGATACTGCGCAGTTTAGCACCCTGAGTGGTGGCTGTTCAAAATAAAAGCCCCGACCGTTGCAGTCAGGGCTTTTAATCTACTACGAACTTCGAATTTAACATTAACAGACTTAAAGGAAGACTACGGTGATACTGATTTTAAATGTACGCGTTTAACACAGATAATATTGGGTGTTAATACTAAATAACCCCCCTCTATTGACCGTTATACTTTACTCGCCATCCTCATAAGCTTGCAGGAATGGCACTCTAAACAGGTACATCTCCCCTCGCGACATATACTCTTTGATGCGTGGCCTGACTTCCGTTGCGATCGTTAAACTCAACGAGCTTTCACCATCGAATCGCAAGTAATAACTATTAAAACATGGCCTTACATCGTCGCGTTTCCTCATAAATTTGCGATTATTGCAACTGGTTACGTGGCCTTAACGCTGTGTCGACGTAGAACAAACATCGCTTATCGTCAACGTCCCATACAACAAACTTCGTGGCCTTTATCGCAAATTACACTTCACACTCAAATTAACTAACACTTTCAACCTGAACGGCGATCTGATATTTCACCGCCGTTAAAGTCCAATCTACGGATTTTAAAACCAGTGTCAATACTGTTATTAATGACATGTTTATACTTACAGTAAGTATATAAGAATTAGTGCTATTCCAGCGTGAGTTCGCTCTGTCTGGTTATCAGGCGAGCGCGTTCCAGGCCCTTATGAGGCGTCTTTTTGCCGCCGGCAGCGCTCTGAACACTTCCGCACATCGTCCCAGCATTTTTCCCACTTTTTTCGCCAGCTGAAAGGGCGTCCGCATACCGTGCAGATTTTGGTCGGCAGTTCGCTCTTTTTCACAGTGACTCTCCTGCATCGAGTTTATCCAGCAGATGCTGGCCGCGTTGCCACAGCGCCAGCCGCTTAGTCGAAAACCTCAACTGAACCCTAATGATAGCAGCGACTCCCTCAGCGCTCTTATCCTCAATGATACTGCGAGGTCTGTCAGCGCCATTAGTGACCATTGACATTTTTGGTCACTGGTTTGAGAATGCGCTTACCGTCCTGCTCAATCAATTAAGGTAATCCATGCTCAGGCTCAATCCTGCCACCTTCGCTGTCTGCCTGTTGCCGCTTGCTCTCGTGGCCTGCGGTGACACTACCGGTACCGACGATCCCCGTACCCATCCGCCCCTGGTCAGGTCTGCGACCGTAGTCAATGCGCTGGATGCCTCACGCGCATTTACCGGGGTGGTGGTCGCCCGGGTTCAAAGCGATCTCGGTTTCAGAGTGCAGGGTAAAATCCTTGAACGTCTGGTCGATACCGGCCAGACCGTTAAACGCGGCCAGCCACTGATGCGTATGGATCCGGTTGACCTCAGCCTGCAGGCGCAGGCTCAGCAACAGGCCGTCACGGCCGTACGGGCGCGGGCTAAACAAACCCGCGATGACGAGGCGCGCTACCGTGGGCTGGTCGCCACAGGTGCGGTATCGGCATCGGACTACGATCGGATCAAGGCCGCCGCCGATGCGGCCAGAGCTGAACTCAGTGCGGCGCAGGCGCAGGCGAATGTGGCGCAAAACGCGACGGGCTACGCCGTGCTGCTGGCCGACGCCGACGGCGTGGTGATGGAAACGCTGGCGGAACCCGGTCAGGTTGTCACTGCCGGTCAGCCGGTGGTCCGTCTGGCCAGGGCAGGGCAGCGTGAGGCCATCGTGCAGTTGCCCGAAACGTTACGCCCGGCGGTTGGAAGCGAGGCGGAGGCAACGTTGTACGGTAGCGTTAAGCAGCCAGCTCCGGCGAAACTGCGGCTGCTTTCCGAGGCAGCCGATCCGGTTACGCGCACCTTTGAGGCGAGATTTGTACTTGAGGGGACAATGGCCGGCGCGCCGCTGGGATCCACGGTGACGCTGCAAATCAGCGACGATAAATTGCCGGGCCAGAGGGTGCAGGTGCCTTTAGCGGCCCTCTACGATCCGGGCAAAGGGCCGGGGGTGTGGGTGATTTCAGGAAAACCGGCCAGAGTGTCATGGCGGCCCGTGCAGGTGCAGGGGGTAGGTGACGATGCCGCGCGGGTGATCGGCAGCGTAAAACCGGGGGAACAGGTGGTCGCTCTGGGGGCGCATCTGCTGCATGACGGTGAGGCCGTGCGCCTGGCTGAACAGAGCGGTAGCAACATCGCCGGGAGCCAGCCATGAGCGGGGGGCGATTCAATCTTTCAGCGCTGGCCGTACGCGAGCGCTCAGTTACGCTGTTCCTGATTATCCTGATCACAGTGGCCGGTATCCTGTCGTTTTTTGAACTGGGGCGGGCGGAAGATCCTCCCTTCACCGTCAAGCAGATGACCATTATTTCTGCCTGGCCCGGTGCCACCGCGCAGGAGATGCAGGACCAGGTGGCTGAACCGCTGGAAAAGCGCATGCAGGAGCTCAGGTGGTATGACCGCAGTGAGACCTACACGCGCCCCGGTCTGGCTTTTACCATGCTGTCACTGAAGGACAGCACGCCGCCTTCTCAGGTGCAGGAAGCGTTTTATCAGGCGCGTAAAAAGCTCGCTGATGAAACTAATAACCTGCCTGCCGGCGTCATCGGGCCGATGGTCAATGATGAATTCTCCGACGTGACCTTTGCGCTGTTTGCGCTGAAGGCAAAAGGGGAGCCACAGCGGCTGCTGGTGCGCGATGCGGAAGCGTTACGCCAGCGAATTTTGCATGTGCCGGGGGTCAAAAAGGTCAATATCATCGGCGAACAGTCTGAGCGCATCTTTGTCTCGTTCTCGCATGACCGTCTGGCCACGCTGGGCATCGCGCCGCAGGATATTTTCTCCGCCCTCAACGGCCAGAACGTACTGACCCCCGCCGGTTCGATTGACACCAAAGGGCCGCAGGTGTTTATCCGCCTGGACGGTGCCTTTGACAAACTGGAGAAAATCCGCGAAACGCCGATTGTTGTCCAGGGCAGAACCCTGCAGCTTTCTGACGTGGCAACCGTTGAACGGGGCTACGAAGATCCTGCGACCTTCCTGATCCGCAATCAGGGTGAACCGGCGCTGATGCTGGGCATCATCATGCGGGACGGCTGGAACGGTCTGGATTTGGGTAAGGCACTGGATGCGGAAACGGCCAGCATCAATGAGGGGATGCCGCTGGGGATGACGCTTGCCAAAGTCACCGATCAGGCCGTTAACATCAGTTCGTCCGTCGACGAGTTTATGACCAAATTTTTTGTCGCGCTGCTGGTAGTAATGGTGGTCTGCTTCGTCAGTATGGGATGGCGCGTGGGCGTGGTGGTTGCGGCGGCGGTGCCGCTGACGCTGGCGATTGTCTTCGTGGTGATGGAGGCCTCCGGCAAAAACTTTGACCGCATTACCCTGGGCTCGTTGATCCTGGCGCTGGGGTTGCTGGTTGATGATGCCATCATCGCCATCGAGATGATGGTGGTGAAGATGGAAGAGGGCTACGACCGCGTCAAAGCTTCGGCCTATGCCTGGAGCCACACGGCTGCGCCGATGCTGGCCGGTACGCTGGTGACCGCCGTTGGTTTTATGCCCAACGGCTTTGCACAATCCACCGCCGGTGAATACACCAGCAACATGTTCTGGATAGTGGGGATCGCCCTGATTGCTTCCTGGGTGGTGGCGGTAGTGTTTACCCCTTATCTTGGCGTGAAGATGCTGCCCGAGATCAAAACGGTAGAGGGTGGGCACGCGGCGATCTACAACACCCGCCACTACAACCGCTTTCGCCGCTTACTGACGTGGGTGATCGCCCGTAAGTGGATCGTGGCCGGGTCGGTAATTGCCGTCTTTACGGTGGCGATACTTGGCATGGGGCTGGTGAAAAAACAATTTTTCCCGACCTCCGATCGCCCGGAAGTGCTGGTCGAAGTGCAGATGCCCTACGGCACGTCGATTGAGCAAACCAGCGCGGCAACCGAGAAGGTTGAAGCCTGGCTGAGAAAGCAGAAAGAGACAAAAATGGTGACGTCTTATATCGGCCAGGGTTCACCGCGTTTCTTCCTGGCCATGGCGCCGGAGCTGCCCGATCCGTCGTTTGCGAAAATTGTGGTGCTGACGGACAACCCGGAAGCCCGTGAGGCGCTGAAGTTCCGGCTTCGTGAAGCCGCGGCGCAGGGCCTGGCACCCGAGGCGCGCGTGCGCGTGACTCAGCTGGTGTTTGGGCCTTACTCACCCTATCCGGTGGCCTGGCGTGTTATGGGGCCGGATGCGGTCAAACTGCGCGAAATTGCTGACAGGGTAGAACAGGTGCTGCAGAACAGCCCGATGATGAGGACCGTTAACAGCGACTGGGGGCCTAAGGTGCCGGCGCTGCACTTCACGCTGGATCAGGATCGCCTGCAGGCGGTGGGGCTGACGTCGACCGCGGTCGCGCAGCAGCTTCAGTTCCTGCTTTCGGGCATTCCGATCACCCCGGTGCGTGAAGATATCCGCTCGGTGCAGGTCATGGGGCGCGCGGCAGGGGATATCCGTCTTGATCCGGAAAAAATAGCCGGTTTTACCCTGGTGGGCTCTGCCGGCCAGCGCATTCCGCTGTCGCAGATCGGCCAGGTTGAGGTGCAGACGGAAGATCCTGTTCTGCGTCGTCGCGATCGCACCCCAACCATAACGGTCCGCGGGGACATCGCCGAAAACCTGCAGCCGCCGGATGTCTCCACCGCCATCACGAAGGCGCTGCAGCCGCTTATCGCTTCGCTTCCGGCGGGATACCGCATCGAGCAGGCGGGATCGATTGAAGAGTCCGCCAAAGCCACCGGGGCGATGGCACCGCTGTTCCCGATTATGATCGCCATGACGCTGCTGATTATTATCCTGCAGGTGCGGTCGATGTCGGCGATGGTGATGGTGTTCCTCACCGCGCCGCTGGGGCTGATCGGCGTGGTGCCCACCCTGCTGCTGTTCAACCAGCCGTTTGGCATCAATGCGCTGGTCGGATTGATCGCGCTGTCGGGGATCCTGATGCGTAACACGCTGATCCTGATCGGCCAGATCCATCACAACGAACAGCAAGGGCTGGCGCCATTTGACGCGGTGGTGGAGGCGACGGTGCAGCGGGCCCGGCCGGTATTGCTGACGGCGATGGCGGCCATTCTGGCGTTTATCCCGCTGACCCACTCGGTATTCTGGGGCACGCTGGCCTATACCCTGATTGGCGGGACGTTTGGCGGCACCGTTATTACGCTGGTGTTTCTGCCGGCGATGTACGCCATCTGGTTTAAAATCCGGCCGAACTCTGCCGGACCCGCCGAGGGGGAATAGCATGTATACCCTCCTGCTGGCGGCCACCTTTTCGCAGAGTCGAACGGTAATGCACTGCATAAACTGGAGTGCATTTCACACTAACTTTCGTGCTTTCAGTAGTTCATGTCTTCATGGGAACAGATTTGGCTGTCAATGAATTTTATCCATGACGTACGTTAAAGAAATATCCCGCTCAGGTCTCTCCGGGCCTGACATCCAGCCTGCATACGATAGTGCTGACTCCGCATCAGTCAGAGGGCATTCAGGTTGTCCCTATGGCGAAACAAAAGGGCGCAACTTTAATGAACCCGCCGGTTCTGTTAATCTGACAGCAGTTAACAGGGAGAAACGACATGCGAAAACTGACTGAACAGAAACGAAATGACATTCTTAACGCTGCCACCACCGTCTTTCTTGAGCAGGGCTATGAACGTGCTTCCATGGAAGGGGTAGCCAGAACGGCCGAATGCTCTAAAGCCACGCTCTATAACTACTTTACCTCCAAGGAAAGTCTTCTTGATGCCGTGGTCAGGGCTTACGGCACCAACTTTCTGACGCGCGCGGCGGACGATCTTCACAGTCAGGACAGCAGTAAACTCTCTCTGAATGACCGGCTGCAGCGCTTTGGTGAAGGCATGCTGGGTGCACTGACGTCCGACTGGAAGGGGCTTCAGCTGTATCGCATGGTTATCGGTGAGGCGGGGCATTCCGGCATTGGCGATATCTTTTATGAGTCCGGCGTACGGGAGAGTATGAACGCGCTGGCGGCACTGATGGAGCAGCACATTGACGCTGGCGACATGCGGCCCGCCAGCCCCGAACTGAGAGCGAAACAGTTTTCGGCTCTGGTAAGGGCCGAAGCTGACGAGCTCTTTCTCAGACATGACATGCCGGTTTATACGCAGCAGGATATCGTGGCGATGGTTAAAAGTGCCGTGGACGTATTTACCGCTGGCGCGTCAGCCCGCTGACGACGCGGAAAGGTTTTCAGTACAGCGTCACGTCGCTCAGTACCAGAAGCGTCAACACCCCCAATGTATCCACCACGATGCATTCGACCAGCAAAAAAATCAGCAGCAGCCCGGCTGAACATCCCCATACCCTGATGGCATAGAACCTGGCCCGATGCAGCCTGAATCGGCGGATGCGCCAGATTTCCCTGAGGTTGCCGCCGGTGATCGCTAAGGTGAGTGCCACGACTATCGTCATAGTTCCATAGATGAACCATTGCCGCAGCGGCGTACTCTCCAGCGTGATGATCAGCCACGCGATCATATCGGACTCCCCATGAGTAAATTACAGATACGAAATGAAGCATTTTGTTGACAGAGTCAGGATAAGGCATGTTAACTACACCGTACAGTTTATTTTTGAAAAACCTGATCGGAGAGTGTTTCTATGGTTTGCCTGACTAAACAGCTGTCCCGCACGCTGATCCTGACCGCCATCATTGCCACCGTGGGGTGTTCATCCACCTCGCCGGTGAAATATGCCGGCATCGAGGCCACATCCAGAATGCTACCCAACACGGCTGACGACAGCGCGCGGATACCTTTCCGCTACGCCGCCCCGGTTGACTGGAGCAAATACCGCAGCATCACTATCGAACCCGTCGAGATTTACGGCGGCAGCGACGCGCAGTTTAATGACCTGCCGCAGGAAGATCGGCGCAATCTGGCCGACTACATGCAGAAGAAGTTCGCCGAAGTGCTTGCGGAGAAGTTTACTGTCAACACCTCCGCCGGGAACGCTCCCGCTCTCCGGCTTAAGCTGACGCTGGCCGGCGCGGACACGACGCCTCAGTTTGTTGGGACCGTTACGAAATTCGACCTGGCCGGCGGCCCCTATAATATCGTTCAGTCCGTACGCGGCGGGCGCGGCCTGATGAGCGGATACGTCAACTATGCCGTTGAGGTTAAAGATGCCGCGAACGGCGAACTTCTGCTGGCCTACGTAGCGGAGCAGTATCCGAACGCAATGAACGTAGGCGCTACGTTTGGATCAATGAGTGCGGCAGAAACGGGGGTGGATAAAGGCGCCGAGCAGCTGCTGGAGAGATTGCGCTAGCTAAGCCGGTACCCGGGCAGAACAGGATGTCCGCCTGGGACCTATTACGCGTTGGTGAGCGGTAGATCCGGGAATAGGCTTAATCAACGCTCTTAACAGGGGAAGTTTTCCGTTTTCTAAGCGGATCCCATAAACTACAGCACGCAGGTCACACAGATACATAATGACCCTCAACGGCTGTAATTCTGGGTTTCAGACTCGTGAGTCAGAAACCTTTGTCAGGACGTTCATCCGTCTTTGTTGATAACACCCCTCCCTTCGGTTTACGCTGACGTGCCAGGCGGCTCCGACGAGCCAGGAGCGGAGGCGCTATTCACACCAGGGAAGTAAGATGCTGTTGCCAGATTCAGACTGTACAAAAATCCTTTGTCAGTTGTCGTTTCAACCATGAGTCGTCCGCTGTTTATTTCTCTGGATGGGCCCAAGGGGGTCGGCAAAACCACGCTCCTGGAGGCCATCACTAAGGTACTCAGGGCGGACAACCGGAAGGTAGTCCGACTGTGTGAGAAAAAAAGCGATCCCTGGCGAGGGGAAACCATGGCCCTTGTTAACCGGCTCGTCAGAAATCCCTGCCTGGATTTGGAACGGGAGGTGTGCCAGCGCTTTGCCGATAGCCGCGCGTGGATTTCCCGGCACGTGCTGACCAGACAGCCGCCGGGTAGCATTATCCTGATGGACCGCTGGTATCCGTCGGAAGCCGCGTTTCGCCGGATGGTGCCTTTTGCCGAGATTTTACAGCTTAACCTTGAGCGAGACGTGCAAACGCCAGACCTGCATGTCGGTGTAGTTACCGCGCCGGCTATTTCATGGGCGAGGGCGGCTGCCCGATCGCGAGGGCTAAGCAGCACCGTGATGCATAAGCTGGAAGAGCATGTCGCCAGTACCCGCGCGTTCGAGCGAGAAATTGCCGATCGCGGCTGGGTATTGTGCCGTAATGAAGGAAGCATCGAAGAAGCAACGATGCAGGTGGTTGCTGAGATTTACAGAGTTCCTGGATGCCCCAACCCCTCGGTTGAGCGGGCAGCGCCGGTAAGATAAAGCTGCATCCGTGACAAGCCAGACCAAAGCAAAAACCCCGCTCAGGTTTCCCTGAGCGGGGTTCTTTAATTTGGCTCCTCTGACTGGGATCGCCTTTGCCAGTAGCTGGCTAATCTATAAGCTAAACCTGAATTATATTTCTGTCAAGACCACCAAAATGACCACCAATAGTTGCTCGTTACGTAAAACAGGTTTAAAAACTTCGCTTCATGCGCTGATCGTGCCATGAGGTTCTCTGCAAAAGACGGGTATCCAGAACAAGCATCAAAAAGTCGGCTCGAAGCGAGATGGTGTCCAAAGAGCTCTGACGGTCTGCTCTGTGCCAGAGGCAGACATTGCTAATATCTATCTGCATAATCTGTGGGGAGCAGATCAGGGGGACTAGGATGCGCAGGTGGGTGAAGCGCTGAGTCGGATGACGCAATTGGGGATAACGCGCAGCGTTCGGATCACATGACAGGTGTGCCAACAGTAGCCATCCTGTCGACTAACTCTGATTTATTCAACAAAGCCTCTAACTTCCTAAATACTGTCGCTTTGTTCATGTATGCAAGAAAAAAAACCTTGTACAGCTAGCCATAAACATTACACTATCTGCAACACAGATCTTTCGTGGTTGAAAGAGATTTTTCAACCTTTTTATGAAGTTAGATGAATCACTACGGTGATATATTGATAATGGGTGAAAGATGGCATTTCAGTTAAGGCATTGTGTTATACACGAACTTGTAAAAGAAAGTGGAAAACAGCGCGTTGAGGATATTATTAAGCAGGTTCTACCTACAGATGACAAGTATGTGCAGGAATTAGTGAAATCCTTAAATGACTTAATTGGAAAGAAAGAAAACCAAGCAGCAAGAGGGACTTTTGATATTGAGGATCCTACTTATAAGGTACCGAATGCCTTCCAAGACTATTACAACGGTAGGGCAGAGTCTGATTCATTTCATACATTTTCAACAGTGTGTATGAATGAACTTACCCGACAAGCAAAAGACCCTTCAAGAGTTGCCGCATCTGGTGGAGCAATAGTATTTGCTCATTACACAAGTGGTACCTCTAACTTCATGCTTATTACGATGGTTAAGCAAAAAGAAGCTTTACGGCTAGATGAAAATTTAAAGCCGGTAGGAATCGTTCAAATAGATATGGCTAAGATACACCAAGCTGCACGGGTAAACTTTGATAGATACCATCAATATGAAGTATTACCGGAAGAAGAGAAACCTACATATCTCGCCTTCGTCAGTCCTAAAATAAATCAAGATGCTTCAGGATATTTTGTTGCAGCCTTAGGATGTTCAGATAGTGTTCCCTCTGCTAAAGCCACTGATGGTGCACTTAATGGAGTAAAACAATACTTCGAAGCGAACAAAGAGTTAACTGCGTATAAAAATCAAGCGTATGATGCTGTACTCAATTACTTAACATTAAAAGAAGATGGTAAATTAGCATCTCTTACCGAAATCGATCATGCAGTTAGAGGTATAGTTCCTGCAGAAAAGCATGAATATATGGATAATTTTATAACTTACCTTAATAGCGAAGAAATTGGACTACCGTTAGAGTTTTCTATTAACAGAGCTGTACTCGGTAGGCGTGCTAAAGTAAAAGCTAAGTCAAATGGGTGGGAATTAAATTTTGAAAGGCGATTTTTCGGTACAACTCCAGGATCAGTAATTCAGTATAATCGAGCAGATAAAAAACTGATAATATCGAAGCTAGACGATAATATCATACAAAAGTTAGAAGCTGTACTTAAAGAGAGAGGGTAATTATGTGCGCCCAACAATTTGAAAAATTAGTCAATTTATATCGTGGTCTAGGTAGACCTGCGATGACTGATTCTCAATTTGTTTTTGAGGGAAAACTTAGAGATAACCTCATACAGCTAAAAGAGTTATGGGATGAACATAATCCAATGCTCTCAGATTTTGAAATATCATTTGATGGTTCGAGTGTCGGGACCTATTTCGGTGATATTTTCCCGACCAATATTGATAATGATAAAGAAGTAACACTGAAAGTTTCTTTGCCTGGTGGTGATTTTCAGTTTATAGATTCACTTGATGGATTTTTATTATTTGATAATAAATTGAACATGGGGTTAGATGTCGAGAATGTATACCTTGTCCAAGAAGATTATGTTTTTGGAGAAAAGACAAGCAATGAAAAAATTAAAAATACATTAATATTATCTCACTTTATAAATGAACTTAGTAAACTAGCAAACTACATTGATCGCATTGATGACAATGGCCGTCTTAAAATTGTATTTATTGATACCGGAAGCTCTAAAAAAATATCGCCAATTGTTATTGAGCCCAATATATCAATAGAGAATGTATCTTATCCTACAGTAGATTTATCAGTCTTTAATAACATCAATAATCATGAGAATGATAATGCTCACGTTCAAGAAAAACAATCAATGTTTAGAGTTTCATTAATTGAAGTGCTAAGAGAAGTGGATAGAGAGGATGGTAATTTTAATAACTTAATTAAGCACTGGGAACTTCTTAAAGAAACATATTACGGTAATTTCGAATGTTATTTAACGAATTTTTCATTTCTGAAACAAAAAAAAGAAGCTGCCGAAAATTACATGTCGGTTTCAAGCAAAATATCAAGTACACTATCCTCTATTTCAGGGAAGCTTTTCGGGCTTCCGATTTCTATAGGTGTTGCTCTTGCTATTTTAAAGTCATCACAAAAGTTTGAAGGTATTCTCACATTAATTGGTGTCGCAATCACATCGCTATTAATACTCTTTACTATTCAAGATCAAAGAAAGGTTCTTTATTCGATAAGAGCATCTATAGATGCTTTATTTAGCCATACAAAGTCAGCTAAATCTGGCGAACTGTCAGAACTTATAGCTTCCCACAAAAGAGATCTTTTTTCTCAGGCTGATAAGCTTAACTTAGTAATGGTTATCTTTTTGATTTTATCAATTACGCCTTTCATCCTTTCATTACTAGTTTATTTATCAAAATTTGAACCAGCTATTGTTATTAAATTCGATACATTTATATCAATATTTATGAAGCAACTGTTGTCCTGATTTAAACAATAGGACGTAACCTAACCAATCAAATCTAAGTTAGCCAAGCATGTAAACAATGATTAACGTAATAGCATTTCATTAAAATCGTGATTCTGGAAACGTTTAAAAAAATCTCTATATCACTTCATGCATTATCGCCCATACCACATAACACGTCCGGCTACGCCGATTCATCTTACTAACATAATCAACCCCATATCCCCAATCTGGTTCCTAAGAAAACTCAACTGAAGTGTGTACTCTTCTATACAAAATCTCTTCTTAACCAGAACCCGAACATGGCAGTTACTGTTTGCTTAGTCCGCTTTGAACTCACAGCTCTTAGCGGACTTCAAGCTCAGTCAGATGGTCAGCTTAGTGCCAGAAGCGGATATTGCTTACATCAGACAGTGTTAATCAATAGGAATCAGGTCAGGAGCTGCATTAATTAATTGATGTCTGGTGTCAGAGTTTCATTATCACTTGACCTGATTGCCTCAAGCTTTAGAGACACTATTGATGTTTATGCATAATACCCGTTTCTGATAGGATTCATTCAGACCTGTAAGACAAACTGTACCATTATTCTTTTTTGACCCTGCCCACAATCAGGTCTTTGATGGAAACACCATCATTTTTTGCTCGATGATATAATACATAAAACGTTTCCTCATCAATCCTGATGACGAAAGTGCGTTTGATGATCCTGTCGTAAACGTATGCGCCTGCTAAAATAAGCAAGAAAGTAAGAGAGACGATTAATAATGCACTAGTTCCTTTATCAATATAGGTAGCAAGGAGAATACCCACAGGAGCAAGGAATAGCATAATATGAATCGCTAGAAAAAAAGCTGCACAGCCAAGCCCACTATTCTTGAACTCATTTCTCGTTTTTATCATTGCAGTTTTAGATACAAGAAATAAAGGGATCAGAACTAACCCGACTCCCATATATTTCAGATAATCCAACGCAGTTAGAGCGATCATTAACTATTCCTGACAGGGACTCGAGATCGTTGAATGCTGAGGTGAAGTTACTATAAAGGGAGCACCGGAAGATGTCCATGGAGGGTGGTGTGAACAACTGCGAACTTCCGCTTTCGCCCTGAGCAGACCTTCAGCATCAGGTATTTGTCTGCTGTGTGCCAAGAGCAGACTTCGCGAACATCACGACACGTTAAGGAAAGATATCTAAAATCACATGGCCGGGTTTTACGTGATGTTTACACTAGCGCCCGGCTCGCAGATCGAGGCGATCTAGTTCTTCAAGAGTTTGGACAACGGAATCCACATGTTCTCCATCAAAGTCATCGCGGTCTGCCTCCTCATGAGTGCCTTTGTTGAGATAGGTCCATACAAGATTATTAACGGGAATGCCTAAAATACGTCCATAAGATGTAAGAAGTGGCTCTTTGTTCGCGTGATTAAAAGTTGGAGAATCTCGCAATTTCTTGACCAATGCTTCGCATAAGTTTCTCAATCCGGGCTCAGCACCGACGCCAGCGAGCATGAGGTTTAGCACACCAAGATCATAACTTCCAAGCCATCGCCAAGTTTTCTCGCTCAGCATCTCCAAAGCTTGACGTGACGCTGCCAACGCATCTCGGTCGTTCAGCGCTTCTCTTGCTGTTCTGGCCTTGGCGATGTAGTTCGCGCTAGGTAAGTTGCCGGTTACTCTCGGTTGATAGTTACCATCGTGATGTCTTAGTAGATAAACCTGGCACCCATTCCTACGCTGAGCAGGCAGGTGTTGCTGGATATCTTTTATAAACTCATTGCTATGACAGGTGACGATCAATTGAGTGTTTGTGAAGTGGTCACTTTCAAAAATAGCCTCTCGGATACTGATCCTACCCGCATAATGTGGACACGCCCCTAAGCGAGGGTCTGGTTTTCGAACTGTCCGGGGCTGACACCGC
>NZ_JRZZ01000035.1:0-44709 GCF_002865965.1 Erwinia sp. B116
CATTCACCGTCTGAGCCAGTTGATGAGTTGGCTGGATGAGAGCAGCGCGTTGGCGACAGCGCTGTTCAGCGGTCTGGCGCAGCTGGATGAGTGGCTGGTGGCACCGGTGCTGTTGCCGCATTCGCCGCTGGGATTAGATCTGTTGCTGCACGTGCCGGGGATCCTTGACGACTATTTTAGCGGGATTGTGGCGAGCATGGTGCCGCTATTGCAGGCGGAGCCGGGCGATTGCCAGCCGTTGCTGGTGGGGTGCCAGCGTACGTTAGCGTTTGGCCGCTGCGTATTGCCAGTTTCAGGAACTGGGGTGGCGGTTGATTTAAGGCGGTCTCTTGCCGCGCAGTTGCTGCCGGGCAGCCGTTACGCCGGCGGGCTGTTTAGCGGGCTGTTAAGCGAGGCCGCAGCGCCACGGCTGTTAGCGGAACTGCGGGACTGGCTGAAACCGGGTGCGCCGTTATTGCTGCTGGAGAACAGCGCAGAGCGACCGCTGCACTGGGTGACGCCTGCCGCGCTCTGCGCACACGCCGCCGGAGAGGATAACTGCCCGTTCAGCGCCGCCGCCGATGAAGCCCGCTGCCGCCAGCAGCTGGAGCAGTCTGGCTATCAACTGCTGGCCGTCTGGCCGCAGCCCGCTACGCCGATGGCGTTCTGCGGCCAGCGGCTGTTGCTGGCCCGGGTCCCGCGCGGATGAGGTCTTGCCCCTGGCGCTATTACGTCATGTTGCAGGAGCAGGAGCAGGTGCAGGTGCAGGTGCAGGTGCAGGTGCAGGTGCAGAAGCAGGGTGGGGCACCCGCTTATGCAGGGGCGGAATGTAGCCGGAATCGTCTGTAAAACGGGCGGTCGCCGGTGAGAATATGCAGAGTGTCTATACTGGTAGCTGATGTTAACTAACGGAGGATAACCATGACCATTCATAAGAAAGGCCAGGCACACTGGGAAGGCGATATCAAACGCGGTAAAGGCACCATCAGTACCGAGAGCGGTGCGCTGAGCGCGCAGCCCTATGGCTTTAACACCCGCTTTGAAGGGAAAGCCGGCACCAACCCGGAAGAGCTGGTTGGGGCGGCCCATGCGGCCTGCTTCTCGATGGCGCTGTCGCTGATGCTGGGTGAGGCCGGCCATACGCCTGAAAGCATTGATACCACCGCTGACGTGTCGCTGGATAAAGTGGATGGCGGTTTCGGCATCACCAGAGTGGCGCTGGAGAGCAAAGTGACGCTGCCGGGTATCGATAAAGCCGAGTTTGACAAGATTATTCAGCAGGCCAAAGCCGGCTGCCCGATCTCGAAGCTGCTCAATACTGAGATCACGCTGGACTATCAGCTGAATAACTAATCTCCACACTGTGCAGGGTGCGTCAGGACTGTGTTAAGCCAGAGCAAAGTTAGTGCTAATCCGGTCGTTTTCGGAGTTGAAGCGATACGGAAGTGTTGACGAATGTCCGATAGTGAGGTGAACGGCAGCGGTCAGGCCGTCGGCCAAACTGAGGACATCAAGATGAAAAAAACAACACTGGCACTGGTTATCAGCATTTTCACAGCAGGCACCCTGTTCTCCTCTCTGTCGCAGGCGGAGGGTCCGGGCAATGGCCCGGATCGCCAGTGGCAGCAGCAGGGCGGTCATGATAATCGCGGTAACGGTGGCGGCCATGATGCCCGCAGCGATCGTGGTGGTCAGGATCGTCATGACGCGCGTAACGATCGCGGCGGCCCGGATCGCCATGATGCCCGTAACAATCGCGGTGGTCCGGATCGTCATGATGCCCGTAATGACCGTGGCCCTTCGCCGCAATTCCACCGCGTGGAACGCGATCACTTTGCCTGGAGCGGCCACGACTTTCGTCGCGGCCACCCGATGCCGCCGCGTTTCCGTGGCGATGATTATCGCGTTAACGACTGGCGCGACCGCGGTCTGTACGAACCGCCACGCGGCGCACACTGGGCCTATGTCGACGGCAACTATGTGCTGATCGCGGCGGCAACCGGGATCATTACCGCTATCCTGCTGAATGGCGCGCTCAGCCAGTAAGATGTTACCTCTCCGGCAGCGCCCGCTGCCGGATTTATTGCTTTGCCTCTCCCCAGCATTCAGACCCGTTCTCCCCTTTGTTAAAGCAACGCGTAATCGATATTTTTCAATAAATTAGCGTTGCATTGCATTACATTGTTGTTTTCCGTAGCGGCTCGCAGAAAACCGGCTCCTGTATGCTTGTTAATCATCTTGTGGTGGATTTATCATCATGCTGTCAGAACATAATTAAGGATGAGAAAATGGAAAACAGAGTCGAGAAACTGGAAGACAAGTTCACCACGTTGCAGGGAGACGTAAATATTCTTAAGCAGGATGTCACCGTGCTTAAGCAGGATGTGACCGTGCTTAAGCAGGATGTCACTGTGCTCAAGCAGGATGTCACTGTGCTTAAGCAGGACGTCACCGTGTTGAAGCAGGATGTATCCGTCTTAAAAGAAGACGTTAAAATACTTAAAGAGGATGTTAACGGCATCAAGATAGATGTTGCGGTGATCAAGTCAAACTATGTGACGAAAGAAGAGTTCCATCAGCTGGATAAAAAGTTTGATACTAAATTCGAGATGTTACGCAGCGAGCTGCATCAGTCTCTGGCGTCACAAACAAAATGGTTTGCTGCATCGCAAATGGCGCTGCTGGTGGTTGGCCTGGGTGCCGCCAAAATAATCTTCTGAACGCACTCCTTAACGATGGTCAGCGGATGCCGGCGTGGCCAGTGGTTCTCCGCGGGGCGGCGGAATCGCTACAATCCTGAGCGTTACGCTTCCCCCTTCGCTCATTTCCTGTAGAAGCTTATCGTGATTTAAGCATATAGACGTCTGGACATGTAGCCATCACTTTCTGTAGCATGCTGCCATTAGAAAAATCTTACCGGGAGCAGGCTGATGGCGCATAAAATTGCAATTCTGGATGGTGGTATGGGGCGAGAGCTGGCGCGGGTTGGTGCACCATTCCGTCAGCCGGAGTGGTCGGCGCTGGCGCTGTATGAAGCGCCGGAGCGGGTGCGCGAGGTTCATGACAGCTTTATCGCCGCCGGTGCCGGTACGCTCACCACCAACAGCTATGCCGTGGTGCCGTTCCATATTGGCGACGCACGCTTTGCCGCCGACGGTCAGCGGCTGGCCGCGCTGGCCGGCCGTCTGGCGCGCGAGGCGGCCGACGCCGCCCCTGAGCCGGTGCGCGTTGCCGGCAGCCTGCCGCCGGCCTTAGGCTCCTATCGCCCCGACCTGTTTGACCTGCCGCAGGCACTGGCTATCCACCGCGTGCTGATCGATGCTCAGGCCCCGTTTGTGGACGTCTGGCTGGGCGAAACCGTCAGTTCGATCGCCGAAGCGGAGGCGATTCACCAGGCGCTGGCCGGTCAGCCGCAGCCGCTGTGGCTCTCCTTTACCCTCAATGATGAAGCGGAACAGTATGATGCCGTCAGCACCCTGCGCTCCGGCGAAAGCGTGACGGCGGCGGTAACCCGCGCCGTGGAGCTGGGGGCAGAGAACGTGCTGTTTAACTGCAGCCATCCGGAAGTGATGCTGTCGGCGGTACGGCAGGCCGCCGCCGTGCTGAAGCAGCTGAATGCGTCGGTGGGCATTGGTGTTTATGCCAACGCCTTTGAGCACGGCAGCAACGGCGGCGGGGCCAATGAAGGTCTGAGCGGCCTGCGTAAAGACAGCGATCCGGCAGGCTATCTGCACTGGGCGCAGGAGTGGGTGGCGGCCGGTGCCACGCTGGTTGGCGGCTGCTGCGGCATTGGCCCGCAGCACATTCAGCGGCTGGCGGAAGCGCTTAAGTAATACGGACACCGGGTCAGTGCCGCTACGGCGGCAATAAAAAAAACAGCAGAAACTACAGGACACCACCACATGAACCGTCGCAACTTTATTAAAACGACCGGGGCACTTTCCGTTGCAGCAGCCTGCACCGGCTGGCCGCTGCAGTCAGCATGGGCCGCGGACGCCGCGCCCGCTGCCGCGGATGCCACACCGAAAAAAGGCGGGCACCTGATTATCGGCATGGATAACGCCTCCAGCACCGATCGGCTCGATCCGGCATTCTGGTTTGAGTCCTGGATGTATTTCTTTGGTTCGCAGCTGTTTAACTGCCTGGCCGACGTGGATGAAAACGGCAGGATCGTGCCGTCGCTGGCCGAGAGCTGGGAAACCGCCGACGGCAGCAAAACCTGGCTGCTGAATATTCGTCAGGGCGTGCAGTTCCACGACGGCCGTGCCCTGACCGCCAGAGACGTGGTCTACTCGCTGAACCACCACCGCGATGAGAAGTCCACTTCGTCGGTGAAAGGTTACCTCGACCCGGTGGTGTCGCTGGAAGCGACCACGCCGCACCAGGTGACCATTAAGCTGAAAGAGCCGAACGTTGAATTTATCGCCCTGCTCAGCGACGTTCACTTTGCCATTACCCCGGAGAATGAAAACTTCGATAAGGGCATCGGCACCGGCGCCTTTATCCTTGAGAGCTTTAAGCCGGGCGTGCGCGGGCTGGTGAAGCGTAACCCGAACCACTGGAACCCCAACCGTGGCCACGTTGATTCGGTGGAAACCCTGGCGATGAACGACTCGACGGCGCGCGTGGCGGCGCTGGCCAGTGGTTCGGCGCACATGATTAACCGCGTGAACCCGCGTATCGTCGATCGCCTGAAGGCGCTGCCGACCATTCAGCTGCTGCGTTCGAAAGACAGCCAGATCTTCACCTTCCCGGGGCTGGCGAACGTCGCGCCGTTTAACACCCTCGACGGCCGCCTGGCGCTGAAATACGCCATCGATCGTGAGCAGATGATCAAAACCGTGCTGGGCGGTTACGGCACCGTCGCTAACGATAACCCGGTTTTCCCGTCCAGCCCGTACTTTGCCAAAGATATTCCGCAGCGCCCTTACGATCCGGAAAAGGCCAGATATCACTGGCAGAAATCCGGCTTCAGCGGCCCGCTGGTGCTGTCGGTGGCGGAGAGCGGTTTCCCGGGCGCGGTGGATGCCGGCCAGCTGTACCAGAACTCGGCGCAGCGCGCCGGCATTCCGCTGCAGGTGGAGCGCGTGGCGGATGACGCCTTCTGGGACAACGTCTGGATGAAGAAACCCTTTGTCTCCTCTAACTGGTCGCTGCGCCCGACCGCCGATGCGCTGCTGTCGCTGGTGTTTACCAGCAACGCGCCGTGGAACGAGTCGCAGTGGAAAGAGCCGGCCTTTGACCAGCTGGTGACCGCCGCCCGTGGCGAGCAGGATGAACAGAAGCGCCGCCAGATTTATCACGATATTCAGGTGATGCTGGTCGAGAAGGGCAGTGAGGTGATCCCGCTCTACGCCGATGCGCTGGATGCGGCCAGCAGCAAAATTAAAGGGTTTGTTGCCATTCCGGGCTTCACCATGAGCGGCAACCGCGCTGCGGAAAAAGTCTGGTTTGCGTAATTGTCGATGAGTGATTCTCCTTCTATCCGCGGGAAAGGCCATTTCCCGCTGCTTAAGATGATCGTCCAGCGTCTGCTGGCCGGGGTGGTGATGCTGCTGGTGGTGTCGGCGCTGATTTTTGTCGGCATCCAGCTGCTGCCGGGCAACGCCGCGACGGCGATCCTCGGCCAGACGGCCACCCCGCAGGCGGTGGCGGCGCTGAATCAGCAGCTCGGCCTCGATCAGCCGGCCCTCAGCCGCTATCTCAGCTGGCTGGGCGGCGTGCTGCAGGGCGACTTCGGCCACAGCTTTACCAGCCGCGAGGCGATCGCGCCGGTGCTGCTGGAGCGGCTGGGTAATACCCTGTCACTGGCGTTCTTCACCGCTATCGTTGCCGTGCCGCTGGCGCTGGCGATCGGCTTTGCTTCCGCCCGCTACCAGGGGCGCTGGCCCGATCGGCTGCTGAACCTGTTTACCCGCGCGGCGGTGTCGCTGCCGGAGTTCTTCTCCGGCTACCTGCTGATTCTGATTTTCTCGATCACCCTGTTCTGGCTGCCGAGCAACAGCAGCATCGCCGACGGCATGCCGCTGGGCGACAGGCTGCTGGCGATTGCGCTGCCGTGCCTGACGCTGATCTTCGCTATTCTTGGTCATATGAGCAATATGACCCGCGCCGCGCTGGTCAGCGCGCAGAATGCGGCCTGGGTGGATACCGCGCTGATGAAGGGGCTGTCGCCGTCGGCGATCCTGTTCCGCCACGTGCTGCCCAACGTCTGGGGGCCGGTGATTAACGTGATCGTGCTCAACCTGGCCTGGCTGATGGTAGGGGTGGTGATCGTCGAGAACGTGTTTGTTTACCCGGGCCTCGGCCAGTACATGGTGGACAGCATCAGCAAACGCGATATCCCGGTGATCCAGGACTGCGCGCTGCTGCTGGCCGGGATCTATATTCTGCTCAATCTGCTGGCCGATGTGGTCACCCTGCTGGCTAACCCGCGCCTGCGCCACGCCCGTTAATCCCTTTTAGAGGCCAGCCTGGCGTACCGCGAAGGCACGCCGGGCTGACAAGGAACTGATGTTGATGTTAAGGCTGAAACTTGCCGTGCTCCCCGGTGCTATCGGGCTGAGCCTGTTTATTCTGGTGGCGCTGCTGGCCCCGCTGCTGTCGCCCTATGCGCCCGATCAGGTGGTGGGCAGTGCCTGGGCGGGGGTCTCACCGCAGAACTGGCTGGGCACCGATAACCTCGGCCGCGACCTGCTGTCGCGGCTGATCTGGGGCACCCGCACATCGATCGGCGTTAGCGTGGTGGCGACCCTGCTGGCGTTTGCCATCGGTATTTTCCTCGGTTTCCTCGCCGGCTTCTGCCGTGGCTGGGTCGATCAGCTGATTTCACGGGTGAACGACGTGCTGATGGCGATCCCTACGCTGATCCTCGCGCTGGTGGTGCTGGCGATGCTGCCGAAAACCATTCCGGTGATCGTACTGGTGCTCGGCCTGCTGGAGTCGACGCGGGTGCTGCGCGTGGCGCGTTCGCTGGCGCTGGATATTGCGGCGCAGGAGTTTATCGAAGTCGCCCGACTGCGCGGGGAGCGCCTCGGCTGGATCCTGTGGCGCGAGATCCTGCCCAACGCCCTGACCACGCTGGTGGCGGAGTTTGCGTTGCGCTTTATCTTTATTCTGCTGTTCCTGTCGGCGCTGTCGTTCCTTGGGCTGGGCATTCAGCCGCCAACCGCCGACTGGGGCGGGCTGGCGCGGGATAACAAAGACGGCATTCTGTTTGGCGTGTGGGCCGCGCTGATCCCGGGGGCGGCGATTGCGCTGCTGGCACTGGCGCTGAACAGCGTCGCCGACTGGCTGATGAGCCAGCACAGCCGCAGCTGGCAGGAGTAATTAATGCAGTCACAACCGTTGTTAAGCGTGCAGCAGCTGCGCGTCACCGCCGGCAGCGCGGTGCTGGTGGACGATATTTCTTTCACCCTGAATAAAGGCGAAGTGCTGGGGCTGATCGGCGAGTCCGGTGCCGGTAAATCCACCATCGGTCAGGCGATCCTCGGCCACTGCCGCCACGGGATGAAAATCAGCGGCGGGCAAATTATCTTCGCCGGACAGCCGCTGAACGGGCTCTCCGAACGGCAGATGCGCAGCGTGCGCGGCGTACAAATCGCCTACGTGGCGCAGTCGGCCAGCGCTTCGTTCAACCCGGCGAAAACCATCGGTGAACAGGTGATTGAGGTGGCGGTGCGCCACCGGGTGCTGGACCGCCGGGCGGCGATCCAGCGCGCGATGGCGCTGTTTGTACAGCTGCAGCTGCCGCAGCCGCAGCAGTTTTTCCACCGTTATCCGCATCAGGTCTCCGGCGGCCAGCTGCAGCGGGCGATGATTGCGATGGCGATCTGCGCCGGGCCGCAGCTGATTATCTTCGACGAACCGACCACCGCGCTGGACGTGACTACCCAGCTGGAAGTGCTGAAGGCGATTCAGCAGGTGATTGCGCAGAGCGGCGTGGCCGCACTCTATATCAGCCACGATCTGGCGGTGGTGGCGCAGCTCAGCCAGCGAATTATGGTGCTGCGGCACGGCCGTCAGGTAGAGACAGGTGCTACCCCGGCGCTACTGGATCAACCGCAGCAGGCTTATACCCGTGAGCTTCTGCACAGCCACGCGCAGCCGCATACGCCGCGCGGTTCCACTCTGCCGCTGCTGGCCGCGCGTGAGGTCAGCGTTGATTATCAGGGGGAGCGGGTGCTGCACAATGTGTCGCTGACCGTCGGCCGCGGCCGTACCCTGGCGCTGATCGGCGAGTCAGGTGCCGGCAAGTCAACCCTCGGCCGGGCGATCTGTGGGCTGGTCTCCCCGGCAGAGGGCGAGGTGCGCTTTAACGGCCAGCTGTTGCCGCCGGCGCTGCGCCGGCGCAGCCGCCAGCAGCTGCAGTGGGTGCAGATGATCCACCAGCACCCGGACACCGCTCTCAACCCGCGCCTGACCATCCGGCTGCAGCTGGAGCGGGCGATGGTCTGCCTGACCGCGCTGACCGCCCAGCAGCGTAAAGCGCGGGTGGAGACGCTGCTGGAGCAGGTCGGGCTGCCGGTACAGCTGGCGGACCGCTATCCGCACGCGCTCTCCGGCGGTCAGAAGCAGCGCGTCTGTATTGCCCGCGCGCTGGCGGTGGAGCCGCTGCTGATCGTCTGTGATGAACCGACGTCGGCGCTCGATCCGCTGGTCGGGCGTGAGGTGCTGGCGCTGCTGAAGAGGTTACAGGAACAGACCGGCGTCTCGCTGCTGTTTATCACCCACGATCTGCACGTGGTGAACGCCGTTGCCGATGAGGTCATGGTGCTGCGCCACGGCAGAACGGTGCGCCAGGGAGCGTTAGATCTGGTGTTTAACGCGCCGCTGGACGACTATACCGCCCAGCTGCTGCGCGCGGTGCCGCAGATGCGTGCCGGTTGGTTAGAGGAAGTCAGTGCGGTAGTCTGAGCAAATTCAAACAACGGAACAGATCCGGAGGGAAACAATGAGCGTGTTCTTTATTCTGGCAGTGGTGTTTGGCGCGGCAGCCTTGCCGATGCTGGTGCTGAGCGTCACCCAGCGGCGGCGCAGCCCGTGGCTGGCGGCGGGGATGGTCAATCTGCTGCTGGCGCTGGTGTTTGCCGCCAGCGCCCTGTTTGCCTGAGGCAGCCGTTACTGATGGGCTACCACCGAGGCAATCACCCCGGTCGCTACGGCAATTAGCACGTAGTTACCGTTGACGTTATGCCAGCGGTGCCCGGCCGGCGGTGCCTTCAGACCGTGTTTTTTCCAGTCATTTACCTGATAGCCCGCCCCGCGATACTGCCCCGGCAGGGCGTGGCCCTTGCGGAAATCCGGCTTTACGGAAAACTGTCACAGTGCATCAATCGTGTACGCTGAACGCCTGCTCCAGCAGCCAGCGCTGCTGCGCCTCGCTGTAGCTGACCCACGAATTTTTGCTGTTGGCGCGGGCGAGGATCCAGGCGACATCCTGCTGGCTGAGCGACGGCGGATCCTGCCAGAACGGCGTGATGGCGTGTTCGCGCAGCCAGTCCGCCAGCTGTAGTGCCGCAGGCTGCCCGCCGTGCGGGAACAGGGTCTGTTGCAACTGCTGCATCAGCGCCCGCTGCTGCGGGTTTTCGCTTTCACTGAGCAGAGTCAGGAACGGCAGCAGCAGGCGACCGCATACTTCACCGTGATGATAGTCACGGATCGCCCCCAGCTCCCCGGCGATGCCGTGGATCACCCCCAGCCCGGCCATACTCAGGCACTGCCCGCCGAGCCAGGAGGCCAGCAGCATCTGTTCCCGCGCCTCATCCCCTGACGCATCATCACGGTTCAGCCCCGGCCAGCCGTTGATAAACGCCTGCAGCCCGCTCAGCGCCGTCTGGCGGCTCAGCGCGCTGCCTTTCGCTGACAGATACGCTTCAAACAGATGGGTAAAGGCATCGATGGCGCAGCAGGCCAGCACCCGATCCGGTGTGCCGCGCAGCAGGTCGGCGTCGAGGATCGCCACCTCAGGAACAAACGCCGGATGGCGCAGTGAGGCCTTCACCCTGATGTGCTGTTTGTCGGTGATCACCGCATTCTGCGTTACCTCACTGCCGGTGCCGGCGGTGGTCGGCACCGCGATCAGCGGCAGGGTGGCGGCGGTCACTGCGCTATCGCCAACCTTCTCCAGGTAGCGCAGGGTGTTGAGCGGGTGCTGGCTCAGCGCCGCCACCGCCTTGGCGGCGTCGATCACGCTACCGCCGCCAATCGCCACCACGCGGCCAATCCGGCCGCGCCAGCGTGCCACCCAGCCGTCGATCTCATCGGGTGAAGCTTCATGGCTGACTATCTCAATACCGCACAGCAGCGGTTCAAGCTGTGGCTGCAGAGCCTGCCAGGCCGGGCCGTTGAGGAAGGAGTTGCCGCAGAACAGCAGCGTCGGCAGCGCGGGCTGCTGCAGCAGTGGGATCAGCTGCGGCAGGGTGCCGCGGCCAAACAGGGTCTTTCGGTTGGCAATTAACTGGGTAGGATTCATCGGTCACTTATCTTAACGGTTACAGGCTGCCCGGGCCTGGGCAGGTGAAGGTGATGGCCCGATCCTGCGGCGAATTAATGATGCTGAAGCGGGTGTCGGAGACGCGCTGTGCCAGCCAGCCGTCACGGGTGACGGCCGAGGGAATATAGAGCTGACGGTCGCCCGACCACAGTGGGCCGCTGTCGAGGGTGCGGTCAGGAAGCGTCACGGAAAAGGCGCTGACCCGGTCAATAATTTTTCCCTCAACCGTGCCCAGCGGCTGGCCGCTCAGGGTGGTCACCTCGCCATTGCAGGTTGTCCCCTGGTATTTTCCGGCGCAACCGGCCAGCAGCAGCAGGGCAGCACACAGCAGCGGCCTGATGGCCAGCGGGGAGGTAGGGATGATAGGGGAGAGTCGTGGACATCCGGAAACGGGCATGGTGCATCCTGTCACTGTCACAACGGTTTAACAATCCGTTGAGTATAGCCTGACGGTGATGGCGCGTGTTAGTGGCGCGTGGATTTTGCGGGGTGCCGCCAGAAAGCCTTAAAAACCCCTTAAAAACGCAGGTTAATTATCTGAAACCGGTTACTGAATCAATTCAGCAAAATTGTTAACAACTCTGATAAGCGGTGCTACAATCCGCGCACATTGTGATTTGTATCACATATTTTCGGTAGGGATTCGTGATCCTGGTCAGCGACAAATGTTAAATATTATGAATTATAAAACATAACGCGGTGGCTGACTGCGTAATCCTGTTACATACCGATATACTTTGACAGGTCTGCCTGGCAGCGCATGTAGCGCACTTTGTCAGGGAAAGGCGGGCGCCTGAAATTTCCGTTCTGCATCATTATTGCCGGGCGAAAACGGGCCTGAAACGTTGCTCACTAATGATGAATCACTCCCGTGAATAATAAAAAAACCTCTGCTTATCTTCTGACGCCGCTGTTTGCCCTCTCTGCGGTTGCTGCCAGCTGCGCACAGGCGGCTACCGCCGCCTCTCAGTCAGACTCCTCCACCCTGATGGTCGTCAGACACGTCAGCGGGCTTTCGGAGCTGGATACGCCCGCCGCCGTCAGCGTGGTGGACGGCGACGATCTGCGTAACAGTACGGCGCAGGTCAATCTGTCGGAAACGCTCGGCAGCGTGCCGGGCCTGCAGCTGCAGAACCGCCAGAACTATGCCCAGGATCTGCAGCTGTCGGTGCGCGGCTTCGGCAGCCGTTCGACCTTTGGCGTGCGCGGCGTGCGCATGTACGTGGACGGTATTCCTGCCACCATGCCGGATGGCCAGGGGCAGACCTCCAATATCGATATTAACTCGGTAGGCAGGGTGGACGTGCTGCGCGGCCCTTACTCGGCGCTGTACGGCAACGCCTCCGGCGGCGTGGTGAATATTGAGACCGAGACCGGCACCCAGCCGCCCACCCTGGAAGCGGGCACCTACTTTGGCAGCTTCGGCAGCTGGCGTAACAGCGTTAAGGCCAGCGGCGCGACCGGTGACGGCACTCAGGCCGGCGACGTGAATTACACGATTTCCGGCTCGCGTTTTACCACCCACGGCTACCGTGACCACAGCGGCACGCAGAAAAGCCTCGGTAACGGTAAGCTGGGCGTGCGTATTGATGACGTCAGCACCCTGACGCTGATGCTGAACAGCGTGTCGGTGGATGCGAATGACCCGGGCGGTCTGACGGCGGCGGAGTATCAGGCTAACCCGCGCCAGTCGCCGCGTGGCGACCAGTACAACACCCGCAAGAGCCTCGATCAGACCCAGTTCGGCCTGCGCTACCAGCGTGAAATGAGTGAGAACGACCAGCTGACGCTGACCACCTGGCACGGCGAACGCCACACGACTCAGTACCAGTCAATTCCGGTCGGCACCCAGGCTAACCCGGCCTATCCGGGCGGGGTGATCGTGCTGGAGCGTAAGTATCAGGGGATCGACACCCGCTGGAAGCATGACGGCAAGCTGGGCTCCATGCCGGTGACGCTGATCGGCGGGCTGGACTACGAAACCATGACCGAACGTCGTCAGGGATTCCTTAACTACAACACGGTGAACGGTGTTAATCAGCTCGGCGAGAAGGGCGACCAGCGCCGTAACGAAAAGAACACCATGTGGAACCTCGATCCTTACCTGCAGAGCAGCTGGCAGCTGAGCGATAAGTGGTCACTGGACGCCGGTCTGCGTTACAGCACCGTCAGCTTTGACTCCACCGACTACTACATCACCACCGGTAACGGCGACGACAGCGGCAGCGCGCGCTACCATAAGCTGCTGCCGATGGGCTCAGTCAACTATGCGGCGACCGATGCATGGAACCTCTACTTCTCCGCCGGTCGTGGTTTTGAAACGCCAACCATTAACGAACTCTCCTACCGCTCGACCGACGGTACGCAAACCGGCATGAACCTCGGCCTGAAGCCGGCCACCAGCGACACCTTTGAGCTGGGCAGCAAAACGCGTATTGGTTATGGCCTGCTGACGGCGGCGATTTTCCAGACCAGTACCGATAACGAGCTGGTGGTTGAAAGCAGCAGCAACGGCCGTGCGGTGTATAAAAACGCCGGTGAAACCCGCCGTCGCGGCCTGGAGCTGGGCTTCGATCAGCAGTTCGCTCAGGACTGGAAAATGAAGCTGGCGTGGACGCTGCTGGACGCCACCTACCGTAATGAAACCTGTAATGCTGCCGCGACGTCCTGTACGCCCGCGGGTAACCGCCTGCCGGGCATCGCCCGCAATATGGGCTACGCTTCGCTGCAGTATGCGCCGGAAAGCGGTTTCCACGCCGGGGCGGATATCCGCTATATGAGCAGTATCAAGGCTAACGACGCCAATGACGCCGAAGCCGGCGCATATGCGGTGACCAGCCTGAACAGCGGCTACCGCTTTAACTGGAGCCAGTGGTCGCTGGATCTGTTTGGCCGCGTCGATAACCTGTTCGATCGCCAGTACGCCGGATCGGTGATCGTCAACGAAGGCAACAAGCGTTACTACGAATCGGCCCCTGGCCGTAACTGGGGCGGCGGTGCCACCCTGGCGTATCAGTTTTAAGCGTTAAGCGGATCGTCTCCCGGCCCTCTGGTGAGGGGGGCAGCCCGGCAGCCTGCCCCTGATCTCATTCCGGGCAGAGCGTCAGGCTGATTCGCCGGGCAGATTGCGCGCACCGCGTGCCAGACTTATGCACCGGGCAAAGCCCGGTCACAGAATCCAGCAGTAACCGGCCAGCGGGAAGGGGAGCTTCCCGCTGGCCGGCACGGAACACCGGATGGATGGTTAAAACAAAACCGGGTGTTTCAAAAGATTAAGCCTACGCTTAATCGGTGACTTTTCATTTTTGGTAAGGTTCAAACTATGCAAAGTAAAGCATCAAGAGTGCTTCTGCTGCTAACGGCGATATTTGCCGCGCTGAGCGGCCTGTATCTGTTAATTGGCGGCATCTGGCTCGCTAAATTAGGTGGTTCGCTGTACTACATCATTGCCGGTGTGGTGCTGCTGATTACTGCTGTGCTGCTGCAGCGTAAGCGCGGTGCCGCGCTGACGCTCTACGCCCTGTTCCTGCTGGCCACCACCGTGTGGGCGCTGTGGGAAGTGGGTTCCGACTTCTGGGCGCTGACCCCGCGTCTTGACGTCACCTTCTTCTTCGGCCTGTGGCTGGTGCTGCCGTTTATCTGGCGCGGCCTGGTGTCGAAGGGCGCGTTCCCACGCGCTGCGCTGAGCGCGGTGCTGGTGTTCGTCGTCGCGGTACTGGCGTACTCGGTGTTTAACGACCCGCAGGAGATCAACGGTACCCTGAGCCCGGATCAGGCGGCAGAAGCCACCCCGGCGGATGACGGTATCCCTGCCGGTGACTGGCCGGCCTAAGGCCGTACCCAGGGCGGCACCCGCTACTCGCCGCTGAAGCAGATCACCGACCAGAACGTCGGCGAGCTGAAGCAGGCATGGTCGTTCCAGACCGGCGACCTGAAACTGCCAAGCGATCCGGGTGAGATCACTAACGAAGCCACGCCGATCAAAATTGGCAACGCGCTCTACCTGTGTACCGCGCACCAGAAGCTGTTCGCGCTGGATGCGGCCACCGGTAAAGAGAAGTGGCACTTCGACCCGAAAATGAAGACCGACCCGACGTTCCAGCACGTGACCTGTCGCGGCGTCTCTTACTATCAGACCCCGGAAGCGGCAACGGCACCTGCCGGTACGCAGCTGGCGCTCTGCTCACGCCGCGTGCTGCTGCCGGTCAATGACGGCAGCCTCTACGCGCTGGACGCGGAAACCGGCGCGCTGTGCCCGGAATTTGGCGACAACGGTAAGCTGAACCTGCAGAGCAATCTGCCGTACAACAAGGTCGGTTCTTACGAGCCAACCTCGCCGCCGATCGTCACCGATAAGGTGATTGTGATGGCCGGTGCGGTGACCGATAACTACTCGACCAAAGAGCCTTCCGGGGTGATCCGCGGCTTCGACGTCAACAGCGGCAAGCTGCTGTGGGCCTTCGATACCGGCGCGAAAGATCCGAACGTGATTGCCGAAGGCGAGCAGAACTACACCGCCAACTCGCCGAACTCATGGGCACCTGCGGCCTATGATGCGAAGCTTGATTTGGTTTACCTGCCGATCGGCGTGTCGACGCCGGATATCTGGGGCGGTCACCGTACCCCGGAGATGGAGCGTTTTGCCACCGGCGTGCTGGCGCTGAACGCCACCACCGGTAAGCTGGGCTGGTTCTATCAGACCGTACACCACGATCTGTGGGATATGGACGTACCGGCACAGCCGACGCTGGCGGATATCAATGATAAAGACGGCAATAAAGTGCCGGTTATCTACGTACCGACCAAAACCGGCGATCTGTTTGTGCTGGACCGTCGCGACGGTAAGCCGGTGGTTCCTGCACCAGAGATGAAGGTGCCGGGCGGTGCGGCGAAAGGCGATCGTGTGTCGCCAACCCAGCCGTACTCTGAGCTGAGCTTCCGTCCGAAGGAGCATCTGGCCGGCAAGGATATGTGGGGCGCCACCATCTATGACCAGCTGATCTGTCGCGTGATGTTCCATCAGCTGCGCTATGAAGGCCCGTTCACCCCGCCATCCGAGCAGGGCACGCTGGTGTTCCCGGGTAACCTGGGAATGTTTGAGTGGGGCGGTATTTCGGTGAACACCGATCGTCAGGTGGCGGTTGCCAACCCGATGGCGCTGCCGTTTGTGTCACGTCTGATCCCACGCGGTCCGGGTAACCCGATCGAGCCGGATGAGAACGATAAGGGCGGTACCGGTACCGAGTCCGGCGTGCAGCCGCAGTACGGCCTGCCGTACGGCGTGACGCTGAACCCGTTCCTGTCGCCGTTAGGTTTCCCGTGCAAGCAGCCTTCATGGGGCTATATTTCGGCGATCGATCTGAAGACCAACGATATCGTGTGGAAGAAACGTATCGGTACCGTGCGCGACAGCTCACCGGTTCCGCTGCCGTTTAAGATGGGGATGCCGATGCTGGGCGGCCCGGTGTCTACCGCCGGTAACGTGTTCTTTATTGCGGCCACCGCGGATAACTACCTGCGCGCGTTTAACCAGTCTAACGGTAAGCAGCTGTGGGAAGCCCGTCTGCCGGCCGGTGGTCAGGCGACGCCGATGACCTATGAGGTTAACGGTAAGCAGTACGTGGTGATCGTGGCCGGTGGTCATGGTTCCTTCGGGACTAAGCTGGGCGATCACGTGATTGCTTATGCATTGCCGGACAGCAAATAAGTTTTAACGCTGTGGCAGAAGGGGGCGACTTTAGGGTCGCCCCCTTTTTTTGTGCCTGCGCTTTGGGGCCGGGGCGCTTTGGGTTTGGGAGCCTGGCTTATCGGTGCGTGGCTTTGGGGCCGGGTCGCTTTGAGGTTGGGTGCCTGGCTTAATCGGGGTTATCCGGATCGCGGACACGCCAATAACGTCCCTGGGCTCTGCCGGGCGCATCCCTGCGCCCGAAGGTCCGCTAACCCGGATAACCCCGATTGCCTGTAATCACTGGTGTTGCTGTCCTGAAATATTCTATATCTGCGCTCAAACGTCAAAACATCAAAACATTAATACGGGTCTTTAATACGGGTCTTTTTGGCTTTTAAGGCAGCAACTCAATTGCTGAAAAGGGAGGCCGTTGGCGAGCAGGTTAGCCGGGCGTATGCCGCACGGATGCGGCATCCGAGCCTCCAGGGATGGATTATTTTTTAAAGCCCGGATTTTTGGGCTTTAAAAAATTAACGGCGTCCCGGCGTTCTGTCGCCAACGGCCGAACCCGTCATCGAAACTAAACGCGATGCCCTTAACAGCAACACAATCGCCGAATCCGCCCCGAAACAAAAAGCCGCGTCAGCCCTGGCGTAAGCCAGCGGTGGCCGCCAGCGCCTGCAGGGCGGCGATCTGCTCGTGCCAGCGGGCGAGGGCGCTGGCTTCGTCGTTGAGGCTGAAGGTCAGGCCGTGGGTGACGGTGGCGTAGGGCGCGCGGTGGGCGATGACCTGGTGAACGGTGGCGCTGAACACGCTCAGGTTGAGATCGGTCAGCGTCTCGTCGCGCTGCACAACCAGCAGCTGAATCTCCCAGATAGCCCCGTTAAGCACCAGCGCCAGCGTGGCCTTGCCGTCACGCTGCAGATTGCGGGTAGTAGTGGAGTGCGGCCAGATGGCGAACAGCAGCTGCCGGGGTGTGAGGGCGAGGATTTCACCGAGGCTGAGCTGAGCGGCGTAGGGCCAGCCGTTATCGCCGACGCTGGACAGGCGAATCGCCTGGTGCAGGTGGCTGGCCGGCAGCGAGCCGTCGAGCAGCGCCAGCAGCGCCGGAGGTAAGAGGGTGTCAGTCATGATCGATTCCTTGATGTCTGGGCGGTCAGTGTAGCCCGCCTGCCCGCAGGCCACCACCTGAGATGTTGCTGACAAAGTAAAGTGACAAAATGATGAAATTTTGCTTATGTTTAAGTGCTGTTGATGTTGTGCGATGAACGGCAGCGTTCTGAACATAAACGGCGATTAAACCTGCGTCAGGTTGCCCTGCACGACATGCTGTTCTTAATCTTTCCCTAATAATTTTCGTTTAACGTGCATATATCCGGGTATTGCTATGCTCTTTTGGGTAATAAGTAGCGCTTTGTCGTTGTTTTTTTAATCTCACGGGCCCTGTGAGGAATAATCTGCTGGTCAGCATCGTTAACGCAGCAGGTTGATTTATTTTTAATCACAACCGTCGTTTTCGATCTTCTTCAGCTAACGTTATTGCTATCAATAGTTTATTGGGATTAATCAATGTCTGAGTTTTTGCCTTTCTCACGCCCGGCAATGGGTGACGCAGAGCTGGCCGCGGTCGACGAGGTCCTGCGCTCCGGCTGGATCACCACCGGACCGAAAAATCAGCAGCTTGAACAGGCATTCTGCCAGCTTACCGGCAATCGCCACGCCATTGCCGTCAGTTCGGCCACGGCCGGGATGCACGTCACGCTGATGGCGCTGGGGATCGGGCCAGGCGATGAGGTGATCACCCCGTCGCTGACCTGGGTCTCCACCCTGAATATGATCGTCCTGCTGGGGGCTACGCCAGTAATGATCGACGTCGATCGCGATACGCTGATGGTCACGCCTGAGCTGATTGAAGCGGCGATTACGCCACGGACCAAAGCGATTATTCCGGTGCACTATGCCGGCGCACCGGCGGATATCGACGCCATCCACGCGCTGGGCGCGCGTCACGGCATCGCGGTCATTGACGATGCCGCCCATGCGGCCGGTACTTACTATCGCGAGCGCCATGTCGGCAGCAGCGGTACCGCCATTTTCTCGTTCCACGCGATTAAAAATATGAGCTGCGCCGAGGGCGGGCTGGTGGTCACCGACGACGCTGCGCTGGCGGGCCGGGTGCGCAGCCTGAAGTTCCACGGGCTGGGCGTTGATGCCTTCGATCGCCAGACCCACGGCCGCGCGCCGCAGGCGGAAGTGATTATGCCTGGCTACAAGTACAACCTGGCCGACATCAACGCGGCGATTGCGCTGGTGCAGCTGGATAAGCTGGCGGCCAACAACGCCCGCCGGGCGGAGATTGCCGGCCGCTATCTCACCGAACTGGCGGATACGCCCTTCCTGCCGCTGCGTCAGCCCGACTGGCCGCATCACCACGCCTGGCATCTGTTTATTCTGCGTATTGACCCGCAGCGTTGCGGCATCGGCCGCGATGAGCTGATGCAGGCGCTGAAAGATCAGGGCATCGGCAGCGGCCTGCACTTCCGTGCCGCCCATACGCAGAAATACTACCGCGAGCGCTTCCCGCAGCTGTCGCTGCCGCACACCGAGTGGAACTCGCAGCGCATCTGCTCCATTCCGCTGTTCCCCGGCATGCACGACGGCGACGTCGATCGGGTGATCGGCGCGCTGCTTACGCTGGCAGGAAAATAACCATGTTTGAACAAGCCATTACTAAAGTATCGGTAGTGATCCCGGTCTGGAACGAGCAGGAGAGCCTGCCGGAGCTGATCCGCCGTACCGACGCCGCCTGCGCCACCCTGGCGCTTGATTATGAGATCCTGCTGGTGGATGACGGCAGCAGCGACCGTTCGGCGGAGATGATGGTCGCCGCGGCTGAAGCGCCAGGCAGCCACGTGGTGGCGGTGCTGCTTAATCGTAACTACGGCCAGCACTCGGCGATTATGGCCGGCTTCAGCCACGTCAGCGGCGACCTGGTGATCACCCTCGACGCCGATCTGCAGAACCCGCCGGAGGAGATCCCCCGGCTGGTTGCCGCCGCGCAGGAGGGATATGACGTGGTCGGCACCGTGCGGCAGAACCGCCAGGACAGCGGGTTCCGCCGGCATGCGTCGAAGCTGATCAACCATCTGATCCAGCGCACCACCGGCAAGGCGATGGGCGACTACGGCTGCATGCTGCGCGCCTACCGTCGCCATATCGTCGACGCCATGCTGCACTGCCACGAACGCAGCACCTTTATTCCGATCCTCGCCAACACCTTTGCCCGCCGGGCGATTGAGATCCCGGTGCTGCACGCCGAACGCGAGTTTGGTGATTCGAAATACAGCCTGATGCGGCTGATTAACCTGATGTATGACCTGATCACCTGCCTGACCACCACGCCGCTGCGCCTGCTGAGCGTGTTCGGCAGCGTGATTGCGCTGTGCGGCTTTGTGCTGTCGCTGGTGCTGATCCTGATGCGGCTGTTTCTCGGGCCCGAGTGGTCGGCGGAAGGGGTATTTATGCTGTTTGCCGTGCTGTTTATCTTTGTCGGCGCGCAGTTTATCGGCATGGGCCTGCTCGGCGAATATATCGGCCGCATCTATAACGACGTGCGTGCGCGTCCCCGCTACTTTATTCAGCGCGTGGTCAGCCGTGACGACGCATCTTCCTCTCAGGATAAATCATTATGAAAGCTGTGGTCTTTGCCTACCATGATATTGGCTGCGCCGGCGTGCGTGCGCTGAACGACGCGGGTTTCACCATCGAGGCGATCTTTACCCACGCCGACCAGCCCGGTGAGAATCACTTTTTTGCCTCGGTGGCGCGCACCGCGTCCCGCATGGGTATTCCGGTCTATGCCCCCGATGACGTTAACCACCCGCTGTGGATTGACCGCATTCAGGGCATGCAGCCGGAGGTGATCTTCTCGTTCCACTACCGCGATATGCTCGGTGAGGCGCTGCTGGCCTGCGCCCCGCAGGGGGCCTTCAACCTGCACGCCTCGCTGCTGCCGAAGTACCGCGGCCGCGCGCCGCTTAACTGGGTGCTGGTCAACGGCGAGCAGGAGACCGGGGTCACGCTGCACCGCATGGTGCAGCGGGCCGATGCCGGGGCGATCGTCGCCCAGCGGCAGGTGGCGATTGCACCGGAAGACGATGCGCTCAACCTGCACCACAAGGTGTGCCAGGCGGCGGAGCAGCTGCTGACCGACGCGCTGCCGGGCATTCTCCGCGGTGATTATCCGCAGCGCGAACAGGACGAGCGCGAGGCAACGGTGGTTGGCCGCCGCACGCTGGAAGACGGTCGCCTTGACTGGCAGTGGCCGGCCACCCGCAACCACAACCTGGTGCGGGCGGTCAGCGATCCCTGGCCTGGGGCGTTCAGCTGGGTGGGCAGCAGCAAATTTATCGTCTGGCAGTCGAAGGTGCGCAGCGACCTGCCGGCGGCGAAGCCGGGCACCGTTCTCTCGGTGAACCCGCTGACTATCGCCTGTGGCGAGGGCGCGCTGGAAGTGGTCACCGGCCAGAGCGAGAGCGGCATCTATATGCAGGGCAGCCAGCTGGCGCAGACCCTCGGCCTGGTGGCCGGCGCGCTGCTGCACAATCAGCCGGTGTCGGTGATTAAACGCCGCACCCGCGTGCTGATCCTCGGCGTAAACGGCTTTATCGGTAACCATCTGACCGAGCGCCTGCTGGCCGACGATAACTTCGAAATCTTCGGCCTGGATATCGGCTCCGACGCTATCAGCCGCTTTGTCGGCCACCCGCGCTTCCACTTTGTTGAGGGTGATATCAGCATTCACTCTGAGTGGATCGAGTATCACATTAAGAAGTGCGACGTGGTGCTGCCGCTGGTGGCGATTGCCACGCCGATCGAGTACACCCGTAACCCGCTGCGGGTGTTTGAGCTCGATTTTGAAGAGAACCTGAAAATCATCCGCGACTGCGTGAAGTACAAAAAGCGCATTATATTCCCGTCCACCTCCGAGGTGTACGGCATGTGTACCGACGACACCTTCGATGAGGATCGCTCCAGTCTGGTGGTCGGGCCGATCAACAAGCAGCGCTGGATCTATTCGGTGTCGAAACAGCTGCTGGACCGGGTGATCTGGGCCTACGGTGAGAAAGAGGGGCTGCGCTTTACGCTGTTCCGGCCGTTTAACTGGATGGGGCCGCGGCTGGATAACCTTAACGCCGCGCGCATCGGCAGCTCACGCGCCATCACCCAGCTGATCCTTAACCTGGTTGAAGGCTCGCCGATCAAGCTGATCGACGGCGGCCGGCAGAAGCGCTGCTTTACCGATATCCGTGACGGCATCGAGGCGCTGTTCCTGATTATCGAGAATAAGCAGGGCAACTGCGACGGCCAGATTATCAATATCGGCAACCCGGAGAACGAAGCCAGTATTGCCGAGCTGGCGGAGCAGCTGCTGGCCAGCTTTGAGCGTCATCCGCTGCGCGGGCAGTTCCCGCCGTTTGCCGGGTTCCGCGAGGTGGAGAGCAGCAGCTATTACGGCAAGGGTTATCAGGACGTGGAACACCGCAAGCCGTCGATCCGTAACGCGAAGCGCCTGCTCGGCTGGCAGCCGACAGTGGAGATGGGGCTGACCATTGACGCCACGCTCGACTTCTTCCTGCGCACCGTCGAGCCGGGAGTGACGGAGGAATGATCGACGTCGGTCTGCGTATTGACGTGGATACCTGGCGCGGCACCCGCGACGGCGTGCCGCGCCTGCTGACGATACTGGCACAGCAGCAGGTGCGGGCGACGTTCTTCTTCAGCGTCGGGCCGGACAATATGGGCCGCCACCTGTGGCGGCTGCTGAAGCCGCGCTTTCTGTGGAAGATGCTGCGATCGAACGCCGCCTCGCTGTACGGCTGGGATATTCTGCTGGCCGGCACCGCCTGGCCTGGCCGGCGCATCGGTGCCGGGCAGGCGCGGGTGATTCGTGCGGCGGCGGAAGCGCATGAGATCGGGCTGCACGCCTGGGATCACTTCGCCTGGCAAACCTGGGCGGGCGTCTGGCCTGCGGCGACGATGACGCAGCAGATCCAGCGCGGGCTGGACGAACTGGTCGCGATCACCGGCCAGCCGGTCAGCTGCTCGGCGGTCGCGGGCTGGCGGGCCGACGGGCGGGTGGTGGTGGCGAAGCAGCCGTTTCACTTTGCCTACAACAGCGACTGCCGGGGAACGCGGCCGTTTCGCCCCAGGCTGCCCGACGGCAGCCTGGGCACGGTGCAGATCCCGGTGACGTTGCCGACCTGGGATGAGGCGATCGGCAGCCGGGTCAGCCGTGAAGGCTACAATGCGTATATTCTCGACCGCATCGTCAGCCAGCATGAAAAGGAAAACCAGGTGCCGGTCTATACCATTCATGCCGAAGCGGAAGGCGGCGTGCTGAGCGAGCTGTTTGCTGAACTGCTGGAGATGGCGCGCCAGCGCGGCATCCGTTTCTGCCCGCTGGGCGAGCTGCTGCCGCAGGATCTGACGCAGCTGCCGCTCGGGGAAATTGTTCGGGGTAGCCTCCCCGGCCGGGAAGGCTGGCTGGGATGCCAACGGTTATCAGGGTCGGAGTGAATGAAAATAACCCGTTATGCGCTGGCGCTGCCGGTACTCTACGCGCTCTATTATCTGATCCCGTTAGAGTTTCGCGCCCTGTGGCAGCCGGATGAGGTGCGTTACGCGGAGATCAGCCGCGAAATGCTGCTCAGTGGCAACTGGATTGTGCCGCACTTCCTCGACTTGCGCTATTTTGAGAAGCCGGTGGCCGGTTACTGGATCAATAACCTGAGCCAGTGGCTGCTGGGCGGCAATAACTTCTCGGTGCGCTTCGGTTCGGTGTTCTCCATTACCCTCAGCGCGCTGCTGGTGTACTGGCTGGCGCTGCGCCTGTGGCGGCAGCGGGCGACCGCGCTGCTGGCCGCGGTGATGTTCCTCACCTGCCTGCTGGTGTACGCCATCGGCACCTATGCGGTGCTCGACCCGATGATCACCCTGTGGCTGGTGGCGGCGATGTGCAGTTTCTGGCTGGCGGCCGAGGCGGACAAGCGCTGGCACAGGGCCGGCGGCTGGCTGCTGCTGGGGCTGGCCTGCGGCATGGGCTTTATGACCAAGGGCTTTCTGGCGCTGGCGGTGCCGGTGGTGGCGATTGTGCCGTGGATGATCGCTCAGCGGCGCTTCAGGGAGCTGCTGCTGTATGGCCCGCTGGCGCTGCTCTCATGCGCGCTGATTTCGGCCCCCTGGGCGCTGAGCATCGCGCGGCAGGAGCCTGATTTCTGGCACTATTTCTTCTGGGTTGAGCATATTCAGCGCTTTGCCGAGCAGGATGCCCAGCACAAAGCGCCGTTCTGGTACTACATCCCGGTGCTGATCGCCGGCACGGTGCCGTGGCTGGGGCTGCTGCCGGGGGCGCTGCGGCGCGGCTGGAACGGGCCGGAGAGCGCGAAGAGCCGCTATCTGCTGAGCTGGGTGGTAATGCCGCTGCTGTTTTTCAGCATCGCCAAAGGCAAGCTGCCGACCTATATTCTGCCCTGTTTTGCGCCGCTGGCGCTGTTGCTGGCGCACCATGCGCGTCACCTTGCGCTGAACGGCGGCCGCGGGCTGAAGGCCAACGCGGTGATAAATATCGCTTTTGGTACCCTGCTGGCGCTGGTTGTGCTGCTGGTGCTGGCCCCCTGGGGCTGGGCGCATCATCCGGTCTACGATCGCGACGAGGGGGGCAAGGTGTTGCTGGCCGCCAGCGCATTTCTGTTCTGGGCGCTGATCGGCGTGGTGACGCTGGTATCCGGCGCCTGCCGCTGGCGGCTGGCGGCGCTGTGCCCGCTCGGGCTGGCGCTGGTGCTCGGCGCGGTGTTGCCGGATAAGGTGATTAACTCCAAGCAGCCGCAGTCGTTCCTGACGGCGATTGGCCCGGACCTGCCGGACAGCCGCTGGCTGCTGGCGAATAATACCGGCATGGCTTCGGCGCTGGCATGGCAGCTTAAACGCAGCGACGTGCGGCTGCTCGGCGAGCCGGGTGAACTGAGCTACGGCGTTAGCTATGCCGACGGTGCCGACCGGCGCGTGACCAACCAGAAATTTGCCGACTGGCTGAGCGTGCACCGCCGCCAGGGCAGCGTGTCGCTGGTGATGAAGCTGACGGATGAGCAGCGCCCGGATGACCCGACGCTGCCGCCGCCCGATCGGGTTTACCAGCAGGGCCGCATGCTCTGGTACCTGTATGAACAGCGCCCATGACGCTGCTGCTGATCGTACTGACCAGCCTGCTCAGCTGCGCCGGACAGCTGTGCCAGAAGCAGGCGATGAGCAAGCCCGCCACGCCAGCGTCCGGCCACCTGCTGCGCTGGCTGGCCGCCAGCGTGCTGCTGTTGGGGCTGGCGATGCTGGTATGGCTGCGGGTATTACAGACCACACCGATCGGCGTGGCTTATCCGATGATGAGCCTGAACTTTATCCTGGTGGCGATTGCCGCCCGCTGGCTGTGGCATGAACCGGTCAGCCTGCGTCACGGGCTGGGGATCGCGCTGATCGTTGCCGGCGTGGCATTGATAGGGAGCTACACCTGATGGGCTGGCTGTTGGCTTTTTCCAGCGTGTTTCTGGTCAGCGCAGCGCAGCTGCTGCTGAAGTGGGCGATGGTGCAGCTGCCCGCCGTCGGCCAGCTGCTGCCGTTTTTAAACGTGCTGCGCCAGTTTTCCCCGCCGGTGCTGGCGCTGCTGGCCGGGCTGCTGGCCTACGCGCTGTCGATGCTGTGCTGGCTGCTGGCGCTGCGACGGCTGCCGCTGGGCCGCGCCTATCCGCTGCTCAGCCTGAGCTATGTGCTGGTGTGGGCCGCCGCGCTGTGGCTGCCGGGGCTTAACGAACGCTTTTACTGGGGCTCGCTGGCGGGGGTGGCGCTGATCGTCGCCGGGCTGTTGCTGATCGGCTGGCCGCAGAAAAAGTCGCGCTGAGGGTGTTATCATCTGTCCCTCGGCCTTTACCCACCGGATATCGCCTTTGAACGCATTCCCCCTGCTGCAGGTTAGCGGCATTACCTTTAGCCGCGGGCCTCAACGCCTGCTGGCACCGATCACCTTCACCCTGCAGCGCGGCGAATTTGTCTGGCTGACCGGGCCGTCCGGTGCCGGCAAAACCACGCTGCTGAAAATCCTCGCCAGCCTGCTGGAACCCACGGCGGGTGAAGTCCGTTATAACGGCCAGCCGCAGACGGCGCTGTCGCCGGAGGTGTGGCGCCAGCGCGTCTCCTACGTGTTCCAGACGCCGCAGCTGTTCGGCACCAGCGTGTATGACAATCTGGCGCTGCCTTATCAGATCCGTCAGCAGCCGGTGCCGCGTGCACGTCTGGCAGAGACGCTGGCGTGGCTGAATCTGCCCGCCGACCTGCTGGATAAAGCGGTGGATACGCTCTCCGGCGGTGAGAAGCAGCGGGTGGCGCTGTTGCGTAATCTGCAGTTTCCGCCAGAGGTGCTGCTGCTGGATGAGGTGACCAGCGCGCTGGATGAGGAGAACAAGCACCGGGTGCGCCAGCTGATTGCGCAGCAGGCGGCGGCGGGCGTGGCGGTGCTGTGGATCAGCCATGACCGGGAAGAGCTGAACGGCGGGCAGCGGGTGCTGACCCTCACGGCGGCGGGGGAGGAACAGCATGAATCAGCATAACATCAGCAGTGGGTCTCTGATGCTGGCGGCGGCGGCGGGGGAGGAACAGCATGAATCAGCATAACATCAGCAATGAGTCTCTGATGCTGGCGCTGGGGCTGGTACTGATCGCACTGATAGTGAGCCGTAAAGAGCGGCTGGGGCTGGAGAAGGATATCGTCTGGAGCGTGGCGCGGGCGATCGTGCAGCTGACGCTGATCGGCTACGTGCTGAAGTTTATCTTCGACCTGAACAACAACGTGCTGACGGTGCTGATGGTGCTGTTTATCTGCGTCAACGCCGCGCTGAATGCGAAAAAGCGCAGCAAAGCGATCGATCGCGGCTTCCTGATTTCGTTTATCGCCATCACCACCGGCACCACGCTGACGCTGACGATTCTGGTCAGCAGCGGTGCCATCGCGTTTTTGCCGATGCAGGTAATCCCAGTCTGCGGCATGATCGCCGGTAACGCGATGGTGGCGGTGGGGTTGTGCTTTACCAGTCTCAATCAGCGCTTTCACGACAACCGGCAGCAGGTGGAGGAGATGCTCAGCCTCGGTGCCAGCGCCAGACTGGCCAGCGGCAGCATCGTGCGCGGGAGCATCCGTGCGGCGATGATCCCCAGTATTGATGCGGCAAAGACCGTCGGGCTGGTCAGCCTGCCGGGGATGATGTCCGGGCTGATCTTCGCCGGTATCGATCCGGTGAAGGCGATCAGGTATCAGATTATGGTCACCTTTATGCTGATCGGTACCGCCAGCCTGGCGACCATTATCGCCGCTTACCTCGCCGCGCGGCGTTTTTACACCGCGCGGGTACAGCTGAAGTAAGCCGGCCGGCAGGGTGCCCGTCGGTGATCAGAAGTTGACGTTGGCGCTGATGCCGCCGATAAACGCGTCTTTTACACCGCTGACCGCGCCAGGTGAGGCGACATACTGCAGGCTGGGGCGCAGATTGAGCCAGCGGGTGGCTGCCACGTTGTAGTAGAGCTCGTAGTTCCACTCTGCGCCGTGCTGGATCGGCAGATAGCGCGGGTCGTCGTAGCGGCTGACGTCGTGAAAATCGTTGGCGGCACGCTGCATGCGGCCGTAGTCGCTGTTGACGTGGATGCGCGCGATGCCGAAACCGATCTCATCCCCAACGCGGCTGGCGAACGGCCCCTTCCATACCAGCTGAAATGCCTGATAGTTGTCGGTTTTTGCGGTTTTATCGTCGTTAAGCACCGTCTGCAGCGCCAGCACCAGCCCGCGAGACGCGTCACCATTGGTGGCCGTCACCTGCTGTTGCAGCAGCAGATAACCCCCGTACGCGTGATCCTGGCGGCCATAGTCTCCCCGGTTATAGCTGGAGTAGCGTGGCCCGTTGACCGAGGAGAAGTAGCCGCCAATGCGGTAATTGCCCGGTAGTTTTTGATCGCCCAGCAGCGGCTTCCAGCCGAATTCCACCGGCAGCAGATTGCCGAGGGTAGGGCTGCCGTCGAGGTAGAAACCGTTGCCGCGATCGTAGTTATTGCGGTTCTGATTGTAAAAACCGACCTGGAAGAAGAGATCCTGCGGCAGGTTAAGTTTAATACGCCCACCCCACTGGGAAACCGGCCAGTTAAACCAGCGGTCGCCGCGCCAGTTACCGGCCTGGCCGCCGCCAAAGGCCAGGTTTTCGAACTTGCTGTCGAGGGTATCGAAGTCCTCGCCGACGGTGACGCGCCCCGCCTTGACCTCAACCTGATGATTAAAAAGCCCTTTGTTCAACCAGAACTGGGTCAGCCGCCAGGTCTGGCCACGGCCCCACACCTCTTCCACCGAGGAGAGCCCGCCGCTGCGCGGATCGTTTATGTACGGCGTCAGGTCCTGCCCGTTACGGCTGGTAAGGGTGAGCTGAAACTGCGCGTCGTCGACGTTCAGCAGTTTTTCCAGATCGAGAGTGGTGCCAAACGCCCACTGGTCGGTGTAGCGCATGCTGGTGGCGCTGTGATAGCCGCCGGCAAGGTTAGCCGCGGACTCCATGGTGTAGTTGAGCTGGAAATCTGCTCCCCGATCTTTCAGCCGGCTGCGATAACCGTCCCAGTCGCCGAACAGGTAGTCGGAGTCCACCGCCAGCGGCGCCATCTCCGCGTGCACCGTCGCCGACAACAGGAACAACGCGCTGCTGCAGAGCAGCATTCCGGAGGTTGACTGCCGTTTGCCGTCTATTTTTCTGTTCATTTCTGATTTCCTTTTAGCGTTATTACCCATCGTCTGACGTTAATATTCAGCGTAATGATGGGCGTAACTTTTTATGTGTGCTGAAGTAGCCTCTGCCTGCTGCTCATAAAAAACAGCGGAGCTATGTCAGCACGGCAGGAAATTAAACCGATTATGGCTTTGTGCCAGATTTGAAGAGAAGAGGTAATAAACGGTATGTAAATAGCGGAAGCTGTTAAGAGTTGTATCAATCTTGTCTGTGCAGGTTAATTATTATCAGGCATAAAAAAACGCCCCGCAGGGCGTTAGTTATCAAAACCGGGTAACGTTAACGGCGACCCAGAATTTTTGCGGCCAGGAAGCCCACGCCAGCAGCAATTGCCAGTGAAACCAGCGGTGAGTCTTTAGTCTTACTTTTCACGCAGTCAAGCGCGTCGTCGATGGCATAAGAGGCGCGTGCGGCCTGCTGGCGCGCTTTGCCCTTGAATTCATGCTCAGGGGAGTCGAAGGCTTTGCCCAGTTCTTCCTGACCTTTGCCGATCGCTTCTTCTGCTTTGTCGTTCGCTTTATCAAACAGACTCATACTTTCTCCTTAGATGGCATGATTTCCTCAATCAGAACCTAAAGCGTAGACCATCTGCGCCGCAACGGGGCGTGACCGCGTCGAAAAAAGGTTTTTACAGATAATTCTGTAACCGGCGGCGGTAATTAACGCCGGGTGGCAGGTTCGCTCAGTAAGCCGATAAAAAAAGGGCGCAGAGTGCGCCCTTTAACAGGTTCAGGAGCTCAGGCCGGTTAGCCTTACCGCCTGAAAATCAGTGATAACCTTCGTCCGGCTTAATTTTTCCGCGGAACACGTAGTAGCTCCAGAAGGTGTAACCGAGGATCACCGGAATAATCAGCAGGCCACCGACCAGCATAAAGCCCTGGCTCTGCGGCGGCGAGGCCGCCTGCCAGATGGTGATCGACGGCGGAATGATATTCGGCCAGATGCTGATGCCCAGACCGGTAAAGCCGAGGAACACCAGCGCCAGCGTCAGCAGGAACGGCGTGTAGTGCGCATGGCGTTTCAGCGCACGCAGCAGGCCCCAGGCCACCACCAGCACCAGCACCGGCACCGGCAGGAACCAGAACAGGTTAGGCAGCGTGAACCAGCGCGCCATAATGTCGGCGTGGGCCAGCGGCGTCCAGATGCTGACGATGGCAATCACCAGCAGCAGCGCCAGCAGCAGCGGTTTGGTCAGCGCGGTCATTTTGCGGTGCAGGTCATTTTCGGTTTTCATGATAAGCCAGGTGCTGCCGAGCAGCGCATAGGCCAGCACCAGACCGACGCCGCAGAACAGCGAGAACGGCGTCAGCCACGCCATATACGGGCCGCTGTAGGTGCGGTTGGTCACTTCAAAACCGTTGATCACCGCGCCCAGCACCACGCCCTGGCTGAAGGTGGCGATTACCGAACCCCAGATAAAGGCTTTATCCCAGAACGGGCGGTGCTCTTCGGTGGCCTTAAAGCGGAACTCAAAGGCCACGCCGCGGAAAATCAGGCCGATCAGCATAATGGTCAGCGGTGCTGCCAGCGCGGTGGTAATCACCGCATAGGCCAGCGGAAACGCGCCGAACAGCGCAGCCCCGCCGAGGATCAGCCAGGTTTCGTTGCCGTCCCACACCGGCGCGACGGTATTCACCATCATATCGCGCTCGGTCGGGTCTTTGATAAACGGGAACAGAATGCCGATCCCCAGGTCAAACCCGTCCATGATGATGTACATCAGGGTCGAGAAGATGATGATGGTAAACCAGATAATAGAGAGATCGATGCCCATCTTATTTTCCCTCATCCGACGGGGTTAATTTTTCCTTCACGGCCGACAGCGGGCGTGCAGGCGTGTGCGTGGTGCCCGGGCCGCCTTCGCCATGGTCGTCGCCTTCGCCGGTCTGCGGGCCTTTCTTAATCAGGTTCGCAAGATAGGTGTAACCGACGCCGAACACCGAGATATAGACCACGAAGAACACTGCCAGGCTGATGGCCATCTGCAGCGTGCTGTGCAGCGAAACCGCGTCGCGGGTGCGCAGCAGGCCGTAGATCACCCACGGCTGACGGCCGATTTCGGTGGTGATCCAGCCGGCGACCAGCGCAATCAGGCCGGAAGGCCCCATCAGCAGCACAAACCACAGGAACGGACGCGAAGTGTAGAGGCGCTTTTTATGACGCATCCACAGGCTGACCACGCCGGTGAGGATCATCAGCATGCCGAGGCCGACCATAATGCGGAACGACCAGAACACCACCGGTGAGTACGGGCGGTCCTCTTTCGGGAAGCTTTTCAGCGCCGGCACCTGTTTGTCGAGGCTGTGGGTGAGGATCAGGCTGCCGAGGTACGGGATCTCCAGCGCGTATTTGGTGCGCTCTTCCTGCATATCCGGCAGGCCGAACAGGATCAGCGGCGTCGCTTCACCCGGCGGGTTCTCCCAGTGCCCTTCGATCGCGGCAATTTTCGCCGGCTGGTGTTCAAGGGTGTTCAGGCCGTGGGCATCGCCGATCATCGCCTGAATCGGCGAGACGATCAGCGCCATCCACAGCGCCATCGACAGCATTTTGCGGATTGCCGGGGTGTCGTTGTGACGCAGCAGGTGCCAGGCGGCCGAGGCGCCGACGAAGAAGGCGGTGACCAGGAACGCGGCAACGGACATGTGCAACAGGCGGTACGGGAACGACGGGTTAAAGATAATCGCCAGCCAGTCCGCCGGCACCACGATGCCGTTTTCCAGCGCATAGCCCTGCGGCGTCTGCATCCAGCTGTTAGAAGCGAGGATCCAGAAGGTGGAGATGATAGTGCCGAGGGCGACCATGCAGGTGGCGAAGAAGTGCATGCCACGACTGACGCGGTTCCAGCCAAACAGCATCACGCCAAGGAAGCCCGCTTCGAGGAAGAATGCGGTCAGCACCTCATAGGTCAACAGCGGGCCGGTGATACTGCCGGCAAACTGCGAGAACCCGGCCCAGTTGGTACCGAACTGATAGGCCATCACCAGGCCGGATACCACGCCCATACCAAAGTTCACGGCGAAGATTTTCGACCAGAAATGGTAGAGATCGCGGTACACGTCATTTTTGGTTTTCAGCCACAGGCCTTCGAGCACGGCCAGGAAGCTGGCCAGACCGATGGTGATGGCCGGGAAGAGAATGTGGAAGGCTACGGTGAAACCAAACTGTATCCTTGCCAGATGGAACGCATCTAATCCGAACATTGCTTACCTCGAGCGAACATAAAAGAGCTGCCTTTTATTTTTTTTACCCACTATTAACAAATAGACCACATTTGCGGCAGTGGCCGATCGGTTAAGCGCAGGCTTTCAGCGAAAATTCGATCCTAAGATCAAACCAGATGAAGAAGAAGCAACAGTAATATTGATCTGGCATATAACAGTAGCGATTAATTTTAGCTTTTGTTTCGTCGGCAGGTTAAATCGACGCTGGGAAATGTTAAAGCAGGCTAGTGAAATGATGCTCGTATGTAAAATTCATGTAACGCCATGTCCGTAAAGAACTTTTTATGCTCCAGTGGTCAGGTCTCTTGCCGGGTTATGCTAATACTGCTGGCCCATTCAGGACGCCAGGTAACCTGTTTTTATATAGCAAAATTAAGCGTGAAGATCTGCTTTAATAAACGTAAAGATATAATAACCTTGCAAAATATGACGTTTTTGTAGGTATTTGTGAAGGTTATGTTATCTGCAGGAAAAAATAGCCCTTAAGCGAGTGCCACATACACTCCAGACCCCTGATACCTGTCACGTGACAGAGGATGATGAGGTGATGCGCCAAAAAAATGTTAAAGATGTAAGCGTCTGTAGCAGACTTTTTGAAATATTTAGTTACACTCTTTGTTCGGATATCATCCTGTTAGCTGTCTGAAATCAAAAGCTGAACCAACGTCGCGTGCTGTAGCGGCCGGAAATCTGCCTGTGCTATAACAGCCCTTTATGAAAAAACGTTACGGGTGATGACCCAAAGGAGAGAGTATGGAAACCCTGTTAGCGCTTGTGCCCGTCTGGGGCGCTTACCTGCTGGGTACCGCCAGCCCGGGGCCGAGCAATATGGCAATTATGGCTACCGCAATGAGCCAGGGGCGCAGGCCGGCGCTGCTGCTGGCAGCCGGCGTGATCAGTGGCTCTCTCTGCTGGGCGCTGCTGGTCGCCACCGGTCTCTCCACGCTGCTGCTGGCCTGGGCAGAAGCGGTCACCCTGATCAAGGTGGTGGGTGGCCTCTATCTGCTGTGGCTGGCCGTGAAGGCCGCGCGCAGCGCAGCCAGGAGCGACTCGCCAGCCCTGCAGCAGGACGCGAGGGTATCTGTTTCAGGAGCGGCGCTCTATCGCCGTGGTTTGATGATGCACCTGAGTAACCCGAAAGCCATTATGGTGTGGATGGCGATTATGTCGCTGGGCCTGCAGCCGGGGGCGGCTACCTCTGTGCTGCCGGCGATCGTCGGCGGCTGTGCCCTGCTGGGTATGGCGGTATTCAGCGGCTATGCGTTGCTGTTTTCTACGCCAGTGATGGTACGGGGCTACCGCAGATGCCGCCGTGGTATTGAAGGGATACTGGCGCTGTGCTTTACCGCTGCCGGGCTGAAGCTGCTGTTCTCGCGTTGAGCAGGCTTAAACCCCGATCCTCCCTGTTCCACCGGCAGCTTGCGGGATAATTAATCGGGCATGTTGCCAGGTCGCCCGAAGCAATCGTATACTATTACCTTGATTCTTATTGATTTTTTGACTAAAGCCAAATTTTTATAAACAGCATCTGCGGTGTTTCAGCCGGGAGGGATGCTTTACCGTTACGCGTTCTGCGGCGGTATTTTCCTTATTTATTAGCAGGTTTCCCCTGCTTATTTTCTATGGTTACGGGCGATATTCTTGGGGTGAGCAGCAGTATGGAAAGTGAACAGAGCGAAGTCAGGACCCTGCCGTTGCTGGATATGTCGGCGATCCCGCAGGAGATTATGCAGCTTGGCAAGCGGCTGGCGGACACCAAATACCAGATTGACCTGCTGGGCAAGGCCGGCTGGGGGGATCTGACCGCCAATCTGCACGGCCTTGAGGCCAGCGGTGAGTGGCACGGCCCGGACGATGCACTGACCTTTTTCAGCAAGATTTTTCCGTTTGCCATCCTGCCTTCCGAAACGGAACCCGTCGGCGTTTTTCAGGTGCCGACTGAGCAGGTCATCGGCCGCAGCTGGCGCTGGTGGCCGGAGCATCTCAACGGCAACAGCGAGAAGAAGCTGCATGAGCACCTGAACGGGCCTTACGCGGCCGACAGCACCTCCTACTATTTCATCTCTGCGCTGGCCGTGTTGCTGGCCGTACAGGGGCAGAGCCGGGTCACCTACTGCCGCCAGCGGCATATTCCGTTGATTGCGGCCAGAGTCACCTATCTGGCCTACCCACCGGCTGACCGTCTGAAGCTCTATCACGTCAGTAAAGGCAAAACGCGGCAGAGCTGGGTGGTGCTGCAGGATCGTTATCTGCAGGCGGTGCAGTGGCCGCGCATTACGCTGCCGGCGCTGGCTACCTACGGCGTACACGGCGGCAGTTGGCCGGCGCATTTCCCGCCGATTGACCAGGTGTTTGAAGAGCTGCACGATCCGCAACCCGCTGAGGACTTTGTTGCCCCCTGCGTCGATCTGCAGACCTTAATGCAGCGGGTGGTTGAGGAACAGCAGCAGCAGCAGCTGGCGGCTAAACCGGTAAAAATGGCGCTGAGCGACATGGATATCGCCAACCTCTGGCCGATCAGTATGACGCTGATGTTCTTCTTCCTGGTATCGCTGGTGGCCGCGGGGGTCAGTGCCGGACAGGGCTGGCTCGGTGCCGTCAGTATGCTGATCTGCGGCATGTCAGGCAGCGTGCTGCTGTTTCTCGCCGCACCCATTTTTCAGGCCAGCCAGCGCCTGCGCAGCCAGCGGCGGCAGGTGAGCGAGCAGCCGGAAGAGGCGGAAGCCGAACCGACGCCGCCGGTTTCCTGAGGGTAAAAAAAAGCCCACGCACGAGTGGGCAAGTGTTAACTATTAGCGACTTTGCGGTCGGTGATTCCGCTAAATGATTGCATAATTTCCGTATAAATAATAAATGGTTATATCGATCGATAGCGTTAAATTGATCGCCTGAACCGATTTTGCCTCGCGCCACGCGGTGTGAGCGCGATCGCCGTTTCGCTGTACCACTGGCCTGGTCTGCCGGCTACACGGCAAGGATCACATCCAGATCGCGCTGCGCCAGTTCCTGACGTGCCGGGCCCGGTAACTGCGGGTCGGTGATGATGCAGTCGAAAGAGGTCACCGGCAGTGCGAGGAAGGAGGCGATCTTATTGTATTTGGAACTGTCCGCCAGCAGCACCCGTTTGCCGCTGACCTCACAGGCGGCTCGTTTAACCGCGATTTTCTCTTCGTCCGGGGTGAAAATACCGCGCTGGCTCCAGCATGATGCCGAGATAAAGGCGATATCCACCGACAGCCCGCGCAGCGTCTGCGCTGCCGCATCACCCGCGCAGGAGCGGTTTTCCCGATACAGGGTGCCGCCGGTGTGGATCATCCGGCACTGGCTGTTGTCGATAATAAAATTAGCGATGACGAAGTCATTGGTCACGATCAGCAGGTCGTCGCGCGGCTCCAGCTCGCGCGCCAGCGCCAGCGTGGTGGTGCCGGCATCAAGGTAGATACAGCTGTTGCGTGGGATGTGCCGTGCGGCCATCGCACCAATCGCGCGTTTTTCTTCGCTGAACAGGCTGGTTTTATCAAAATGCGAGGGCTCGCTGGCCAGCCGCTCGGTGGAACGCACGCCGCCGGAGACCAGCAGCACCGCGCCATTCTCTTCCAGTTTCTGCAAATCACGACGGATGGTCATATGCGACACGCCCAGTCGCTCGGTCAGTTCGGCAATGCTCACCACGCCGCGTTGTTCAACCAGCGTTAAGATTTGTTGATGGCGCTCTACCGGGATCATCTCGGTTTCATCTCCTGAGCCTGATGTTTTTATCAATTTATCACATTATGCCGCGCGCAGGCTGTGAAATTGCGAGCGGGTTTTGATTATCTTATTGTAAGTATTGGTTTTTATATTTTTCTCGTCATCCCTGCATTGTTAATTACTGTGAATTAGACGCCGCTGCATGTTAATTATTGTGAGTTGCATCACCAAATCTGCCGTTCCCGCCGGTTATACTTCACACAACAAAACAAATCATCACCAAAATTAACATGGAGAACCTATGTCTGACGCAACATCATTATCGGTCTGTGTGGTTGGCCTCGGTTCGATGGGCATGGGGGCGGCGCAGTCCTGCCTGCGCGCCGGGCTGAAAACCTGGGGTGTGGATCTCAATCCGCAGGCGTTGCAGACCCTGCGCGACAGCGGTGCTCAGGCGGCGGAGAGCCGTGCTGACGGTTTTGCCGCTGAGCTGGACGCGGTGCTGCTGCTGGTAGTCAACGCCGCGCAGGTGAATCAGATCCTGTTTGCCGGGGGCGGGCTGGCCGCTCAGCTGAAGCCGGGCTGCGCGGTAATGGTGTCGTCGACCATTTCTGCCGGGGATGCGCAGGCGATCGCGCAGCGGCTGGCAGAGCATCAGCTGATCATGCTGGATGCGCCAGTTTCCGGCGGTGCGGTTAAAGCCGCCAGCGGCGAGATGACGGTAATGGCCTCCGGCAGCGATGAAGCCTTTGCTCGCCTGCAGCCGGTGCTGGACGCGGTGGCCGGCAAGGTGTACCGCATCGGCAGCGAGATCGGCCTGGGTTCCACGGTAAAGATTATTCATCAGTTGCTGGCCGGGGTGCACATTGCCGCCGGTGCCGAAGCGATGGCGCTGGCCGCCCGCGCCGGAATTCCACTCGACACCATGTACGATGTGGTGACCAACGCGGCGGGCAACTCATGGATGTTTGAAAACCGCATGCGCCACGTGGTGGACGGTGACTACTCGCCTAAATCCGCCGTGGACATTTTCGTGAAGGATCTCGGCCTGGTGGCCGAGACGGCCAAAGCGCTGCGCTTCCCACTGCCGCTGGCCTCGACCGCCTTTAACATGTTCACCTCCGCCAGCAATGCCGGCTATGGTCGTGAGGATGACAGCGCGGTGATTAAGATCTTCAGCGGCATTACGCTGCCGGAAAAGCAGGAGGGCCAGTGATGCGTCTGGGGGTGATTGCCGATGATTTTACCGGCGCGACCGATATCGCCAGTTTTCTGGTGCAGAACGGCATGGCGACCGTGCAGGTGAATGGCATACCGGAGAGGGGTGTCGGCAGCGCAGCGCAGGCGATTGTGGTCAGCCTGAAGTCGCGCTCCTGCGCGGTGGAGACTGCCGTTGCCGACGCGTTGCAGGCGCTGCGCTGGCTGCAGCAGCAGGGCTGCGAGCGTTTCTATTTTAAATACTGCTCCACCTTCGACAGCACCGCACGGGGCAATATCGGCCCGGTGACCGATGCGCTGCTGGCCGAACTGGGCGAGGCGCTGACGGTGATCTCGCCGGCGCTGCCGGTTAACGGCCGCACGGTGTATCAGGGGCACCTGTTTGTGATGGACCAGCTGCTGTCGGACTCCGGCATGCGTCACCACCCGGTGACCCCGATGACTGACAGCAGCCTGCTGCGGCTGATCGAGGCCCAGGCCAGCGGTAAGGCCGGGCTGGTCGCCGCGCAGACCCTCGATCGCGGCGCGGAGGCGGTGCGCGAGGCGCTGACGGCGCTGGCCGGGCAGGGGGTGCGCTATGTGGTGCTGGACGCCCTTAGCGAGCAGCATCTGCTGACCCAGGGGGAGGCGCTGCGCGAGATGACGCTGGTCACCGGCGGTTCCGGCCTGGCGATTGGCCTTGCCCGTCAGTGGGCCAGCCACGAGCATAACAGCGCGGCGGCGCAGGCCGCCGGCGCGCCGGTGGCGGGAAAAACGGTGGCGATCTCCGGCTCCTGCTCGGCGATGACCAACCGTCAGGTGGCGTGCTACCGCCAGCAGGCCGCCGCGCAGGCGATCGACGTGGCCCGCGCCATTACCGGGGGCGACGCTTACGCCATTGAGCTGTGCGACTGGGTGGCCGCGCATCAGCAGGACCCGCTGGCGCCGCTGCTGTATGCCACCGCCGAGCCGGCGCTGTTACAGCGCATTCAGCAGCAGTATGGCGCTGAAGCCAGCAGCGAGGCGGTGGAGCAGCTGTTTGCCCGCGTGGTGCGTGAGCTGCAGCAGCGTGGCTGGCAGCGCTTTATCGTTGCCGGCGGTGAAACGTCCGGCGTGGTGGCGCAGACGCTGGGGGTGGAGGCGTTCCATATTGGGCCGACCATCTCCCCCGGGGTGCCGTGGGTGCGTGCCACCGAACGCCCGCTGTCGCTGGCGTTGAAATCCGGTAACTTTGGCGATGAGAACTTCTTTGCCCGCGCACAGACGGAGTTTGTCTCATGACCGAACAGCAGGCACGTGAAGAGATGGTGCGCCTGGGGGCGTCGTTTTTCCAGCGCGGCTACGCCACCGGCTCGGCCGGCAACCTGTCGATGCGCCTGGAAGACGGCACCCTGCTGGCGACGCCGACCGGCTCCTGTCTCGGTGAGCTGGTGGCGGATCGGCTGTCACAAGTAACCGCCGACGGCGAGTGGATCGGCGGCGATAAGCCGTCGAAAGAGATTAGCTTCCACCGCGCCATCTATCTGAATAATCCGGCCTGCGGTGCTATTGTACACCTGCACTGCCTGTACCTGACCGCGCTCTCCTGCCTGGAAGGGCTGGATACGCAGAACTGTATTCGCCCCTTTACCCCCTACGTGGTGATGCGGGTGGGTGACGTGCCGGTGGTGCCTTACTACCGTCCGGGAGATCCCCGCCTGGGCGAAGACCTTGCCCGGCTGGCGCCGCACTACAGGGCGTTTTTGCTGGCCAATCATGGCCCGGTGGTGGTCGGTAAAACGCTGCGTGAGGCGGCGGATAACACCGAAGAGCTGGAAGAGACCGCCCGGCTGATCTTTACCCTGGGCGATCGCCCGATTCGCTATCTGTCCGATAGCGAAGTGGCTGAATTACGGAGCTGAACCAACCATGCCAAAGTTTGCCGCCAACCTGTCGACCCTGTTCACCGAACTGCCGTTCCTGGAACGCTTTGACGCCGCCGCCGCCGCCGGATTTCGCGGGGTGGAGTTTCTGTTTCCCTACGACTATCAGCCTGAGCAACTGAAGCAGGCGCTCACCCGCAACCGGCTGGAGCTGGTGCTGTTTAATACCGCGCCTGGCGACAGCGCGGCGGGGGAGTGGGGGCTGGCGGCGATCCCGGGCCGCGAAGCCGATGCCCGACGCGATATCGACCGCGCGCTGGAGTATGCGCTGGCGCTGGAGTGCCGCCAGGTGCATCTGATGGCATCGGTGGTGCCGCATGCTGCCGATCGCGAGCAGTGGTCTGAGACCTTTATCAGCAACGCGCGCTACGCGGCGGAGCGTTTTGCCCCGCACGGTATCCGCGTGCTGCTGGAGGCGCTGAACCCGCTAACCAAACCTGATTACCTTTATGCCAGCCAGTATCAGACGCTGGAGATGGTTAAACGTATCGATCGTCCAGGGGTGTTTACCCAGCTGGATCTGTTCCATGCGCAGCGGGTGGACGGCAACCTCAGCCACCTGATCCGCGAGTATGCCGGCCAGTATCAGCATATTCAGATCGCCTCAGCGCCGGACCGGCACGAGCCGGACGAGGGCGAGCTGAACTATCCGTGGCTGTTCGATCTGCTGGATAGCAGCGGCTATCAGGGCTGGATTGGCTGCGAATACTTCCCGCGCACCACGACCCTGGCCGGGCTCGGCTGGCTGGACCCTTACCGCCCGCTGTAATCTGACCTGATTGCCCGTTTTATTGTTCAGTGGCCTGCTCCGGCAGGCCGCTCAGGAATTCTGTTGCCCGTATCCGGCCACCCGCCGGGGAAAATAAAGAGGGTGCCAACGGCACCGCATAAATAATAAGCCCTCAGAAGGTAAAGAAAATGTCTACCGCCCTGTTGTTAACCATCGCTGTGGCCAGCGTGCTGCTGCTGCTGGTGATGGTGATTAAAGCCAAGGTTCATCCGTTTGTTGCTCTGCTGGTGGTCAGCCTGCTGGTCGCCCTCGCTACCGGCATGCCGGTGGATAATATTATGAAGGTGATCGCCGACGGCATGGGGCACCTGCTGGGGGCGATCACCATTATCATCGTGCTCGGGGCGATGCTCGGCGCGATTATCGAGTCGTCCGGCGGCGCGGAGTCGCTGGCCCAGCGCTTTACCCGCTCGCTGGGAGTGAAGCGCACCGTGGCTGCGTTGACCATTGCTGCCTTTATTCTCGGTATCCCGGTCTTCTTCGAGGTCGGCTTTATTATCGTCATCCCGCTGATCTACGGCTTCACCAAGGTGGCGCGCGTGTCGCCGTTGAAGTATGGCCTGCCGATGGCCGGGGTGATGCTGACGGTGCATGTGGCGCTGCCAACCCATCCGGGGGCCGCCGCCGCTACCGGCCTGCTGCACAGCGATATCGGCTGGGTGATGCTGCTGGGCATTCTGGTGTCGATTCCGGTCGGCGTGGTCGGCTATTTTGTCGCGAAGGCGATGAACCGCCGTCAGTATCACCTGTCGCTGGACGTGCTGGAGCAGATGCAGCTGGCGAAGCCGGAAAGCGCGACGCCGACCGACGGTCAGCGGCCACCGGGGGCCTGGCTGATCTCCGGGCTGATCGTGGTGCCGATCGTATTGATCGTGCTGGGTACCCTGGCGCATACGGTGCTGCCGGCGGGCAGTGCCCTGCGCCAGCTGCTGTCTCTGGTCGGCACGCCGGCAATTGCCCTGCTGATTGCGCTGGCGCTCTCCGCCTGGCTGCTGGGACTGCGTCGCGGCTGGAGCAAAGACCGCCTGAGCGAGCTGCTGGAGCGGGCGATCCCGGGATCGGCCGGGGTGATTCTGGTGGCCGGTGCCGGTGGGGCCTTCGGCAAGGTGCTGGTGGAGTCCGGCGTCGGCAAGGCGCTGGCGCTTTCGCTTGAGACCATCAACCTGCCGTTAATTCCCGCCGCCTTTATTTTGTCACTGGCGCTGCGTGCATCGCAGGGCTCCGCCACCGTGGCGATCCTGACCACCAGCGGGCTGCTGGCGCAGGCGGTCAGCGGGCAGAGCGAGATCCAGCTGGTGCTGGTGACGCTGTCGGCCTGTTTCGGCGGGCTGGGGTTGTCCCACGTTAACGATGCCGGTTTCTGGGTGGTGACCCGCTACCTCGGGCTGTCGGTGGCGGACGGGCTGAAAACCTGGACGGTGCTGACGACCGCGATGGGCGTAACCGGGTTTGTACTGGTCTGGCTGATCTCCCTGCTGGTGTAGGAGGACGCGCGAAATGAGGATCTTCTTCTATACTTAACTCACTGACCCCAATACCGAAGTGATAAAGGTAACGGGTATTTGACTGACTGAGAGGGCATGGAATGAAAATTATTCTCTGGATTATCGCGATTATCTTTATTGTGGGCTTACTGACCCTGACCGGCGTCTTTAAACTGCTGTTCTGACCCGTTCGCGGGCGGCACGTGGCACTCTGCCCGTCCGCCCGCGGCACCCCCCCTCTGCAGCAAAACACGATACGTGCGCTGACGTTAAACCGCCGTTCAACACGGCGCTGGCGGCGGATGTCATCTCCCTGTGGCTGGATATACTCCCGAGACTTCAATGGTGAAGTGTAAGGAGTGACCATGGACTGTCGTAATGAACGTCTGCTACTGGATGAAGCCCGCTACTGTTCGCATGGTGACACGGTTCACTATGTTAACCCGCCGAAGGTGTTTGACCGCTGCGAAGGCAGCTACCTTTACGATGCCGGGGGTACGCCCTATCTCGATTTACAGATGTGGTACTCGGCGGTAAATTTTGGTTATGCCAACCCCCGTCTGAACAGCGCCCTCAAGCGGCAAATCGATCGCCTGCCGCAGCTGGCCAGCCAGTATCTGCACCCGAGTAAAGTCGAACTCTCGAAAGTAATTGCCCAGGATATGCAGCAAAAGTTTGGCCTGCCCGGTCGCGTGCATTTTAACGTTGGCGGCGCGCAGTCAATTGACGACTCGCTGAAGCTGGTGCGCAATTTTTGTCAGGGGAAAAGCCGCATGTTTGCGTTTGAAGGCGGCTACCACGGCCGCACCCTGGGCGCCTCCGCTATCACCTCCAGCTATCGCTATCGCCGTCGTTTTGGCCACTTTGGCGAACGGGCGCAGTTCATCCCTTTTCCCTATCCCTTCCGTCGCCAGAAAGGCATGACCGCAGAAGAGTATGCCGATAAGCTGGTAGCCGATTTTGCCCGTCTGTTTGAAAACGAATATCACGGCGTCTGGGACCCGAAAGCCGGGCAGTCTGAATTTGCCGCGTTTTATATTGAACCGGTGCAGGGGACCGGCGGCTATGTTATACCACCGCGCAATTTTTATCCGGCGCTGAAGAGGGTGCTGGACCGCTATGGCATTTTACTGGTGGTGGATGAGATCCAGATGGGATTCTACCGCACCGGCAAACTGTGGTCGGTTGAGCATTTCGGCATCACCCCTGACGTGCTGGTGTTTGGCAAGGCGCTGACGAACGGGCTTAACCCGCTGGCCGGCATCTGGGCGCGGGAAGAGATGATCAATCCGCAGACCTTCCCGCCGGGCTCCACCCACTCCACCTTTGCCTCTAATCCTCTCGGCACCGCCGTCGGGCTGGAGGTGATGCAGATGCTGGCGGAGAAAGATTACGGGCGGCAGGTGGCAGAAAGCGGTGCTTACTTCCTTGAGGGGCTGCGGTCATTGCAGCTGCAGCACCGGGAGATCGGCGACGTGGACGGACTCGGACTGGCGCTGCGTGCGGAGCTCTGTACCGCTGACGGCATCACCCCTGACCGGGGCCTGCTGGATAAAATGGTCGACATCGGCCTGTCGGGCACGCTGGATGACGCCGGTGAAAAATGCGGCCTGGTGCTGGACGTAGGGGGCTACTACAAAAATGTGATTACCTTTGCGCCATCGCTGGAGATTAGCCGCAGCGACATCGATCGGGCAATCAGGCTGCTTGACCAGCTGCTGGTACGTGCGAAGCGGGAACGCTGAGCCTGTTGATTACCCCGGGTGCCGTCAGGCACCCCGTTAGCGGACACTTCCCCTTTGAACGTGCTGCCCCCCCGTTACCGTAATCAGCTGGAGCCGTCGGTGCTATTGAGCGGCTTTGTTCAACACCCGCCGCCGGGCTTCGACGCGCAGCGTGCTGACAATGGACTGATAGGTTTTACCACCCGCCTCGATCTGTTGACCACGGCGGCCCCCTCGCTGCGCGCACGGCTGCGCCGCTGGCCGGGTTATCGCCGCTGGAAACAGCTGTTATGGCTGGAAACCTGCTTTATCGGCGCCACTACCAGTGAGTATGCGTGCCTGCCGCAGCAGCCTGAACCCGTCGAGCTGCTTGACTGGATCGCGGACCACTGCAGCCAGCAGCCGTTAACCATTATTAAAGATCTGCCCTGCGCCTCGCCGCTGCTCACGCAGGAGGAGAATGACTACAGCGACCGCCTGAGCGCGTTAGCGCAGCAGCGCGGATTTATCAGCGTGGCGGGCCAGGCGCTGGCGTGGGTGGCGATTGATTTTACCAGCATCGATCACTATCTGATGCGGCTGTCGCACAGTCGCCGCCGCCATATCCGCCGTAAGCTGCGTAGCCGCCACCACCTGCGCATTGAACGGCTGCCCTGTGGTGACGCGCGATTCAACGACGCCTGCTGGCAGGCCCAACTCTATCAGTGTTATCTGGCCGTCTGGCAACAGAGTGATATCCACTTTGACCGGCTCAGCCCGGCTTTCTTTAACCATCTGCTGCAGGATGCGCAGAGTGACGGAATGGTGTTTTGCTACTGGCATCAGCAGCAACTGGTGGGATTTAACCTCTGCTACCGCTATCAGGGCCGGCTGGTCGATAAGTACATCGGCTTTGACTACGCGCTGGCGCTGAAATTTAACCTGTACGTGGTGAGCTGGATGGTTAATCTGGAGTATGCGCTGGCGGAGGGGCTGCAGGCCTATATCGCCGGCTGGACCGACCCGCAGGTGAAGGCCAGCCTCGGGGCACAATTCACCTGGACCCGGCACCTCGTCAGGGCGCGTCATCCGCTGCTGCGCGGGGCGCTGCGCTGTTTTCGTCACCACCTGGAGCACGACAGCCGGGTGCAGCAGGGGGGGGGCCTGTGATGAACTCCCGGCCACCGGCAATCCTCGATTTTGATGGTTCGGTCAGCGGCATTGAGCGGGCGACCGTTCTACCCCTGCAGCCGTGGCAGGAGACGATCCGCTTCGGCTGCCGCTGGCGGGACTTTCAGCGGCTGGCGTCGCTGCTGGCGGTTCGGCTTCCCGCGGATCCCGGCTGCGTGTTTACCGGTAGCGGCGATTACCACCACCTCAGCTACCTGCTGCTGCAGCGGGTGACCCAGCCGCTGCAGCTGATCGTCTGCGATAACCACCCGGATACCATGCGCTATCCGCTGGGGATTCACTGCGGCTCCTGGGTGTACTGGGCCAGCCGCCTGCCGCAGGTCAGAGCGATCCACGTGCTGGGGATCTGCTCGCACGACATCAGCTGGCGTCACCGCTGGGAGATCCATGCCGGTCCGCAGCTGCGCCGCAAGCTGACCTACTGGAGCCTCGACGTCAGTACCCGCTGGCTGAACTGGCCGGGACGGCGGCCCGATCCGCACTGTTTTCACGATGCGGATACGCTGATGGCGAGGTTTCTGTCACAGCTGGCACCGTTGCCGGTTTATCTGTCGCTGGATAAAGACGTGCTCAGCCCGCAGGTGGTGACCACCAACTGGGATCAGGGGCGTTTCCTGCCGCAACATCTGCTGCGACTGATCCGCGCCTGCCGCGGACGGCTGCTCGGTGCGGATATCACCGGCGAGGCCTCCGTTTATCGCTTTCAGCGCCGTTTTAAACGCTGGCTCAGCGCGCTGGACGGCCAGCCGCTGGCCGACCCGGCGCAGCTGGAAGCGTGGCAGCATCAGCACCGGCAGATCAACCGGCTGCTGCTGGCCGAGATTACCCCGGCGCTGGCAGCACCTGGCCCAGCGCGCTAAGGATACGGGCAAAGTCGGCGTCGCTGAGCCACGGGCTGTTGCTGAGGGTCAGCGAGCAGGCGGCAAAGCGATCCGCGTTGGGGGTCTGACTGCGCAGGGAGAGCAGCGGCAGGACGTCAGGGTAGTGGCGCAGCGTGCTGATAAACAGCCGGCTCACCCCCAGCCCGGCACACCACAGCCGGTCCAGCGCCGCGTCGCGGCTGGCGCGGTCGGGCATCAACAGCAGCATAAACGGCCAGACGCCGTCATGGCGATCCTGAATCACGGTCACGCCCGGCAGCCGTGCCAGTAGGGCAACCCTGGCCTGCGCCCGCTCACGGCCCTGCAGCAGCCACGCGGGCAGGCGCCGCAGCGCCGCCGCCGCCGCCCGCTGGCGGTAGCGCCCCAGCCGGTACAGCGGGATCGCCGCTGCGGTGAAGTTCTCGCCCACCGCGCTCAGCCAGTCGCCGCGCGCCAGCGCCCGCCGCAGCGGGCGGCCATACACCCACTCAAGACGGTCCGGGTGATAGAACAGCCGGTAGCCCCACAGCGTGGCAATGCGGCCCAGCTCTGCCAGCGGGCGGTGCGGCAGGTCGCTGGCGATCTGCCGGGCCAGCGCGGCGTGCAGCGTCGGCAGGCGGCTGAACAGGATGCCCCCTTCGGCGG
>NZ_JRZZ01000036.1:0-13936 GCF_002865965.1 Erwinia sp. B116
TGAGTGCGTGGACGGTGAGGCGTTAACCGCCGACTACTGGTGGGACAATATGCGTAACCCGGTACTGTTCGACCCGGCTCTGCGCCAGCTACTGCAGGCAGGGCATAAGTTGTTGCTGGAGGTGGGTGGGCACCCGGTGTTGTCACCGTATCTGAAGAAAACCGCCGCTGAAGCCGGTGCACACTGCTTTACCAGCCAGCACCGTAAACAGCCACAGCAGCACTATTTTCGCCAGAATCTGGCCGCGCTGTACCGGGCGGGAGCGACCCTCCGCTGGCCCGCCCGTCTGCCCGGATCTTTGCGTGTCACCTTTCCGGCGTACCCCTGGCAGCGGGTGGTGGCCATCAATGAGTCGTTACGCTCCCTCGACGATCGCCTGCGCGGCAACCAACGCCCCTTATTAGGCAGCCGTATCGATGCCCCTGACCCCAGCTGGCAGCAGGAACTTGACAGCCAGCGCTTTGGCTGGCTACAGGATCATCAGGTGATGTCGCGCACGGTCTTTCCTGCGGCGGGTTATATTGAGGCGGCGCTGCAGGCCTCAGTCGAGCTGCAGCAGCACCCCTCGGCGCTGCTCGAAAACCTCAGTTTCCGCCGGCTCTGTATGATCGCACCTGAGGGGCCAACCCTGTTACGTGTCCGGGTGCAGCCTGCCGAAAACCGTTTTACGCTTTACAGCAGCCAGCCGTCCGTTTCTCCGGCCTGGACCACCCACGCCGACGGGCAACTGCTGGCCGTTCCGCGTTTGCTGCGCCGCGCCAGCGTTGATGTTGCCGCGTTGCGCCAGCGTTGTCGCCAGCCGTTCAGCGGTGATTTGTCTGCGCGTTTCGCCGAACTGGGGCTGGAATACGGCCCGGCCTTCTCGCTGATCTCGGCGATTCATACGGCGGGCAATGAGTTGCTGCTGGACATCCGATCGCCGGATGCACGGGAAACGGCGGGCTATCTGATCCACCCCGCGCTGCTGGATGCCAGTTTTCAGTCGCTGCTCGCCCTGCTGCCGGAAGGGCAGGGGCGCAACCGGGCCCTCCTGCCGGTGCTGGTGCGGCGCGTGCTGCTTTACGCCCCGGCCAGTAGCCCGTTGCTGGCCCATGTGCGCTGCAACCACCTTGACGCGCAGACCATTGAGGGCGACATCACCCTGTTTGATCACCAGGGCCAGGTCTGCCTTGAAATCGGCGGCCTGCAGTGTGCGGCGGTAACGTTGACGCGGCCGGATCCGCTGGCGGGTAAACTGTGGCACTGGCAGTGGCAACCGGTGGCTGCGGTCGGGGAGCGCGAAACGCGGGCGACGGTGGTCAGCGCAGGGCCGGAGGAGCGTTGCCCGGGCAGCCCGCGCACCGACTTCTGGCAGGCGGTGGACACCCTCGTGTTTGATGGCTCACCGATAATCCTCTGTCCGCCAGGGCTGAGCAATCGGCGGGTTGCCAGCGACAGGCTGGCCAGCGCCTTACTGCAATTTTCCCGGCTGGTGGGCGCGATCGCCCGTCAGCAACCGGCGTTAACGGTGGTGATGGTGACACACAACGCACTAAGCCTGCCGGCGCAGCAGGCAGAGGTGAATCTGTTTCAGGCGGCGTTCTGGGGCATGGTGCGTACGCTTGCCAGTGAATGGCCACAGCTGGATCTGCGGCTGCTGGACAGTGACTGCGACCTGTCTCTGGCCGCGAAGGCCTGTGCCACGGTGCTTACCCTGCCCGCGCGGGGAGAGTATGCCCTGCGACGCGGCGCACTGCTGCGCCATGCGTTTGCCGCGTTCAGTAGCGCTGACCTGCAGCGGTTGCCGCAGCGCGAGTTCGACGATAACGGCGAACAGCGCATTGTATTGCCGTCATTTACTGCCGGTGACCCGGCGGTTTCGCCCTTCTGCCTGGTCGCTCGCGCGGCACCGGCTGACGATGAGGTGGAGATCGGTGTGCTGGCCGCCGCACTGCGCCCGCAGGGCGGTTGTCATGAAGTCAGTGGCACGGTGCTGCGGGCCGGCGATCGGAGTGGTTTCCGTGTCGGGCAGCGGGTGGTGGCACTGGCTGCTCATCCGCTCTGTGCCTCGCACCTGACGCTGCGGGTAACCCCAGGTTATGCCAACAGTGCGCTGATCCTGCTGCCTGCATCCGGCTCACCGTTACTGCACGATCCCTGCCTGTTGCCAGTGATGATCGCCATCGCCTGCCTGCGCCAGCGTGCGCGGCTGCTGGCGGGGGATACGGTGCTGATTATCGGCGATCTGCCCGGCGAGGTGCAGGCGGCGATCGACCTGGCGCGGACTGACGGTGCCACGGTGCTGGTGGTCAGCCACGGCGCTGAGCATCTGCGCGCCTTCCGCCAGCAGGGGGCGGATGCGGTCTTTGACAGCAACGATCCGCTGTGGCTGCGGGCGGTGCAGGCGTGGCTGGGTCAGACGGCGGTCAGTGTGCTTCTCAACTTCGCGCCGCAGATCGCTGAAGAGCGGCTGCTGCCATTACTGGCCGATTTTGGCACGCTGATCGACCTGTGCCCGGGCAACAGTGAGGTAGCCACACGCCAGGCGGGGACGGTAAAAACCAATCTGTCACGCCTGAGCGTCGACTGTCTGGCGATGCAGAAAACCAGTCCGGGGCGTTTCAGTCAGCTGGCGCAGCTGGCCAGTGATGCCCTGCAAACCGGCGACGTACAGCGCGTGCCACCGCTGGCATTCTCTGCCGAACGGATTCATTTTGCACTGACCCACACCCGGGAGAATCACTCCGCATTGCGCGTCGTACTGCAGTTTGCCGGTAAGACCCTCGCCGCCAGCCATCGCGAAGCATCAGCCCGCATCAGCCCGCAGGCCAGCTATCTGGTCACCGGTGGCGTGCGCGGCCTCGGCTTCCACCTGGCAGGCTGGCTGGTGACGAAAGGGGCGAAGGAACTGATCCTGGTTGGCAGACAGGGCATATTACCTGACGCGCAGCAGGCGCAGGTGCAGCAGTGGCAGGCGCGCGGGGTTCGCGTGCATATCAAGGCCTGCGATATCAGCGATGCGCAGGCGGTGACGGCGCTGCTGGAACAGATCGCGGCGGCGTGTCTGCCGTTAAAAGGTATTATCCACTGTGCGGCGCAGGTGGATGATGCGTTCAGCGATCGGCTGAGCCAGACGCAGTTGCAGCACAACCTCGCGGCCAAGGTGGCGGGGGCATGGCATCTGCATCATGCCAGTGCAGCTCTGCCGCTGGACTGGCTGCTGCTCTCTTCTTCGGTATCCTCGGTGTTCGGTAATCCTGGTCAGGCGGGCTATGCCGCCGCCAATACCGCGCTTGAGGCGCTGGGGCAGCTGCGTCAGCAGCAGCAAAAACCGACGGTGACCATCAACTGGGGGGCGATAGAAGGGGCAGGCATGGTGGCAGATCGCCCTGAGCTGGCGGCGCATTTTCGCCATGCCGGGATCGGGCTGCTGCCGCTGACCCTGATCGACAGCCTGATGGAACAGGTGCTGAATGGTGAGAGCCATCAGCTGACGCTGGCTGATATTTCGTGGCCTGTGCTGGCCGAATCGATCGGCATTAAAGGCGGCGGTACCCCATTTGATGGGGTGCTGGCCGGGCAGATAACGGACAGCGAGCCAGCCGGGGAGCATCTGCAGCGGCTGTCGGCACTGCCTGTTGCTCAACGTGCTGACTATATTGCTGAACACCTTATGCAGCTGCTGCGCCGGGTGGTGGGCGGCCGTGAGCAGGCGCTCAGCCTCAGCCAGTCGACCTCGCAGTTCGGGCTGGACTCGCTGATGTATCTGGAGTTTCAGGTGCAGATTAAACGGGCCTTTCAGGTCACCATCCCGGCCAGCGAACTGTTGACCGGGGCTTCGCTGCGCGAACTGGCGGAAACGGTCAACAGGAAGGCGGGGTTAACGCTGCAGGTAGCCCCGGTGGCGGCGGGCTGAGCCTGGCCGGGATCCGCACCTTTCAGGAGGGCTTACTCGCTGTCGCTGTTATCGCTCAGATAATCCAGGTGCTCTGTTAGCCACTGCTGCACGATATGGCTGGCGGCAGTTTGCGCCTCCGCCTCGCTGAACGCGCGCTCCTGCTGCAGCCATTTGGCCGTGGCGGCGATAGCTGGCTGAATGGCGGCGATCGCCTGCTGGCGCTGGGTGGCCGGCCACACGCGTTCGTCCGTCCAGTCTTTAATACGCTGTGCGCCATCTTCCTGTGGCGCAGCGTCTTCCGTTGGTGCTGGGCGGTCCTGCAGGAAATCCTTTGGCGTCAGCGTGGCGCGCAGGGCGAGAATGCGCCAGGCGGCAAAGCTGGCAAAACGAATGGTGCCCGCGCCGGATGAAACGGCCCGTTCCGGCGCATTAAACTGGGTCTCCAGCTCCTTCCACGCCGCTTTTTCAAACAGGCCACCCTGCGGGGCACAGATTGGGGCAAAGCCATCGCGGCTGGAGCCGTACAACGGGCCAAATGCGGCGTAAGCGGCAGCCCCCTGGCGGCTGAACACGAAGCAGTGGGTCTCTGCACGCGGTTTGCCGGCCGGGCCATCCTGGCGGTACGGGTCCTGCTCGATGCTCATACGCAGCAGCAGCAGGGCGTTGTCCGCCGGGGTGGATTTGGCATCTTTCCGCGTATCCTGCAGGATCGACCAGGCGAAACTGTCCTGCGCTGCCAGCACGGCATCCGCCTCTTTCTGCGCCTGTAACGCATCCTGTCGGCTAAGGCCGATGGCGGCTTCAAACTGCTGCAGATAAACCAGCCAGGCATCGGCCTGCAGGCCGCCAAACTGGCGCAGCTGCCTGGCCGCCGTGGCCGGGTCGCGCGGGATCAGTGCCACGGCGGCGTCGAAGGCATCCATGGCCTGCTGCAACTGCTGCACCAGCACGGCGTCACGGGATGTCAGCTGCTGTGTCAGGCAGGCATCCTGCGTGGCGGCGTCGCTGCTGCAGGCGTTGCGCTGCTTCAGCCAGTCGCGCTGGGCGTTACGCAGCGCCACGCGCCCGGTCTGCGGCGACAGCGTCATCAGCTGCTGATAGTGCTCTGCCAGCTGCTCATCCTGCGTACTCAGCGTCTTGCTGGCACAAATCGCCTGCTCAATACCGGCGCTGGCCTTCTGGCAGTCAAAGGAGGCCGCGTGGACGGGGAGTGCGGCGGCAGAGAGCAGGGCAAAGGTGACCAGCAGCGGGGTGGCAAGCGTGCGACGTAGCGCCATGCAGAGTCCTTTTATCAGAGGTAAGGCTTTTTTGGCTTTCTATCCTAATGGCAGGGCACGGGGTGCCGCAAGGGATAAACAGCGTAATCCGGCGTGGCGTTATGTACGGCTGGTGGGCGGTTTTCAACCGCCCCGGCGATATTGCGGCAGGCTCGTCACCGCAGAGGCAGAGATATGGCGCAGGTGCGCAGTGCCTGGCAGCAGGTACCGGAGCGGGAGGCAAGTGCCGTCAGGCGACAATCTGCTCTTCCTGCCTGTTCAGATCGCGACGGAGGGTCTCCAAGGGTGCTATCTGACGCCGGTAGATGACAGAGTATGCAGAATGTAATGCACCTGAAACAGGATGCGACAAGGGGATAAAAGCGTTGCAGAGCCAGCCGAAAAAAAATAACCCCGGCGCAATGCACGTCGGGGTTATTTCTAAACGCTAACCAGACCTGATAAGGATTAGTTAGTGACTTTGTTTTTTAGTTCTTCAGAACCCTGCTTGGTTTTATCCCAGGCTTTTTCGGTCCCTTCTTTGGTATTATTCCAGGCTTTCTGTGATCCTTCAGAAATTTTGCTGCCGGTAGTGCCGGTTTTACCTTCCCTAGCATGTTCCGCTTTTAACTTCAGCTCTTTGCCTTCGTTCTGAGACTGGTGCAATTTCTCTTTGGCCGTGTCGGCACCCTTGTGCGCTTCAGCTACTGCCGCATCAGATGAGTGGGTAGTCGTCGCGGCAAAGGCGCTGGAAGTAGCCAGCAGTGCGGAAAGAATAATCATTTTGGTTTTCATGGTGTCACCTTTTTATCTGTTGGTAGGAGAACTATAGATCATTTTAACGTAGCAGAGTTTGAGTATTATTCCTAAAAAGCAGTGGGGACGTGTTGTAAGGAAAGTGTTTAAAAGAGTATTGCCAAACGGCTGACGCCGGAAAGAGTGTAACGAATAAGTAAGACATGGCTGTTTTATTATTAGCAATTGTTTCTATTTCTAAAAAAAGCATTTTTTGCTCGAAAAACGATCAGGTTGAATAAGCAGGATGTAAAACAGCGCCAGATCTCACCGGCGGCCATCGCCTACAAGCAGCTCACCCCTCATCCGGGCTGGGTGGAGCACGACCCGCTGGAGATCCTGCGCAATATTCGTACCTGCCTGAACCACTATGGCGTTGTTGATGCCATTGGCCTTGCGCATCAGTGCGAGAGCGTGGTGGCCTGGGACGCGCAAAGCGGCCTGCCTCTGTACAACGCCATTATCTGGCAGGATCAGCGCACGGAAAAAACGGTGCGACAGCTGATGTTATTTATTGAATCATGTTACATCATGTCGTTACCAGCATTCCAATCACGTACTCCATCAGGTATATCTCACTATTCGTTTATTTAACCTCCCTCATTAATTAGGTGTTTTGTTAATGCCACACTCCATGCCTGTGATATTTGCGAGCTCTGTTCCAGTTTTTATAAATAAACCCTGGCGCTGACGAGAAATAAGAGGGTTTTTAGGTTTTTTTCATTGTTAACATGGTGTTGTGTTTTTGCTTTAGATGCTTTTTACGCTGCCGTGTGCAAAAGATAAACGAAGATAATCCTGCATCATGTTAATCTCAACGCATGTCAGGGCAGAAAGCATGAGGAAGCCGTGAATAGTTTAATGAAAATGAATTCGGCGGTGGTATTTACCGTCTGCCCAGGCCGGAAAATGACGGGTTCAGCAATGACAGGAGTCTGGCGATGAATGTTCTGATACAGGATGACGCGATGAATTATTGCGTTAATTGTGTGGCTTCTGACAGGGCGTTGTCGTATCAGCCCGGCGCCAGGCGAGTGGCAAATAAAGGAGGCACTATGCTGGAAAGACTTGAGAAACGAGTGGAACACCTGGAGACCGACGTCGGCCAGATAAAAGTCGACCTGACCCGGCTTGTCACCCGCTCGGAAGAATTTTCGACCAAAACGGATATGGCTAAGCTGGTTGCGCGCTGCGATGAGTTTGCCACCAAAACGGATCTGGCTAAGCTGACCGCGCGCTGCGATGAGTTTGCCACCAAAACGGAGCTGGCTAAACTGACTGCCCGCTGCGAAGAGTTTGCAACTAAATCGGATTTACACCGTGAGGTCAGTGGGCTTCACCGGGAGATCAGCGCACAGACAAAATGGATCACCGCCACCATTCTCGGCGTGGCCGCACTTTGTATGACGTCGGCAAAGTTTCTCTTTTAGCCGCGTGTGCAGGCAGGACGATGAACCAGGCTGGGTGGTGCCTGCGATATTTTGATGTGACTGTGTGTTTCGTCGTGCTAACCGAAGCCGCGTACCAACTTCAAGGAGAGATATGCACAGCATCTGATACAAACAGTCTGAAAGCGTAAGCTGGTGACGCATTTCGTACAGAGATTCCAGCGTGATAACGGCGTCAATCCCTTTTGGGATAAAGGTTTCTAATTAACTGGATTAGCTGTATTTATCAGTGCAAGCAGTTTGTGTAAAAAATGGGATGTTGATCACATTTCGCTTGAAGGCGGGGCGGCAGCGGCTCTATCATAAGCGCGCTGTTTACTTGTCCTCTTTTTCTGGCGGAGTCCATCATGTCTGACGTTACTCTCGTGTCACGCAAAGTCGCGTGGCTGCGCGTACTGGCGCTGGCCGTTGCGGCATTTATCTTCAACACCACCGAATATATTCCGGTCGGTCTGCTGTCAGACATCGGCGCCAGCTTTGGCATGGAGAGTGCCCAGGCCGGGGTGATGATGACCATCTATGCGTGGATCGTCGCCCTGATGTCGCTGCCGCTGATGCTGATGACCAGTAAGGTCGACAGGCGGGTGCTGCTGCTCTGCCTGTTCGTCCTGTTTTCTGCCAGCCATGCGCTGTCGTTTGTGGCGTGGAACTTTAACGTGCTGCTGGTGAGCCGCGCCGGCGTGGCGCTGGCCCACGCGCTGTTCTGGGCGATCACCGCTTCGCTGGCAATCCGCCTGGCCCCGGCGGGCAAGCGCGCCCAGGCGCTCGGCCTGCTGGCGACCGCGACCGCGCTGGCTTCCGTACTGGGCCTGCCGCTGGGGCGCATCATCGGCCAGAGCTTTGGCTGGCGCTTCACTTTCCTGGCAATTGGCGTGGCGGCGATGCTGCTGCTGGCGGTGCTGGTGAAGATTATGCCAAAAGTGACCTCGGAGCAGAGCGGTTCGGTGAAAAGCCTGCCGGGCCTGCTGCGTAACCCGGCGCTGCTCAGCCTCTATCTGCTGGCGGTGGTGGTGGTAACGGCGCACTTTATCGCCTTCACCTATATCGAGCCGTTTGTGCAGGAGATCGCCGGGCTGAGCCATAACTTTGCCACCCTGCTGCTGCTGCTGTTTGGCCTGGCGGGCATTGCCGGCAGCGTGATCTTCAGCCGCTATGCGGAAAAACGCCTGTCCGGCCTGATGATTACGGCGATTGCCACCCTGACCCTGTGCCTGACCGCGATGATGACGGTGGCGCACAGCGCTTACGGGCTGGTGGCGCTGAGCATGCTGTGGGGCATGTCGTTTATGATTATCGGCATGGGTATGCAGCTGAAGGTGCTGACCCTGGCACCCGAGGCCACCGATATCGGTATGGCGATGTTCTCAGGCATCTTTAATATCGGCATCGGGCTTGGCGCGCTGCTGGGCAAGTCGGTCAGTATGAACCTGTCGCTGAATTCGGTGGGCTACGCCGGTGCCGGGTTTGGCGTGATGGCGCTGACCATCGCCGTGCTGGCGTTCCGCAAATGGCCGACCACTGCCCCGGCTGGCGGCGAGCAGGTCAGCCTGCATTAATCCCTTCGTTGTTATCATGGCGGCCCGCCGATCTGCGGGCCGCCGCATTTTTACCCGTACGCCCTGTGCAATTCCATGTTCTCTTAAAAATCCCGGCCTTACGCCGGGATTTTATTAACACCCGAATTAACACTTCTTAAGCATCCTGCCCGGGGTGCCCTGGCACCTGAAAACAGGCCGCAACATGCCACCGATCTTTCGCACATTGCCAGCCGAAAGCCTGTGGTTCATCACGACAGTTATTGTGTATAACTTTCAGTCGGGCTACCGCTACGCTTCCGGTTTATCCGGTGCCTGATGCCGGGAGAAGATGCGCCAGGAATTTAACAGGTCGGTCTGGCGGCTTAGTCACTAAACAGCTTCAGCTGCGCAATACGCGTCAGCGCCTCGTCCAGCGCCCGATCGTCGGTGGTCAGGCTGATGCGGATATAGCCTTCGCCGCCGGGGCCGAAGCCGCTGCCGGGCGCTACCAGGATATGCGCCTTGTGCAGCAGCCACTCGGTAAACTGTTGGGCGCGAAAGCCGGCGGGCACCGGCAGCCAGAGGAAAAAGCTGCCCTGATCGGGCGGTACCGGCCAGCCGATCGCCGCCAGCCGCGCCAGCACCCGCTGACGGCGCTGGTGGTATACCGCCACCCCCTGTGCAATACGTGAGGCAGGCAGCGCCAGCGCGGCGATCGCCGCATCCTGCACCGCGCCAAATACCGTGCTGTAGCTGTGGCTGTGCAGCTTTTTAAAGGCGGCGATGATCGAGGCGTTCCCCACCGCAAAGCCCACCCGCCAGCCCGCCATCATAAAGGTTTTCGACAGGGTATAGGTTTCCACCGCCCGCGCTCTGGCACCGGGGCGTGTCAGCAGGCTGACCGGGGCATCCGCCGGTTCACGGCCAATCGCCGCATAGGCGAAGTCATGCAACACCGGCAGCTGATAGCGTTCGGCAAACGCCAGCGCGTCATCAAACAGCTCAGGAGTGGCCATCGCCCCGGTCGGGTTGTGCGGATAGTTCAGCGCTAACAGTCCGGCCTGACGTGCAACGTCCTGCGGAACCGCGCTGAAGTCGGGCAGAAACTGCCGCCCGGCTTCCAGCGGGATACCGTAAAACTGCGCCTGTGCCTGAAGCGCTGCCGAGCGGTAGATCGGGTAGCAGGGATCGGTGGAGATCAGGTACTGTCCCGGTTGCAGCAGCGCGCGCGGAATGCCGCTGACGCCGATATGCGAGCCCTGAAACACCGCCACTTCATGGTCCGGGTCCAGTTCCACGTCGTAGTGCCGCTGGTAAAAACGGGCGATGGCCTGGCGCAGTTGCGGCTTGCCCCAGAACGACGGATACTGATGGTTCGCTTCGTCGAGCACCGCGCTTTGCAGGCGGTCGACCACTTCCGGCGGCGTGGGCTGGCGCGGGCTGCCGCTGGAGAGGTCAATCAGCGGCAGCGTGGGGCTGCTGATACCGGCGGCCAGTTTTTCCAGGATGCTAAAAATATTCTCCTCCAGCGCGTTAACCAGCGGGGAGGCAGCAAAGTCGGCCATGATGTTTCTCTGTCTGTTTATTTTAATCTACTATCTCACAGCGCTGCGCCGTCCGGGCAGCGATTGCCTGCCGCGCTTAAGAATAATATCCGCTAACGGCTGCCGGTTTCTGAATATGCCAGCGGCAATTATCGATGTGATAAAAAAGCAAAATGAAACCCGGCGCAGACGCTTACAACCCGAAAAATGATGTGGTTTAATCCGAAATAGCTAAAACACAACGGAAAAATCATAATGAAAAAGAACCTTATTTCAGCGGCGGTACTGACCCTGCTGACCAGCATGGCCGGGGTAAATATCGCACAGGCGGCAGAGGGTAAGCTGATCCGTGTCGGCTTTAACCCCGGCCCGTATAAAGAGCAGTTTGAGAAAGGCGTGGCCCCGTGGTTAATTAAGCAGGGGTATAAGATAGAATATAAAGATTTCAGCGACGGTATTCAGGTCAACGACGCGGTGGCGCGGGGCAGCATTGATGCCAACATTATGCAGCACCCGGTGTACCTGAAGTCGGTTAATGAGCGTCTCGGTATCGACAATACCGGCATCGTGCAGGTGCCGACGCCTCCGATGGGGCTGTACGGCGGTAAGCTGAAAACTCTGGCCACGCCGCCCGCGCCGGGCACCACCGTTTCCGTTCCGAATCAGGCCTCTAATGAGTACCGTGCCGCGCTGGTGCTGCAAAGCCTCGGCTGGATTAAACTCAGCGCAGACAGCGACCCGGCCACTTTCTCGCAGCGTAATATCAGTGAGAACCCGTATAAGATCGTGCTGAAAGAGATCGACAATGCCCAGCAGGTGCGTTCGCTGCCGGATGTCGACTACGGCCTGATTCAGGGTAATTTTGCCGTCTCCAGCGGCATTAAGCTGAACTCGGCGCTGAAGCTGGAAGACGCCAGCAGTAATTTTATTAATGTGGTGACGGTGGCCGGGAAAAATAAACAGGCGGCGTTTGCCAGGGATATTATTGCCGGTTATCACTCGGCGGAATTTAAATCCTATATTCAGTCATCGCCACAATATCAGGGGTATCTGCTGCCCGATTATCTGAAATGAGTGCGGCGATGATCGCCTTCAATAAGGTGAGTAAATCCTTTACCCGCAAAGGCCGGCGCATCCAGGCGCTGGATGCGGTGACGCTGCAGGTTGATAAAGGCGATATTTTCGGCATTGTCGGTTACAGCGGCGCGGGTAAAAGTACCCTGCTGCGGCTGATTAACCGGCTGGAGCAGCCGGACGGTGGCGAAGTAGTGATTAACGGTGAATCGCTGGGCGGTATCAGTGCGCAGCGGCTGCGGGCGGTGAAAAAAGAGATCGGCATGATTTTCCAGAATTTTAATCTGCTGAATTCGCGCACCGTATTTCACAATGTCGCGCTGCCGCTGATCCTGCTGGGGCGTGATAAGGCCACCATTGCGGCGCGGGTGACGGAGCTGCTGGCGTTTGTCGGCCTGAGTGATAAAGCGCACAGCTACCCCAACGAACTCTCCGGCGGGCAGAAACAGCGGGTGGGCATCGCCCGCGCGCTGGCCACCAATCCGTCGGTGCTGCTGTGTGACGAAGCCACGTCGGCGCTCGATCCGCACACCACCCGGCAGATCCTGCTGCTGCTGCGCGAGATCAACCAGCGTTACGGCATCACCATCGTGCTGATTACCCATGAGATGTCGGTGATCCAGACGCTGTGCCACAAAGTGGCGGTGATGCAGCAGGGGCGGGTGGTGGAGCAGGGATCGGTCCTCGATCTGTTTGCCCGGCCACAGCACCCGGTTTCGGCCAGTTTTGTGCAGTCGGTGCTGCACGATCGTCTGCCGCAGCAGGTGCTGGACTACCTGCAACAGACGCCGCAGAAGCCGGCCTTACGGCTGGAGTTTGCCGGAGCCAGCGCACAGCAGCCGGTGATTAACCGCATTATCCGCGATCACGCCATTGAGGTGAATATCCTGTTCGCCAGTATGGCCGACGTGCAGCAGACCCTGCTCGGTTTTATGATCGTGCAGATAGACGGGGATGCGCAGGCCGTCGCCCGTGCAACCGGGGATCTGCGCGCTTCAGGAGTGACAATCAGCCATGTTTGAGTTCTTTGATACCGCCGTAACCGGCGAGCAGTTTCTGTTGGCGCTGCACGATACGCTGCTGATGATTGGCGTCTCGCTGGGGCTGGGTTCGCTGCTCGGGGTGCCGCTGGGCATTCTGCTGGTGGTGTGCCGCCCCGGCGGCATCGCCCCCTTGCGCAGCGTTCACCGGGTGCTTAACCCGCTGATTAACGTCGTGCGTTCGCTGCCGTTTATTATTCTGCTGATCGCCATTCTGCCGGTGACCCGCATGCTGGTCGGCACCACCATCGGGACGGCCGGGGCGATCGTGCCGCTGGTGGTGTTTATCGCTCCCTATATTGCGCGGCTGGTGGAGAACTCGCTGCTGGAGGTGGATGACGGCATTCTCGAAGCGGCGGATGCGATGGGCGCCACGGTGCTGCAGACCATCTGGCACTTTATGCTGCCGGAAGCGGCGGCGTCGCTGGCGCTGGCGCTGACCACCGCCACCATCGGCCTGCTTGGCGCAACGGCGATGGCCGGCACCGTCGGCGGCGGCGGGATTGGCGATCTGGCCATCACCTACGGGTATCAGCGTTTTGACGCCTTTGCCACGCTGTTCACCGCGCTGGTGCTGATCGTTATCGTGCAGCTGATCCAGAGCGCGGGCAGCTGCCTGGCGCGGCGCATCCGCCGGGAATAGCGGCCCTGATCCATCGGCCAGTTGCTGCCGGACGTGACGACATGGCAGCAGCCTGCGTTTGTCAGCGCGTCCTGCTCACTCTGAAACCCACAGGAAAAACCTATGCTCTCTGTTCTTTCGCCACAGGCGTGGCTGCTGGAAGCGGGACTGACCGCCCGCACCGGCGAACTGATCCGCCCGCATGCCACCACGCTGCGTATCCTGACCTCACCGCGTGCCTGGCAGGCGGTGGAGCCGGCGCTGAGCCACAGCCTGGAACGCGCCGGGATAAGCTGGCAACTTGACTATCTTGACGGCGAGTGCAGCGACGACGCCATTGCCGGGTTGCAGCAGCGCACGCTGGCGCAGGGGGCGCAGGGTATTCTGGCGATCGGCGGTGGCCGGGTGCTGGACTGCGGCAAAGCTGCCGGTGCCGCGTTGCCCGGCGTGGCGGTATTCTGCTTCGCCACCCAGGCCGCCACCTGCGCGGCCTGGTCGCCCTATGCGGTGATTTACCATCCGCACGGCGGCCATCAGAAAAGCGTGCTGCTGGAAAAGCTGCCGCTGCTGGCGCTGGCCGACAGCGAGGTAATCGCCCGCGCCGGGGTGCGCTATCTTGAGGCGGGGATCGTCGACGCGCTGGCCAAGTGGTATGAATTTGCCCCTTACCTGCGGCAGAACCCGCACCGGCTGGGGCTGGAGCTTAAGGTCGCGGCTGCCGCTCAGGCGCGGGACGCGCTGTTGCGCTGGGGGGAGGGGGCGG